>DASWIG010000277.1:0-22548 GCA_036397835.1 Thermoanaerobaculia bacterium
TCGCCGAGATGACGGGCGACGCGGGCGACGATCTCCCGCGGCGGCCAGGCGAGCCAGCGCTCGACCTCGGCGGCGAGCTGGTCGACGCCCGAGGCGCCGGCGGCGGTGCGCACCCCCCCGATCCCCCCCGAGGGGGCCGTGTGCTCGAGCAGGTCCGTGGCGCCGTCGGTGTAGACGAAGAGCAGATCGCCCGGATCGAGAAGCACCCGCCCCATCTCGGGCGGCGCGTCGAAGAGGAAGCCCACCGGCCGGCTGTTCGACTCGAGCCGCCGGGTCGGGCCGCCGCCCGCCGGACGCAGCAGGATCGCTTCGGGATGGCCGGCGTTGACGTAGAGCAGCTCGCCGGTGACCAGGTCGATGGAGCCGATGAAGAACGTCAGGTAGCGCTCGTGGCCCAGGGCATCGACGTCGCGCAGCGCCGACAACGCGGCGTCGAGGGTGGCGATCATCTCGTCGACCTTGGGGGTCGAGGCGTGGTGGCTGCGGTGCAGCACCATGCTCGCCAGGCAGGTCATGAAGCACGAGAGCAGGTCGTCGTGGCCCGAGGCGTCGGCGACGTAGAAGACGATTTCGCGATCGCCGCGGCGGAACCACTCCACGTAGTCGCCGCCGGGACGCTCGTTCTCGATGTAGTGCATTTCGATCTCGAGGTCGATCGTGCGCTCGGCGCCGGCCCCCGAGAGCAAGTCCTGGCGGCTCGCCTCGCGCATGATGTAGGCGCGCAGCAGGCGGGCGATCTCGAATTCCTTGAGGCGCATCGCCTCCACCTGCTCCTCGTAGCGGTGGAGGCGGATGGCGTTGTCCACCAGACGGTCGACGATCGGCCACTGCGGCAACGGCTTGTCGAGGTAGTAGTAGGCGCCGTTGTCGAGGAAGGCCAGCTTGCCCGAGAGGTCGGCGTGGCCGGTGACGCCGATGATCGGCAGGTGACGGCGCAGGGCGCGCAGGCGCGCGATCAGGTCCTCGCCCGACATCCGCGGCATACGGATGTCGGTGATCACCAGGTCGAAGCGGCGCGGCCCGGCGCTGAAGAGCTCGAGCGCCGCCACGCCGTCGGCCGCCTCGGCCACCGCGTGGCCGCGGCCTTCGAAGTGGTCGCGCAGGACGGTGCGGAAGTCCTCCTCGTCGTCCACTACGAGGATCGAATACGAAGTCGGCGTCAAGTCGTGCTCCCCTCCTGAGTCTCGTCCCCGCCCGCCGCGGGCAGGGTGAGCGTGAAACAGGCCCCGCGTCCGCCGCCGGCGCGCGAGGCGCGGATCTCGCCCTCGTGCAGGTCCATGATGCTCTTCGAGATCGACAGCCCCAGCCCGGTGCCCTGGTTCGGCGGCTTGGTGGTGAAGAACGGGTCGAAGATCGCCTCCGCGATCTCGTCGGGTATACCACACCCGGTGTCGCAGACGTCGATCTCCACCCGCTCGCCGCGGCGCCGCGAGGCGATCGTCAGGCGCTTCTCCTCGCTCTGGCCTTCCATGGCGTCCTCGGCGTTGACGATGAGGTTGACGAGCACCTGCTGCAGCCGGTTGGCGTCGCCGGCCACCGGCGGCAAGTCCTGCGCCAGCTCGGTGAGGATCTCGACGTCGTGGTGGCGGAAGCGGCTGCGGAAGAAGGCGAGGGCGTCGTCGATCACCTGGTTCACGGCGAGCGGCACGCGCTCGAAGAGCGCCGGGCGCGCGAAGTCGCGGAGCTGGCCGACGATGCCCTGGATACGGCCGCCGTTGCGCTCGATCATCTCCACGTATTGGCGGTTCTTCGGCGACAGGGTCCCTTCGTTGTCGAGGCGGGCGGCCATCTCTCGTACGGCCACCACCATGTTGTTGAGCGGGTTGTTGATCTCGTGGGCGATGCCCGCCACCATCTGACCCAGGGCCATCAGGCGTCCGGACTGGATGAGGGCGGAGAGCTCTCCTTTGTCGTAGAGGGCCACGGCCACGCCGCTGGCGCCGCGCTGCGAGCGCACCGGGGTCAGGCGCGCCGAGATCGAGAGGCGGCTCGCGTCGCCGCGCAGCAGGCTGAAGTCGAGGGCCTCCTCGCCGTCGCCGGCGACCACCCGCCGGCAGGCGTCGGCGACCTCCCGGCGCTGGGCGGGCAGCACCATGTCGGCGAAGCGGCGGCCCACGGTGTCCTCGCGGGCGCGCTTCAGGAGCCGCAGGGCCTTGCGGTTGACGAATTGCACGTTGCCGCGCTTGGACACGACGAGGGTGCCGTAGCCGAAGCCTTCGAGCACGGTACGGTACTGCTCGCTCTGGGCGTCGAGGGCGCTCACGTCCTTGACGATGCCGAGCGTGCCGATGGCCTCGCCGGCGTCGTCGTGGAGCAGGCTCGCCGACACCATCACCGGCCGCGGCGGTCCGCTCGCCGGCAGCAGGTCGAGCCGCAGGTTGGCGACGGTCCCTTCTTTCCGGAGGCGCGACATGAGCCCGCGGGCGATCCGCAGCCCGGCGTCCGGCGAGCGCTCCGGGTCGGTGTAGAAGCGATAGACGGGCTGCCCCACCATCTTGTCCGCGGGATGGCCGATCACCCGCTCGCCCGAGGGAGAGACGAAGGTCACCAGGCCGTCGAGGCCGGTGGTCACCACGGCGTCGGGAGCGTCGCGCAGGATCGAGGAGAGCGAGGCGTTGGCGAGCGCCTCCTTCTCGTAGGCCTGGGCGTTGGATACGGCGTGCGCCGCCATGCCGGCGAAGACGTCGAGCACCTCGAGGTCCTCGTCGGCGTAGCGGTGCTCCTTGCGGTCGTGCCCGTTGTCGAACGCCAGGGTGCCGATGCGCTCGTGGCCCGCCAGCAGCGGCACGTCGATCCAGGTCAGCTCGGCGAGGCCCAGGCGCGTCATCCACGGCTCCGCCGCGTCGGCGCCGTAGCGCTCGAGGATGCGGCGTTTGTTCCACACGGTGGGGCGGTGGGCGCGGAAGATCTCGGCGATCAGGGGGTTGGCGCCGAGCGGCACCGTAAAGCCCTCGAAGCCGGCGTCGTCGCCCATGCCGCACGACGCCTTGCCGACCAGCGTATTGGCCTCGGCGTCGTAGAGGTAGAGGCGGGTGCGGCGGTAGCCCAGCTCGCAGGCGGCGTCGACGATGCGGCGCGGCAGCAGGTCGGAGTCGAGGATCGTCTGGAGCTCGTGGGAAATGCGGGCCAGGGTCTTGAACACCTGCCCCAGCCGCTCGGTGCGGCGGATCGAGTCGATGGTCTCGATGGAGTGCAGGAGCTCCTCGTGGTTGATCGGCTTGGCCAGGTAGGAGAAGGCCCCGGCCTTCAAGACCTCGATCTTGCGTTCGCCGGTCTCGTTGCCGGTGAAGACCACGACCCGGGTGCCGGGATGGCGCTCGCGGATCGCGACCGTGGTGGCCGCGCCGTCGGGCTCGCCGGAGAGCACCAGGTCGCAGAGGACGACGTCGAAGCCCTCCTCGTCGAGCAGCCGCAGGGCCTCGGCGCCGTTGCGCGCGCCGCGCACCACGTAGCTCTCGCACGACAGGCCCACGCGCATGCACATGGCGTCGCGCACGCGGTCGTTGTCGTCGACCACGAGGATGCGGGTGGTGAACCAGTCGTTGGCGCTCATGAGACGACCTCCCTGAGGGGTCCCAACGCTCAGACTTATAGCAGCTATGTTACGATTCGACCATGGACCCTCAATACTCCGCGACTCTCGGGCCTTTCGTCGCCGACCAGATCGGCGAGGAGGACTATTACGAGCTCTCGAACGGTCACCCCATCCGCTGCTCGCCCGCGGGCCGCGATCACACCGGCCCCAACGTGAGCGGCGCCGAGGCGTTGGACACCGATCCGGACGTCGAATGGTCGGGGGTGGACGCCGGCTATTCGCCCGATCCCGGTACCCTGCGCGCTCCCGACGTGGCGGTGGGCAAGCCCGCGGGCGAAGGTCCGGGATGGATACCCGGCTCGCCGCCGTTGGCGGTCGAGTACGCCGGCGTCGGCCAGGACGAGCGCCGGCTCCAGGACAAGATCGCCGACCTCCTCGGCGCCGGCACCCGTTTCGTGTGGGTGGTGCGCCTGGTGGGTCCCCGGCGGGTCGAGGTCTACGAGCCGGGAAAGCGGGTGGTCACGCGCAGCGCCGGCGAGGAGCTCCGCGCTCCCGGAGTGCTGCGCAATCCCGTGCCCGTCGAGGCTCTCTACGACCGCAAGACGGCTCACGAGGTGACGCTGCGCAACCTGCTGCAGCGCCAGGGCTATGAGAATCTGGACGCGGTGCTCGCGGCGGGACGTGAGGAAGGACGCGACGAGGGCAAGGTGCTCGGCGCCGCCGAGAGCGTGCTGACGCTCCTGGAGTCGCGGGGCGTCGCGGTCGGCGACGAGGAGCGTCGCCGGATCCTGGCGTGCCGCGACCTGGAGCTCCTGCGTCGCTGGCTGGTGCGCGCCGCCGCCGCGGGCTCCGTCGGCGAGGTCTTCGCCGAAGGCTGAAGACGGAGGAACGGGAGATGAGCCTCACGATCACGTTGCCGCGGACACTGGAGACAGAGTTGCAGAGTGCTGCCGATGCCCGGGATTGGTCCGTCGAGCAGCTTGCTCTCTACATTCTCGCCCACGCTCTCGAAGCGAATCGTACGCCTTCGCCGGAGGAGGTCGTCGCCGAGATCCGAGCCGCGCCGGCCTCGGCTGCCCCTGTGTCCAGCGGTTCTCTGGCAGAAGCCCTGCAAAACGCTTCCGAGGACCCTGATTTCGAGCTCGAGACGTGGCGCCACGAATGGTTCAGGGTCGAAGCCGAGATGAAGGCCCTCTCGCGAGCCAACGATGTCGCCGAAGGCCGTGGATAGCCTGAAGCTTCATGGCTGACTATCTTCTCGATGCCAATCACGCAGCGTCGCTCGTGACGCTTTCGCATCCTTTGCGGCGGCGGATCCTGGACGGTTTACAGACGGGACACAGCTTTTCGATCTGCAGCCCAGCATTGACGGAAACGTTATTCGGCATCGGCATGCTGCCGCGAGCTGCGCAGAATCTGGCCGAGTGGGCACGGCTCAGGCCGCATTTCCCATGCTACCAGATTGACGAAACCGACGCCGAGCTGGCGGCGAAGCTCCAGATATCGCTGCGGCGCCGAGGATGGCAGTTGGAAACGGTGGACGCGTTGATCGCCGTGATCGCACTCCGCAACGATTTGATACTGCTGACGACGGACAATGATTTCAACGGAGTTCCGGAGCTGATACGAGAGAACTGGATGAGCAAATAAACCACGGGCGTCGCGGTCAGCGACGAGAAGCGTCGCCGGATCCTGGCGCGCCGCCGCCGCGGGGTCCGGTGGCGAGGCCTTCGTAGAAGACGCTTGACGCGTCTGACAGCACAGGGTGGTCGGGTAGGCCCTGGGGGACGTCGACGGGCTCGGTGTCCTCGAGGTCGAGGTCGACGTCGGCCTCGAAGTAGGCGACGAAGAAGCCGTCGCCCTCGAGATCGCGCTCGAGCCGGCGCAGCTCCGTCGACTTGCCGCAACCGCGGTGGCCGGCGAGGAGTTGGACGAGGGGCGTCTTGGAGAGCCGAATGCACTCGCGGCACTTGGCCACGGCACCCCCTTCCTCGCCGCGGCCCGCCGCCAGGTCCACGTAGCGCTCGTCCCCTGCCGGGAGCGGGACGGCGGGATCGCACCGGTTGAAAGCGTCGGCGCGATTGGTGGCCGGTCCTCTCGGCTCGGAAGGGCTCATCGCGTCGGCTCCACGGACGAAATCACGGCTCTCAATCTACCATGCGCGCTCATGCCACGGCCTCCCGGGGCAGCTCGACGGCGAACTCGGCCCCCGAGAAGAGCACGCTGCGGCGCAGCGTCAGGCGTCCGCCGAGCTGCTCGATGAAGAAGCGCGAGATGTAGAGGCCGAGCCCGGTGCCGCGAGTCTTGGTGGTGAAGAAGAGGTCGAAGATCTTCTCGCGGTGGACCCAGTGGACGCCGCGACCGGTGTCGGCGATCATTACCTCCACCGGCAATTCGGCGCCGTCGCGCCAGCGGGTGGTCACCGTCAGCACGCGGTGGGCGGCGCCGGAAGTCGCCATCTGCTCGATCGAGTTGATCATCAGGTTGAGGAGCGCCTGGTCAATGAGCTTGGGGCTCGCACTGAGCACCGGCACCGAGCCGTCGAGATCGGTCTCCACCGCGACGTTGTAGCCGTCGGCGAAAGGCTTGACGGTCTCGCGCAGACGCTCCACGGAGGCGTTCAGGTCCACCGTCTCCCGGCGCTGGCGGCCGGCCAAGTTGCGGAAGAGCACGACGAGCTCGTCGAGGCGCTTCGACACCGCGCGGACGCCGAGGATCGAGCGCTTCAGCTCCAAGGTCTCGTTCTTGGAGAGGGCGGTCAAGTCGTCCTTGTTCTTCTTGCCGAGCAGCACCTGGACCGCCGTGTAGTCGGCCAGGGCCTGCAGCTCGTTCTTGATCTCGTGGAGCAAGCTGTCGGAGAGGAAGCCGGTCAGCAGCAGGGCCTGGTTCTCGGTGATGACCTGGTCGAGCCGCTGCTCGGCCACGTAGTGGCCCACCACCAGCGCCGTGGTGGCGAGCCGCTCCTCGGTGGCGCCGCGGAGCTGGCCGGGCTCGGCGCCGGTCAGGAAGAGGCCGTACTCCGACTGGTCGGAGTAGGCCAGGGCGACGCCGGCGAAGGAGCCGTGGGGGTGGACGGCGAGCAGGTGCTTGAAGCGCCGCTGCTGGGCCGCCACGTCGGGCACGGCGAGGAAACGCCGCTGGCGGATCACGTCGCCCACCGGGCTCATCTCGAGCTCCTGCTGCACCTCGCGGCCGAGCTCGGCGGGGAGCTCCCCGGCCACCAGGCTGAAGTGCGGGCCGGGCCGCAACGCCAGCACGAAGGCGTGGCTCGCCCCGGTGGCCAGACGCAGCTCGTCGAGGGCCTCGCGGATCTTGTGCACGAACCCCGAGCCGCGGCGCGAGGAGAGCTCCGGGCTGCCCCGCGGGTCGAGGCCGGCGCCGAGGTGTCGGTCGTCGGCCGGCTCGCCGCCGCGGACGAGCAGCGCGAGCTGCTCGAAGAGCCGCGCCACCCGGGTGGGCTTCTGGAAGAAGCAGGTCCTGGCGTTGGGCTGGTGGCGCAGGATCTCGGCCCAGTCGGCGGCGGCGGTGGCGGTGAGCACGAAGACGATGGCGTCGGTGGCCTCGTCCTTGAGCCGGCGGATCAGCTCCAGCCCCCCGTCTCCCAAAGGCGAGCGCGTTGCGCCGTCCCCTGCCGAGGAGGCCTCGCCGCCGGCCGGCATGTTGACGTCGAGGATCAGCAGGTCGTAGTCGCTGCCGCCCAGGAGCGCCAGGGCCTCGTCGATGGTGCCGGCGGCGTCGCAGGGGAAGCCGAAGTGCTCGAAGATCATCTCGAGCGACTCGGAGACGTTGGCGCTGTCCTCCACCAGCAGCACCCGGCGGATGCGCTCGCGCACCGCCGGGTCGATATCCGGCTCGTCCACCTCGGCCAGCGCCAGGTTGAGGCGCATGTCCTCGAGGCCGGGGCCGAGGTCGGGATGGAAACGCAGGGCGGTCTGGCTGTCGTCGCCGGCGGCGGCGCGGCGGGCGCGGTCGGCGAGGTGCTCCTTGATCGACAGCCGCACCTGGTCTTTCTGGAAGCCGAGGATGCGCGCGGCCACCCAGTCCTGCACCAGCAGGCCGAAGCCCTCCTCGCCCACGTGAGGGATCTCCGAGCGCGGGATGAACCCCTCCACGCCGTCTTCGAGGGCCACCACCACGCCGGTCTCGCCCTGGGCCACGAGCGTCACCTGGCCGAGCACGACGTCGCCGGGCTTGTGCTTGTCGAGGAAGCCGGGAAAGGGGTCGGGCAGCGTCAGCCGGCGGCTGAGCTCGAGCTTCCTGCGCGGCCCGTGCCCGAGCACCTGGGCCTCGCAGGCGAAGCCGGGGCGCACCTGCTCGGAGAGGTCGAAGACGCGCCGCGACCAGCTCCAGTCGCGCGGCCGGATGAAGCCGAAGACGCGCGGCGCGCCTTTCAGGCGCACGAACACGCCGAAGGGCTCGACCCGGGTGACGACGCAGTCGACCGTCGAGCCGGGCGGATAGGCCTCCTGGAGCTGTTCGAGGTTCATGGCGGGGGCTCCTGACGCGTAGACTTATAGCATGGTCGAGAGAATCCGCCCGCGAACGCATCGATCAGGAACCGGTTCGGAAGAGTGGTAGGCTTCGCCGCGATGCCGCCCTTCGACGACGCCCTCGAGGCCATGGATCGCGGCGACCTGGAAACCCTCCGGGCGCTGCTCGATCGCCATCCCGACGTCGTCCACGGCGGCGACGGCGGCTTGATGTGGAGCGCCCTCTACCACACGGTGGAGAACCGCGGCCAGCGCGACGTCGCCGAGATGCTCTACGACCGCGGGCACCCCGTGGACCTTTGCTTCGCCGCCGGCCTCGGCAAGCTCGACGTCGTGCGCAGCTATTTCACGGACGACGGCACCCTCGTCCCCGGAGCCGACCGGCTCTACCGCCACCACCGGCGCAGCGGTCCCCAGGCGTCGGACCGCGAGATCGTGCAGGACGCGTTGCTCTTCGCCTGCGTGACCGGCCGCGCCGAGACGGCGGAATACCTGCTCCGCGAGCAAGGCGCCGACGTCGACGGCGCGCGTCCGTGGGGAGCGGAGCTGCCGACGCCGCTGCACGCCGCCGCCTGGGCCGGCTGGCGTCACGTGGCCGAGCTGCTCCTGGCGCGCGGCGCCGACGTGACGATCCGCGACGCCCGTCACGGCAGCACGCCGATCGGCTGGGCCGCCTTCTGCGGACGCGACGACGTGCTCGAGTTCTTCCTGCTCGACGAATCGAGCGTCGACCTTCTCGACGCTTTCGAGCTGGGGGAGGTGGAGCTGTTTGCCAAGCTCCTCGGCGACGGCGACCCCGACGCCGACCTCGGACCCGGCGGCCGCGGCGTGCTGCTGCGCGCCGCCGCCTTCCGCGGCCACGCCGAGCTGGTCGAGCTCCTGCTCGAGCGCGGCGCCGACCCGACTCTGGCCAATCCCGACGGCAAGACCGCGCTCGACTGGGCGCGCGAGCACGGCCACCACGAGGTCGTCGAGCTGCTCGAGTCGGTGCGTGGGAGCCGGTGACCGGGTGCGCTAGACTCTCGATGAGAAGGACGGTCCACGATGACGTTCCAGAGAATCACCACGAATCCCGAAGTCTGCGGTGGCAAGCCGTGCGTTCGCGGCTTGCGGTTCCCGGTCTCGCGGCTCTTGGGCCTTCTCGCCGCGGGTGAGACCACGGAGACGATCCTCCGGTCCTATCCCTATCTGGAAGCCGAGGACGTGCTGGAGGCGTTGAGCTACGCAGCGATGCTGGCGGACGAGCAAGTCTTCGAGCTCGCCTCATGAAGGCGTTGCTCGACATGCCGGTGTCTCGGATGCTCCTGGAGGTTCTCGAGCGCTTCGGTTACTCGGGCGTTCACGCGAGCGAGATCGGGATGAGCCGAGCGGCGGACAGCGATCTCTTGGAGCTTGCTCGCCGGGAGGCACGGGTGATCATCACCGCGGATCTCGACTTCCCTCGCCTCCTGGCCCTGAGCTCGGCGAAGGGACCGGGCGTGATTCTCTTTCGGGGCGGGAGCTACTCGGACCGGGAGATGTGCGATTTGCTCGAGCGGGTGTTGACCACGCTCGACCCTGAGACCCTGGCGCAGTCGATCTGCGTCGTGGACCGTCACCGCCTGCGGGTCACTCGTCTTCCGCTGTCGTCCTGAGAAACCCGGGCTCCGCCTGCCGATTCCGGTCGTCCTCCACCAAGAGCCGCTGAGGTAGGATCAGGAAGCGCACTCTTCGGAGGGACTCTCATGCCGGAGACCTTTGACGTCTTCCTGAGCCACAACAGCCGCGACAAGCCGACCGTCGAGCGGATCGGCGACCGCTTGAAGGAGCGCGGGCTCCGGGTCTGGTTCGACAAATGGGAGCTCCGCCCGGGGTCCCGCTGGCAACGAGGGCTCGCGAAGGCCATCGCCAGCTCAGGGGCGGTGGCCGTGCTGATCGGTGAGCAAGGACTCGGGCCGTGGGCCAAGCTCGAGATGGAAGCCTCTCTCCACCGATCCGCCAAGCAGAAGCTTCAGGTGATTCCCGTGCTTCTCCCGGGCGCTCCGGAGGAGGTCGAGCTGCCGGAGTTCCTCGACCTGTACGGGTGGGTAGATCTCCGTGGCGGCATCGACGACGGTGGAATCGACCGGCTGTTCTGGGGCATCACGGGGCTCAAGACGTCCACAACGAGCACCCTGAACGAGCGAGCGACGTGGAACGTGCCGTATCCTCGCAATCCGTACTTCGCGGGTCGAGAGGACGTCCTCAAGGAGCTTCGTGAGACGTTGACCCACGATCGCAGCGCGGCCCTCGGTCAAGCGCTCGCGATCAGCGGCCTCGGCGGCATCGGTAAGACGCAGACGGCCGTGGAATACGCCTACCGGTACCGTGACGCCTATCAGGCCGTCTTCTTCGTGCGGGCGGACTCCGAATCGGAGCTGATCAGCGGCTATTCGGAGATCGCCCATCTTCTCGATCTGCCGGAGAAGGACGCTCAAGACCAGGACGCAGTTGTTGCAGGCGTTCTTCGACGTTTGGAGATGAAGGAGTCCTGGCTCCTCATCCTGGACAACGCCGATCGGCCGGAGCTGGCAAAGCCCTTCATCCCGCGGAGCCACGCCGGGCACGTACTGGTCACGTCGCGCGCCCAGGTCTTCGATCTGCTCGGCATCCCTCATCCCTTCAGGCTGCAGACGCTGCCGCCCGAGGACGCGCTGGCGTTTCTGTTGAAACGCGCCGATCGCGAAGGCGTCAGCGATCCCGAAGACCGACGGGCCGCCGTGACGTTGGCGGAGGAGCTGGGATTCCTGCCGCTCGCGCTCGAGCAAGCCGGTGCGTACGTCCTCGCACGCCATACGCGGTTCCAGGACTACCTGGCCAGCTTCAAGCATCACGGCCTCGATCTCTTGCGCCGCGGCCAGCCGGTGATGGACGGCCATCCCGATCCGATCGCTACCACTTGGGCGATGAACTTCGAAGGGGTGGGGACGGTCTCGGCGGCTGCAGCGGACGTGCTCCGTGCGAGCGCCTTTCTGAGCCCGGATGACATCCCGCTGGAGTTGTTGACCGAAGGTGCCGCCGAGCTGGGAGCGATTTTGGGAAAGGCACTTGCTGATGGCGCGGGCGATCCCCTCGTCATTGACGAGGTGATCGAGCCCCTGACGCGGTACTCCCTGATCGACCGCAACGTTCATACACGCACTTACAGCGTCCATAGGTTGGTCCAAGCAGTATTGAGACAGGACCTGGGAGATGTCGAGCGGCGTCTGTGGGCTGAGCGCGTCGTCAAGGCGTTGAATCGCGTCTTTCCCGACGTCGAGTTCGAGACCTGGCCCTTGTGCGATCGACTGCTTCCCCATGCCAAGGTCGCGGCGGAGCTGATGGAGGACCTTTCTCTCGAAGTTACTGAGGGTGGCCGATTGCTGAATCAAGCTGGTTATTATGCTGCGGAGAGAGCTCGGTTTGCCGAAGCGGAACCTCTCTACCGCCGCGCGCTGGCGATCGACGAGAAGTCCTTCGGACAGGACCATCCTGACGTCGCCATCGACCTCAACAACCTGGCGACGTTGCTCCAGGCGACGAACCGTCTATCTGAAGCCGAGCCGTTGATGCGCCGCGCGCTGGCGATCGACGAGAAGTCCTTCGGACAGGACCATCCCAGACTCGCCGTCCAGCTCAACAACCTGGCGACGTTGCTCAAGGCGACGAACCGTCTATCTGAAGCCGAGCCGTTGATGCGCCGCGCGCTGGCGATCGACGAGAAGTCCTTCGGACAGGACCATCCTGACGTCGCCATTCGCCTCAACAACCTGGCTCAGTTGCTCCAGGCGACGAACCGTCTATCTGAAGCCGAGCCGTTGATGCGCCGCGCGCTGGCGATCGACGAGAAGTCCTTCGGACAGGACCATCCCAAACTCGCCATTCGCCTCAACAACCTGGCTCAGTTGCTCCAGGCGACGAACCGTCTATCTGAAGCCGAGCCGTTGATGCGCCGCGCGCTGGCGATCGACGAGAAGTCCTTCGGAGAGGACCATCCTGACGTCGCCATCGACCTCAACAACCTGGCGATGTTGCTCAAGGCGACGAACCGTCTATCTGAAGCCGAGCCGTTGATGCGCCGCGCGCTGGCGATCCTCACGAAGAGTCTGGGCGAAGACCATCCGAGTACGCAGACGGCTCAACGCAATTTCGATATCTTGCTCGAGGCCATGGCAGGGCCGGGACCCGCGGACGACTCGCATTCCTGACTGCTGGGAGCGCGGCCAGATCCCGGTCCGTTGGACCGGGAGGGCGGGCACGGAGGCCCGCCCTACGCCCGATCAGCAGCGACGCGCCAGGTCATTCCATCGTCCTGTCAGCGCCACTCTTCGTCCCGCAGGGACGGTGGAGAGGTAGCCAGTGACTTCAGTCACTGGCGGGCGACCGAGAAACGCCCACCGTCGCCAGTGATTAAAATCACTGGCTATCACTCCACCGTCCCTGCGGGACGAAGAGGACGAGTGCGCGTCGCTGTTGACTTTTGCTCTACGGCCCAGCTCCGAGCGCACGCGTTCGATCGCGTCGAGCTGGAAGCGCGCTAACATGCCCGGCCGTCCGGTACCCCTACGCGAGAGGAAACCATGCGACCGCCGACCCTGAGACTCCGTCCACTCGTCCCCCTCTTCCTCCTTCTCCTCGCCGCCGTCCCCGCCGCGGCCGACGACCGCCTCACCGCCGAGACCTTCCGCGGCCTGGAGCTGCGCAACATCGGCCCGGCCCTGATGTCCGGGCGCATCGCCGACCTCGCCGTCCATCCCGGCGAGCCGAGCACCTGGTACGTGGCGGCGGGCTCCGGCGGCGTGTGGAAGACCGTCAACGCCGGCGCCACCTGGACGCCGATCTTCGACGATCAGAAGTCTTACTCGATCGGCTGCGTCACCCTCGATCCCAAGGCGCCCGAGGTCGTCTGGGTGGGCACCGGCGAGAACGTCAGCGGCCGGCACGTGGGCTACGGCGACGGCGTCTACAAGAGCCTCGACGGCGGCAAGTCGTGGACGAACGTGGGCCTCGGCAAGTCCGAGCACGTCGCCAAGATCCTCGTCGATCCGCGCGATTCGGACGTCGTCTACGTGGCCGCCGAGGGTCCCCTGTGGTCCTCCGGCGGCGAGCGCGGCGTCTACAAGTCCACGGACGGCGGCGCGAGCTGGACGGCCGTGCTCACCCTCGACGACGACGCCGGCGTGACCGACCTCGAGATGGACCCGGACGATCCCGACGTGCTCTACGCTGCCGCCTATCAGCGCCGGCGCCACGTCTGGGCCTTCCTCGCCGGCGGTCCGCGCTCCGGCGTCTACAAGTCCGTCGACGGCGGCGCCTCCTGGCGCCGGCTGGAGAACGGCCTGCCCAAGGGCGACGTGGGCAAGATCGGCCTCGCCGTCTCGCCCGTCGATCCGCGGCTCGTCTACGCCACGATCGAGGCCGGGGAGGACGAGAAGGGTTTCTACCGCTCCGAGGACCGCGGCGGGAGCTGGGAGAAGCGCTCGGACTACACGAGCGGCGGCACCGGCGGCCACTACTACCAGGAGATCTACGCCTCGCCGCACCAGGCCGACCGCGTCTACCAGATGGACGTCTGGGTCCACGTGACCGAGGACGGCGGCAAGACCTTCTCCCAACTGCCCGAGAACACCAAGCACTCCGACAGCCACGCCCTGGCCTTCGACCCCGACGACCCCGAGCACCTGCTCGTGGGCTGCGACGGCGGGCTGTACGAGACCTTCGATCACGGCGCGAGCTGGCGCTTCCACGCCAACCTGCCGCTGACGCAGTTCTACAAGCTGGCGCTCGACAATGACGTGCCCTTCTACAACGTCGTCGGCGGCACCCAGGACAACGGCACCCAGCTCGGGCCGTCGCGCACCGCCAACGGCCACGGCGTGATGAATTCCGACTGGGTGGTGGCCGTGAGCGCCGACGGCTACGCCTGCGCCATCGACCCCGAGGATCCGAACACCGTCTACGGCGAGTGGCAGGGCGGCGGCCTGACGCGCTACGACAAGGCGACCGGCCAACGCCTCGACGTCAAGGCCCAGCCCGGGCCGGACGAGCCGCCGGAGCGCTGGAACTGGGACGCGCCGGTCCTCGTCAGCCCGCACTCCCACACCCGTCTCTACCACGGCTCCCAGCGCCTGTGGCGCAGCGACGACCGCGGCGACTCGTGGCGCACCGTCTCCGGCGACCTGACCCGCGGGCTGAGCCGCTACGAGCTCGAGATCTTCGGCCGGGTGTGGAGCGTCGACGCGCTCTACGACAACTACGCGATGTCGGTCTACGCGACGACCACGGCGATCAGCGAGTCGCCGCTCGTCGAGGGGCTGATCTACGTCGGCACCGACGACGGCCTCGTGCAGGTGACCGAGGACGGCGGCGCGTCCTGGCGCCGGCAGGACCGCTTTCCCGGCGTCCCCGAGATGTCCTTCGTCAACGACGTCCGCGCCTCGGCCCACGACGCCGACACGGTCTACGCCGTCCTCGACGCGCACCAAGCCGGCGACTACAGCCCCTATGTCCTGAGGTCGACCGACCGCGGCCACACGTGGACGTCGATCGCCGGCGATCCGGCCGGCACGGGCATTCCCGCGCGGCACCTCGTGTGGTCGCTGGTGGAGGACCCGGTGGCGAAGGACCTGCTCTTCGCCGGCACCGAGTACGGCATCTTCTTCACGCTCGACGGAGGCCGGCGCTGGATCCGGCTCGAGGGCGGCGTGCCGACGATCGCCTTCCGCGACCTCGAGATCCAGGAGCGCGAGGGCGACCTGGTGGGCGCGTCGTTCGGCCGCGGCTTCTTCATCCTCGACGACGTCTCGCCCCTGCGCCACGTGAGCGCCGAGCTGCTGGCGGGCGAGGCGGCGCTCTTCCCGGTGCGGACGGCGAAGCTCTACGTGCCGTCGATGCCGCTCGACCTGCCGGGCAAGGCCTTCCAGGGGGACGCCTTCTACCTCGGCGCCAACCCGCCCTTCGGCGCCGTCTTCACCTACTACCTGCGCGACGAGCTCAGGACGAGCAAGGCGAAGCGCCGCGCCGAGGAGAAGGCGATCCGCGAGGAGGGCGGCGACGTGCCCTTCCCGGGCTGGGAGCGCCTCAAGGCCGAGGAGCGCGAGGACGAGCCCGCGATCGTCCTCACGGTGACGGCGCAGGACGGCCCCTTCGGGGGGGATCGGGGGGGGAAGCACGGCCACGTGGTGCGTCGCGTCACCGGGCCGGCGACGAAGGGCATCCACCGGGTGGCGTGGGACCTGCGCTATCCGCCGCCTTATCCCACCCGGCTTGAGCCGTGGACGGCCGGCGCGCCGTGGGACGAGCCGCCGATCGGTCCGCTGGCGCCGCCGGGGCGCTACACGGTGGAGCTGGCGCGCCTCGCGGACGGCGAGCTCACGGCCCTCGCCGAGGCTCAGACGTTCGCGGTGGTTCCGCTCGCGGGCACCGGCGACGCCGCCGAGTGGCAGGCGATCAGCGCCTTCCAGCGCCGCACCGCGGACCTGCTGCGCCGCGCCACCGGCGTGGCAGAGGCAGCCGAAGAAGCGGCGGAACGCCTGGAACACCTCGACAAGGCGCTGCTCGCGTCGCCGGCACCGAGCGTCGAGCTCCTGGCGCAGGCCCGCGCCCTCGACTTGCGCCTGCGCGACCTGCGCGAGAGGCTCACCGGCGACCCGACGCGCGGCCGTTTCGCCGAGCCGGCCGCGCCGTCGATCCTGGGCCGTCTCTCGGGCGTCGCCTGGGGGCACTGGTCGACCACCCACGGGCCGACGCGGACCCACCGCGACAGCCTGGCGGTGGCCGAGGAGCAATTCGAGCGGACGAGCGAGGCGTTGCGCGAGCTGATCGAGACGGACCTGCCGCGTCTCGAGGCGGCGGCGGAGGAAGCCGGAGCGCCGTGGACGCCGGGGCGGGGAGTGCCGCGCTGACTTCACGGATGTGCCGCTGAGTTACCTCATCTGGCCGAACCCCTTGCATCCGGAGTCGATTCTGTGTATACTCATCCCTCAGGCCGTCAACGGCACATGCTGTCGACGGCCTACGATGGCGGGATGGTGGATAATCATGACGTCGGCGTATGTCGTCGATGATATCGCGTGATTCAATTCACCGACGAGGTGGTTTATGTCGTCGGCAGTACTGTGTGATTCAACCTACCGACGAGATAAACTATGTGGTTCAGGCTGTTCAAAATCTGAACGCTATGGAGGTAGGGTATGACTAAGGACCGGGCCGCGAAGCGCTTTCGCCACTTCTTCACAAGTTTGACGGTATCTTTCGTCCTAACCTTCGCTGCCGTTCTTTCGGCGGCTACGAACCAGGATTTCGATATACTTGGCTCGCCCTATACACTTGGGCAGTGGGGTGTTGCTCCCGCCCCGACTATCGAATCCGGTGGACCAACCGGCAATTTCCTTCGTCTGGTGACCACGAGTGTCCCAAATGTCAATACCATTACTTTCGACTTGACCGACCTCGGCCCTTCAGAAGAAATCACCGTAGACTTCGACTTTCGAATGACGCCCGGATTCCTCCAGGCGGATGGTTTCGGATTCGCTCTACTGAACACTGACAACTTCGGTGCCACCGGAGGGGTAGGCGGTAACTCCGAAGAGGCGAACTATCCCGGATCGCTTGGCGTTGGTTTCGACATACACCAGGGTCCTGGAGAAATCAATAATAATCACGTCTCAATCCACTTCAATGGTACCAAGCTGGCGGAGGTGGATGCTTCGCCAGTGACGAACCTTGCCGGCAGTCAGTTCATCCATGCGCGAATTGTAATGAGACCCGGGAACGGTATTTCAGATGTCAGTGTAATTCTGACCCCTCCTGGAGGGAGCGCCGTGACGCTGATAGATCAGTTTCCAGTTCCAGGCTTTGAGCCCTACGAAGGGCGCGCGCACTTCGGCGCTCGTTCCGGCGGCCAGTCTGCGGATCACGATCTTGACAATATTCTGATCCAATTCTCACAAGATCCCGCGGTCTTCGGGCAGTGGAGCGACGTAATCGAAGCTCAAGTCGTCCCTGTTCACCTTCATTTGCTGCCAACCGGCAAAGTCTTGTACTGGCAGAACGGTGGGCAGAGCGATCAGGTCCGCCTATGGGACCCTATGACAGAAACAATCGGTACTCCCGCACTACCCGGCTACGATACCTTTTGCACCGGCCATTCGTTTATGGCAGATGGGAGATTGCTCGTGACGGGCGGTCATGAGAGTGACTTCGAGGGCCTACCCAACGCGAGTCTCTACGACTCGTTTACAGACTCGTGGACTCCTCTACCTCCAATGAATGAAGGCCGCTGGTATCCGACGAACACGACCCTGGCGAACGGAAGTGTCCTGGTTCTGGGCGGCGATATCATGCAAGGAGTCGTCAATCCTCTACCCCAGATCTGGCAGTCGGATAGCGGCACTTGGCGGAATCTCACCAATGTTCAAGACGTTCCCCTCGGTGTCGACGACGATGGCATCTATCCGCGTCAATTCCTGATTCCCGATGGCCGAGTCTTCAAGGTGGGTCCCCAGAAAGAAACAGTATATCTTGATACCATCGGCTTGGGGGCCTGGGTCTATGGACCTTCCAGTAACTTCGGCACCCGAAGCTACGGGTCATCAGTGTTGTACGACGCTGGGAAAATACTGATCGTTGGCGGGGGTGAGTTCCCACCCACCGCTACCTCCGAGGTGATTAATCTGAACGATGCGGTACCCGCTTGGCGTTTCGTGGACTCGATGGCGTTTGCTCGACGTCACCTCAATGCCACGCTGTTGCCCGATGGCAACGTGCTTGTGACCGGCGGCACGAGCTCGCCGGGATTCAATGACGCGGCCAAAGCAGTTCATGCGGCGGAAATATGGGACTCGCAAGCGGAAACATGGCTGCCTATGGCTGCGATGCATTTGCCACGAGTTTATCATTCAACTGCTATTCTTCTGCAAGACGGACGTGTGCTCGTTGGTGGTGGTGGGAGACCTGCACCGACCGGGCACATAGATAACACGAACTTCGAGATTTATTCGCCACCATACTTATTTCGGGGAGCGCGACCCTCGATTGCTGCCGCCCCTGAGGTCATTATCTACGGCCAAGCGTTCACTGTGCAAACCCCAGAGGCCTCGAGCATCGAGAGTGTCAATTTCTTACGTTTTCCTTCAGCTACTCATGCATTCGACCAAAATCAACGGATGGTCAGATTGAGCTTCTCCCAGACATCTAATGAGCTTAATGTGACAGCGCCTGTCGATCCGAACCTGGCTCCTCCGGGTCACTACATGCTTTTTATCTTGACTGATGCTGGCGTGCCCTCAGTGGCATCGATTCTCCACGTCTCCCTCTGTCTAGGCGATAGCGAAACCGGCGACTCAGATGGGGATGGTGTGTGTAACGACATCGATCTCTGTCCTGGATCGGATGACAGCGCCGACGCCGATGGCGATGGCGTGCCGAACGGCTGTGATCTCTGTCTAGGTGACGATGCAACTGGCGATTCGGACAGTGATGCTGTTTGTGCCGACATCGATTGTGATGACGCTGATCCGAGCTCTGCTTTCTTAGATGCCTGTGGTGTTTGTGGTGGGGACAACTCGAGTTGCAGCAGAATCTTTGAAGATGGCTTTGAGTCCGGTGACACGTCTTCCTGGTCACTAACAGTTCCCTGAGGAGAAGGCGCTGCTCGCGGCGCCGGCGCCGAGCGCCGAGCTCCTGGCGCAGGCCCGCGCCCTCGACCTGCGCCTGCGGGAGCGCCTCACCGGCGACCCGACGCGCGGCCGCTACGCCGAGCCCGCGGCGCCGTCGATCATGGGCCGTCTCTCGGGCGTCGCCGGGGGCACTGGTCGACCACCCACGGACCGACTCGGACCCACCGTGACAGCCTGGCGGTGGCGCCTTCGCCCGCGGCGTGCCAGCGGCCCGAGGGCTGCGACGCGGTCTCCCAGAGGAACGGGAACCGCGGATCGGCGTGCCGAAACGCGATCACGTGGCGGCCGAGGCTCCCAAGGATCGCGCCAGATCGCGAATCCGTCCGGCGTCGGAGCCTTGCGGATCCCATTCGCCCTTGAGCAGAGCCGCGGGCGCCTTGCCATCGAGCGTCGAGCGTGGCCGGTCGAACCAGCGGCGGATGCCGAAGTCGTTATAGGCACCCGCGAGATCGCCCACGACCTGGGCCAGGAAGTGCAGGCGCTCGGCGATCGCGTCGGGCGTCGGCCGCGCCTCCGATTGGTATCGGCGCACGCTCGCCGGCGAGATGCCGAGAAGCTGCGCCAGCCGCTCCGTTCCGAAGAGGTGGTCAAGGGAGGGCCATTCGTGGTCCGGCGCGGGCGATTCCTCCATCGCCACCGCCAGCCGCCGCAGCAGTCGATCCATCTCGGGCGCGGCATCGTCCGCCAGCGGGGCGCTGAGCGCAGCCTGAACCTCGGTGCCGATGCCCGCTGAGGCGATGCGGTCGACGATCCCGCGAAATGTCGACAGGTCGAGCCGGTCGATCTCCATCTCGCCGAGAAGCCCCATGGCCTCGGCCGTCGCGATCAGGCCGACCGCCAAGCGTGCCAGCCTCTGGGAGTCGAACGGAGTCTCGGTGGACGTGATATGGATTCTCGTCATCGTCCGTATTCTGTCCGTCCCGAGCCATCGCGTCAAGACGGGCCCTGGCAGAGCTCGGCCCGCAGCAGCAGGCTGCCACCCTGCCCGCTCCCCGTCTCGCTCGAGTCTGCTATGCTCTGCCCAGCCTTGGAAACATCGCACCGTTCAGCACCCCCGAAAGGAGAAGGGCTATGGGCATCTTGTCGTGGGTCGTCTTGGGTCTGATCGCCGGAGCACTGGCCAAGCTGATCATGCCGGGCAAGGACCCGGGCGGCTGTATCGTCACCATGATCATCGGCATCGTCGGCGCCGTGCTCGGCGGGTTCCTGGCCACGCAGTTGGGCTACGGCACGGTCGAGGGCTTCGATCTCCGGAGCCTGGTGATCGCCGTCGTGGGATCTCTGATCCTGCTTCTCATCTACCGCGTCGTCAAGGGCAAGCAAACGTAACGGCATGGCGATCAGCGTCTTCGACCTCTTCACGATCGGCATCGGCCCGTCGAGCTCGCACACGGTGGGGCCGATGCGCGCGGCCCGCCGTTTCGTCACCCGCGTCGACGCGGCCGGCAAGCTGGCCGACGTCCGGCGCCTCGAGTGCGAGCTCTTCGGCTCCCTGGCGATGACGGGCAAGGGCCACGGCACCGACCGTGCCGTGCTCATGGGACTCGAGGGCGAGGAGCCCGAGACGATCGACCCGCCGTCGGTCGAGGGGCGGGTGGCGGCGATCCGCGAGCGCCGGCAGATCAGCCTCCTCGGCAAGACGCCGATCGCCTTCGACCCCGAGAACGACCTGCTGTTCCGGCGGCGCGAGTCGCTGCCCTACCACCCGAACGGCATGCGCTTCTCGGCCTTCGACGCCGCCGGCGGGCTCCTCGAGCAGCGGGTCTACTACTCGGTGGGCGGCGGTTTCGTGGTCAACGACGGCGTCGCCTCGGCAGACCTCTTGGTGGCCGACGCCACGCGGCTCCCGCACCCGTTCAGGTCCGGCAACCAGTTGCTCGAGATCTGCGCCGAGCACGGCCTCGAGATCTGGCAGGTGATGATGAGGAACGAGGAGGCGTGGCGCGACGAGGCCGAGATCCGGCGCCGGCTGCTCGCCATCGCCGCCGCGATGCTGGCGTCGATTGAGGCGGGCTGCCGCAACGACGGGATCCTGCCCGGCGGCCTCAAGGTCAAACGCCGCGCGCCGCGCCTTTACCGCGAGCTCATGGAGCGGCCCGAGGACTCGCTCAAGGACCCGCTGACCACCCTCGACTGGATCGGCCTCTTCGCCATGGCGGTCAACGAGGAGAACGCCGCCGGGGGACGGGTGGTGACGGCCCCCACCAACGGCGCCGCCGGCATCGTGCCGGCGGTGCTCGAGTACTACCGCCGCTTCGTGCCGGGCGCGAGCGACGACGGCGTGGTGAAGTTCCTGCTCACCGCCGGCGCCATCGGCCTCCTCTTCAAGGAGAACGCCTCGATCTCGGGCGCCGAGGTCGGCTGCCAGGGCGAGGTGGGCGTGGCCTGCTCGATGGCGGCGGGGGGGTTGACGGCGGTCGTCGGCGGGCCGCCGGGGCAGGTGGAGAACGCCGCCGAGATCGGCATGGAGCACAACCTGGGGCTCACCTGCGACCCGGTGGGCGGCCTGGTGCAGATCCCCTGCATCGAGCGCAACGCCATGGGCGCCGTCAAGGCGATCGAGGCGTCGCGCCTGGCGCGACGCGGCGACGGCAGCCACAAGGTCTCGCTCGACAAGGTCATCAAGACCATGCGTCAGACCGGCATGGACATGAAGACGAAATACAAGGAAACCTCGCGCGGCGGCCTGGCGATCAACGTCATCGAGTGCTGAGAACCGTGAAGAAGACGCTGCTGACGTTCTCGCTCGCCTCGCTGTTGGCCGCCTGCGGCGCGGGCGTCTCTGACGTGCGCTTCGACCACGGCGTGGCCAGCGGCGATCCCCTCGCCGACGCCGTCATCCTGTGGACTCGCGTCACGCCCGTGGACGCCGGCGACCCGCGTCCGGTGCCGTGGTCTGGGAGGTCGCCGAGGACGACGCCTTCGCCGCCGTCGTGCGCGAGGGCGAGGCCGTCACCGACGGCGCCGCCGACTACACCGTG
Organism: Thermoanaerobaculia bacterium; assembly: GCA_036397835.1. Classification (GTDB taxonomy): domain Bacteria; phylum Acidobacteriota; class Thermoanaerobaculia; order Multivoradales; family J023; genus DASWIG01. The sequence goes on from DASWIG010000277.1 coordinate 21,683, forward strand.
AAGGTCGACGCCGGCGGCCTGGCGCCGGGACGCACTTACTTCTACCGCTTCCGCGTCGGCGCCGCGGTCTCGCCGGTGGGCCGCACGCGCACCTTGCCCGTGGGACCGGTCGAGCGCCTGGGCCTGGCCGTGGTCTCGTGCAGCAACTACCCGGCGGGCTACTTCAACGTCTACCGGGCGATCGCCGGGCGCGGCGACGGTCGGCTGGCCGAGGTGCCGTGCTCATAGCGGGGTGGGGCTGGCGTGGGACGCGGCGTCCGGAGCCGCGGACCGTCCGCCGTCCTCCGGCTTTCGGTATGATGCGGCGCGTCTCCTCGAGGAGAGCGCGATGGACCGCCGAGAGGACTCCCGCTACCCGCGCCGCATCCAGGTCCGGTTCTGGACCGGCGGCATCCGGAAGCCGTCGCTCGGCTACACCATGAACGTGTCGAGCTCCGGCATGTACATCACCACCAACCGCGTGCTCCCCAGGGGGACGCGGCTGCGCGTCGAGCTGAGCTCGGGCGACGGCTCCGGCCTCATGGTCGAGGCGGTGGTGGCGCGCTCGGACCGTCCGCTCGTCCAGCAGGCCCTGAACACCATGGGCGTGCGCTTCCTGACGCCGCGCGAGCTCGTCTCCGAGCTCGTCCCGGAGATCGCCGCGACGCCGCCGCAGACGCCGTCGCGTTCGCCCGAGGGCGTCTACCGCCTGGCCTTCGCCGACCACGCGCACTTCCTGGCGGCCTACCGCCGCGACCTGTCCACCGGCGCTCTCTTCGTGCCCACGGAGGAGCCGGCGCCGCTCCACGCGGACGTCACCGTGGAGATCTCCGTCCCCGAGGCCGCTCCCATACGGCTCGAAGGACGGGTCGTCCACCGCTTCGAGC
>DASWIG010000278.1:0-10673 GCA_036397835.1 Thermoanaerobaculia bacterium
CGCAGGCCAGGATACCGCCGCTCGAGACGCGCCGCCGCCTCGCGCGCCGGCGCGATGGACGCCGTGGGCTGCGGGATGCCGGGACGCCAGCGGCGCACCGCGAGAGTCCGCGGACGCGCCGCCACGCCGAGCAGACGACGCAGGTCGCGCGTCACCAGCTCGACGAGGCGCTCGTCGTCCTCGTCGCAGAGCTCGGGCCGCACCCGGCCGCCGGCGGTGGCGATCAGCAGCGCCTCCCCCGACGGCGCGGCGTGCGGGAAGAGCGCCGAAGCGAATAAACAGCCGAGCACCTGGCAGCTCTCTCCGGGCGGCACGATGAAGCCGTAAGCGTCGGACGTCGACGGAACCTTCGTCGAATAAGCGAGCGCGACGCTGACGAGCGGCGCGTGGACCAGCGAGGCGAAGGCCGAGGTGTCGCCGAGCGGCGCCAGCACCTCCGCTGCCGCGGCCGGCGGCAGGGCCACGACGAGACGGTCGGCGCTGATGCCGTCTCCGTCCGCCGCGACGCGGAAGCGTGCGCCGTCGTGCTCGGCCTTGGCGGCGGCGGTGCGGCAGCGCACGTCGAGCCCGGCGCCGAGGCGCGCCGCCAGCGTCTCGAAGCCGCCGCGGAAGGCCACCGGGCCGTAGTCGTCGCCGCGCCGCCGCGAGCGGTTCATGGCGTTGAGCAGGCTGCCGTGCCGGCGCTCGGCCTCGTAGATCTGCGGCGCGGCGCAGCCGATCACCAGCTCGCGGTAGTCGCCGCCGTAGGCGCCCACCGCCATGGCGGCGGCGAGGTCGGCCACCTCGCGGCCGAAGCGGCGGGCGAAGAACCTGGCCACGGTCTCGAGCGGTCCCGGTCCTCGGCCCTGCAGCGGCTCGGCCAGCAGCCGCAGCTTGCCGGCGCTGGAGAGCAGCGACGTCCTGAGCAGCTCCGAAGGTTTGCTCGGCAGCGGCACCAGGCGTGAGCGGTGCACCAGGTAGGTCTTGGTGACCGCCCGTGCCTTGGCCACCAGGCCGTCGGCGCAGCCGGCGTCGGCGCAGAGCTCGCGCAGCGGCCGCGAGTCGGGGATCAGGGTAGGGCCGAGGTCGACGGTAAAACCGTCGACGTGGGCCGTCCTGAGCATGCCGCCGGGACGGTCGTCGGCCTCGAGCAACGTGACCTCGAGGCCGTCGCGGCGCAGCCGGCGGGCGGCGGCCAGGCCGCTGATGCCCGCGCCGAGGACCAGAGCTCGCGGCATAGGCCCCATTGTATCCATCCGCGGGGAGGCAACCTCTGGGAGAGGGGTCGGGGGGTGAGGGCCTCCTATCCGGCGAAGAAAGGCCGCGCGGGGATCCGTGCGGGACAGAAGGGATCTCGCCGCGTCAGCCGCTCCGGCACGACCGGCCACGAGGTGGCGTCGAGCCAGACGTTGAGCAGGGCGCGGCGGAAGTTGCCGCCGATGACGAGCTCGACGTCGTCGCGGCTGTAGCCGCGGCGCAGGAGGCCCGCCGCGATCTGATAGACGCGAACGGCGGGCTCCATCCCGCGGATGTGGTAGATGCTGCGCTCCCGGCCGGTCCTCGGATCGAGGATGTCGACGTCGGCGTCGCTTCCCAGGCCGACGTACTCGGGGCCGACCAGGCGGGCCACGTGGTCGAAGTGGTCGAGCAGGTCCTCCACCGTGGGCGAGCCTTTCCGGCTGACGAAGCCGCGGACGATGGTGATCCCCATCACCCCGCCCCCGGCGGCCATGCGGCGGATGACCCGGTCGGACTTGCACCGCGGATGACCGGGCACCAGGGCCTTGCAGTTGGAGTGGGTGATCAGCACCGGTTTCTGGGAGACCTCGACGGCGTCCAGGCTCGTGCGCTCCCCGCAGTGAGAAACGTCGACGACCATGCCCAGGCGGTTCATCTCGGCGACGACCTGGGCGCCGAAGGCCGTCAGGCCGCGGTCGCGGCGGACGTAGCAACCGTCGCCGAGGCGGTTGCGCTCGTTGTACGTCAGTTGCGAGACCCGCTGCCCCAGGCGGTGGAAGACCTCGACGTCGTTCAGGGTGCGGAAGTGGTCGGAGTTCTGGAAGCCGATGAGGACGCCGATCTTGCCGACCTTGGGCGCGACCACCAGGTCGCTGACGGTGGTGACGTGGGAGAAGTAGCAAGGGTGGGCGTCGAGCAGCGCTCGCCAGTTGTTGATCCAACGCCGGATGGCGTCGTGGGCGTTGCTGGAGGAGGTTTCTACGGCCGGGTGGAAGACGTTGACGCCCGAGGCCTCCAGCTTCCTGAAATCGTTCTCGACGAAGGTGCGGGGGGACCGCTGCCAGCGAAACAGCTTGGGCCAGTCCAGGGTCAGGAGCCCGAGCATGTCGACGACGGTGGACCCCAGGACAAGGTCCACCGCCGCGGTCGGTACCTCGATGCCCGCAGGCTGGGCCGCGAGGCGGCATCGGCCGAGGTTGATCATGGGTGACCCCACGAGGCCGAGGCCCCCGAGCAGCCCGGTCCTGAGCAACTGCCTGCGATTCAAGTGCCCCCCCTGGCCGCGGCGGCCGCGAAGCGGCGGACGACGTCGCCCGCCGGCTCGACCGCGTGGATCCCCGCGACGCTCTTGCCGGCCTGCAGGAAGTCCCTGGACGAGAAGCTCCGCAGCGAGGAGCGCTTGAGCTTCCACAGCGACTGCAGCGAGTAGAGCATGCGCATCCAGTGCTTGGTGCGGCGTCCGCGCAGCATCCAGCGGGCCAACGGCCCGGCCTTGTAGCCCACCCGCTCGAGGTGCGGCGTGCGGATGACCGCCACCGGCACGCCGGTCAGACGCTCGGTCAGCGCGACGTCGTCCTCCCCCGCCTCGAGGATCGCCCGCTTGTAGTCCTCGTGGGCGTTGCACTCGGTGGTGGCGATGAACCGCGTCCCCATCTGGACGCCGGCGTAGCCGAGCGCCAGCGCCTTCACGAAGGCCTCGGCGTCGCCGATGCCGCCGGCGCAGACCACCGGCACGCCGAGGTCGGCGAGCTCGTCGATGAGCTCCTCGGCGCTCTTGGGCCCGGCGTGGCCGCCGGCGCGGTCGTTGACGGCGATCAGGCCGTCGACGCCTTCGTCGAGCCCCTTCTCGGCCCACTTGCGCTCGGTCACGTCGTGGTAGACGAGACCGTTCACGGCGTGCGCCCGCTCCGCCACCCAGCCGGGCTTGCCGAGCGAGGTGACGAAGAAGCGCACGCCCTCCTCGATCGCCACGTCGACGTAGCGCCGCATGCGCTCGAGGTAGACCTTGGACGAGCGTTCGACGATGACGTTGAGGCCCACCGGACGGCTGGTGAGACGGCGGATGAGCCGCAGGCCCTGGCGATAGTCGTGGCCGTGGACGTAGACCATGGACAGCGGCTGGACGACGCCCAGGCCGCCGGCCTCGGAGGCCGCGGCCACCAGCTCGGGATTGGAGCAGGGGTACATGGCGCCGCAGATCAGCGGCACCTCGATTCCGGCGTGGCGGGTCAGGGGGGTGTCGAGCAGGGACATGAGGGCTCCTCTTCGTTCGCCGGGATTGTCGCACCCGCGGGAGGATTTGACGAGACCTCAATGCGTCCCGGTGGGAGCCCGAGCACACGTAGAACGGCGGTGGACCCCAGGACGGGATCCACCGCCACGCACTGGCTTCCATTACCGCAGTTCGTCCTTACCGAAGGTCGTTCTTCTGCAGTGGTTTACTTGCGGCGGCGGAAGGTGCGCAGACCGAGCGCGCTGCTCAGCGCGCCCAGACCCAGCAACGCGAGCAACGGAAGCGGGCCCGCGGTTCTCGGCAGCTCTTCGTCGGTCTCGTCGTTGTCGAAGAGGCCCTCGTCCTCGCCGGCGAGGCTCTCGTCCTCGTTGACGAGGCTCTCGTCCTCGGTCGCCATCGACTCCTCGTCCTGAACGTCAGTGCCGACGTCCTGAGACTCCTGGGCCTCTTCCTCATACGGAGGCGGGTCGCCGTACGGATCCGGTTCCTCAGTCTGAGCCAGGAGGGGGGCGCACAGCAGGAGCGCGCCGATGGTCAGAATCGAAAGACTCTTGATCTTCATGGTTTGTTCTCCTTCGGTCATTCACGCCTGCCGACGACCCCGCTCGTCGTGATCGTCTGGGCGGACGCCCTTCCCATAGAGCAAGTGGGATGCCAGGGTGAGCCTCGAGCCGCCGACCGCGGCTGCTGATCGACGGTAACCTATTGATCAGGAAGGGCTTGAAGAGATCGAGCCGCGCCGCGGCCGGCCTCTTGCCGCGTCGAGAGGGGCTGCGACCAGGGGAAGGGAAAGGGTAATCTTTACCGTCCCGACGGAAAAAAATGCCTGCGGCTCCTGCCGCGCCCGGAGCGGCCCTCGTCCTCCAGGTAGAGCACCATGGGCAGCGAGAATCCCACCACCGGCTGGAATTCACCCTCCGCCGCCCCCGTTGACCCGAGTAGGAGTACACTGGGACGAGGAGCTCTCAGCTCCCTCTCCGGGGGAGGTGATCCCATGGACCAGGCAATCGAAGGCCCCACCCATCCCACCCGCTACTGGCACCGCCTCGACGACGGACGGGTGCAGTGCGACGTCTGCCCTCGCTTCTGCAAGCTGCGCGAGGGCCAGCGCGGCCTGTGCTTCGTGCGCGGCGCCAAGGACGGCGAGATCGTGAGCACCACCTACGGCCGCTCGTCGGGCTTCTGCGTCGACCCGATCGAAAAAAAGCCGCTGAACCACTTCTATCCCGGCACGCCGATCCTGTCGTTCGGCACCGCCGGCTGCAACCTCTTCTGCCGCTTCTGCCAGAACTGGGACATCTCCAAGTCGCGCGAGATCGACACCCTCGCCGACCAGGCCGACCCGGAGACCATCGCCCGCGCCGCCGAGGCCCTGGGCTGCAAGAGCGTGGCCTTCACCTACAACGACCCGGTGATCTTCCTGGAATACGCCGTCGACGTGGCGCAGGCCTGCCACCAGCGCGGCATCTACGCGGTGGCGGTCACCGCGGGCGAGATCTGTCCCGAGCCGCGGCGCGAGCTCTACGCCCACATGAACGCCGCCAACGTCGACCTCAAGGCCTTCACCGAGCGCTTCTACAAGAAGATCTGCGGCGGCGAGCTCGCGCCGGTGCTCGACACGCTGCGCTATCTCAAGCACGAGACCGACGTCTGGTTCGAGATCACCACCCTGCTGATCCCCGGCGAGAACGACTCGGAGGGCGAGCTCGACGCCATGACGCGCTGGGTCGTGACCGAGCTCGGCCCCGACGTGCCCGTGCACTTCACCGCCTTCCACCCCGACTTCAAGATGATGGACAAGCCGCCCACCCCGCCGGCGACCCTGACCCGGGCGCGCGAGATCGCGGTGGCCAACGGCGTTCGCTACGCCTACACCGGCAACGTCCACGACGAGGGCGGCGGCACCACCTACTGCCACCATTGCGGCACCGCGCTCGTGGGCCGCGACTGGTACCGGCTGACCAAGTGGAGCCTCTCCGACGACGGCTGCTGCACCGAGTGCGGCACGCCGTGCGCCGGCCGCTTCGCCGGCCCCGCGGGCGACTGGGGGCCGCGGCGCCAGCCGGTGCGCCTCGCCGACTTCGACCGTCCGCGGCGCTGGAACGTTCTCGCCTGATAGCGAAGCTGTGCCCGTCGGCTCCGCGCCCGTGCCGTTCGCAGGCTCGCCGGCAGTCGGATAAACAAATTCGGCGCGAGGGGGTCCATACCTTCGGAGCGTTTCTTCGGAGGGAAACCGTGAGCGCCCGGCGTGGCGAGCGGGCACGCGGGGGAGAACGTCATGGCGCAGCCACTCGTTTTCGTCAGCTACAGTCACCAGGACGAGGCCGAGAAGACCGATCTCGTCAAACAGCTCGAGGTCCTCGAGAAGGGAAGCGGCAGCCTGCGTCTCTGGGTGGACGACCGCATCGGCGGCGGCGCCGATTGGGAACGGGAGATCCGCAGCGCCATCGCCCAGGCCCACATCGCGATCCTCCTGGTGAGCGCCAATTACCTGACCTCCGACTTCATCGCCAGCCGTGAGATCCCGGAGCTCCTGCGCCGGCGCCAGAGCGAAGGCCTGGTGGTGTTGCCGGTGATCGCCAGGCCCTGCGCCTGGAGGCAGGTCGAATGGCTCAGTAGATTGAACGCACGGCCCAAGAACGGCCGACCCATCTGGGGAAGCCCCGACGGCGGGCCCGACGAGGCCCTGGCGGCGATCGCTGAAGAGGTCGCGCTCCTGGCGATGGAGGGCCGGATCGAGGACGAGGAGGGCCGCGGCGGTCCCGTCGAGGACACGACGTTCGTGGCGCCGAAGCCGATCCACGTCGGCCGCCGAATGGCGCTCGTGGTGGGCAACAGCGTCTTCGACGACGGGCGCCTGTCGCGGCTCGTCAAGCCCAACCGCGACGCCAGCCGGCTGGCGGAGGTTCTGCGCGATCCTCGGATCGGCTCGTTCGACGACGTCGAGGTGCTCCTCGACGAGCCCACGAGCTCCGTACGGCGGCAGATCGCCAGCTTCTTCTCCAGGAAGAAACCCGACGACCTGCTGCTGCTCTACTACTCCGGTCACGGCGTGCGCGACGACCACGGCCATCTCTACCTGGCCTCGAAGGACACCGAGATCGACCTGTTGAGCGCTACCGCGATCCCGAGCCATTTCATCGCCCAGGAGATGGACCGCAGCCGCTCGAAAAGCGCCGTGCTGATCCTGGATTGCTGCCACAGTGGCGCCTTTCCACAAGGAGCCAAGGGCGTGCTCGGCGGCAGCGTGGGCACCGCCGCCGCCTTCGAGGGCACGGGCTACGGCCGCGTGGTGCTGGCGGCGACCGACGAGACGCAGTTCGCCCTCGAGGGCGACCGCATGATCGGCGACGCGGACAGCTCGCTCTTTACCCGCTTCCTGATCGAAGGTATGGAAAGCGGCATGGCGGACCGCGACGGCGACGGCTGGCTCACCCTCGACGAGCTCTTCGACTACGCCTACGAGCGCGTGGTCTCCGACACGCCGCGCCAGACGCCGGTCAAGTGGTCGTACAAGCAGCCGGTCGAGATCCGCCTCGCGCGCACCCCGCGGCCTTTTCTCCGCGGCCTGGACCTGCCGTCCGGCGAGCACCAGTGGATGACGCAGGCGCGCACCGTCGCCGGCGAAGGCGCCGTACGGGCGCTGGTGAAGCTCCTGCAGAGCGGCCAGGAAGCCTTCACTACGGCGGCCGCCCGCGACCTCATCGCGATCGCCGAGAAAGGCGGCTTCTGCCAGGCCCTGAAGGGCGAGGTGGTGGTGGTTCCCGAAGGCGCGACCGTGGCCGGGCGCAGCTCGGAAAACCCCGTCGTGATCGACGACTCGAGCGTGTCGCGCCAACACTTCCGGATCGAGCGCCGGGGCAACGCGCTGACCGTCACCGATCTCGGCAGCGCCAACGGCACCCGGGTGAACGACGTAGCGCTGCTTCCCCACACGCCCCAGCCCCTGCGCAACGGCGACGTGATCAAGGTGGGCCAGGCGCTTGCGTACAAGCTCTGCCAGGACGTCTTCTTGCTGCGCCAGAGCTCGGATCCCGCCCCCGCGCCGGTGGAGGCCTCGAGGACCGTCGTGACCGAGGCACTGCTCGAGGACACCGGCCCGGCGGCCGATCCTCGTGCCGCCGCGGCGCCGGCGGCGACCGGTCTGTGCGGGCGGTGTCAGACCCCGGTCGACGCGAAGTGGAAGGCCTGTCCCCGCTGTGGCCATCATCTGGCCGCGCCGGAGTCGGCAACGTGCCCCAGGTGCCGGACGCCCGTGCGAGCCGGCTGGAAAGCGTGTCCCTGCTGCGGGAATCGACTGACGTCATGAACGATTTGAAAAGGAGAGCTCCATGATCTGCCCCCGCTGTGGCGCCGAGAGCCCCGACGACGCCTCGTTCTGCGTGGAGTGCGCGCAGCCCCTTTCGCCGGTGAAGCCCCTTTCGCCGGTGAAAGAAATCCGCCAGGCCGGTCAGCACGCTACCCAACCGGTCAAGAGCTACCTCGTCGAGGCGATCGTCGTCACCGTCCTCTGCTGCCTTCCCTTCGGGATCGTGGCGATCATCTTCGCGTCGCAGGTCAACTCCAAGCTGCAGGCGGGGGACTACGCCGGCGCCGTCACGGCGTCGCAGAAGGCCAAGACCTGGTCAATCGTCGGCGCCGTCTCGGGCGCGGTCGTCGCGGTCATCTACGGGCTGGCGCTGATCGCCGGTCAATCAGGGTTCTGAGTTTGACCGTCTCTCCGGCCGCCCGCTTCGAGCTCGCCGCCCTCGTCGCGGTCCTCGCCGCCGCCGCGATCGTCTACACCGTCGACCCGGCGGCGTCGCGCTTGCTCCCCCCCTGTCCGCTTCATACTTTGACCGGCGTTCTCTGCCCCGGCTGCGGGTCCACCCGCGCCCTCCATGCACTGCTGCACGGCCGCATCGCGTCGGCCTTCGGCTTCAATGCTCTGGCGGTGCTCTTCCTGCCGATCTTCGTCTATTCCTTCGCGTCGCGCGTGTCGCGGCTGCTCAGGGGACGGCCGCTGCCGGCACCGTTTCTCAAGGCCGGGGCGATCTACGCGTTGTTGGCATCGATCGTGATCTTCGCGGTGGCCAGGAACATCCCTCTGCCCCCGTTCTCGGCCCTGGCACCGTGAGCCACAGGTCGCCTTCCGTCTGTCCCACCTGACTAGGTGAGCCGGTCCGACGCGTCTGTGCTACGGTGGACGTAGGACTGATGCCGACGTACATAGGACTATCGCTCACCTCGGCCCGGATGACGGGCTTGAAATCAGGAGAAGGACCATGACTCCATTGCATATCCTCCCCGCGACGCTTTTCGCGCTCATCCTCACTGCCCCCGCCACCGCGGGTATAGGCCCCACGATCGTGCAGTCGGTCGCCGCCTCCGGCGACGCGCCGACCCCGGCCGACAACGACTTCACGCGCATCGACGACGCCGTCCAGGCCGCTGCGGACGGCGCCGTCATCGAGCTCCAGGGCACGTTCGACTGGACCGAGACCAACGCCGCCGCGAGCTGGGCCCTCGGCTCGGACGGCGTCGCCGCGACCGGCGACGAGTTCTTCCTCGCCGTGCCGCCGCTCGACGACCTGACGATCACCGCCGCCAGCCTCGGCGACGCCGTCATCCAGGGGCCGGGGGACCTGCCCGACGTGGATCTCGAGGGCGTCTTCGACTTCACCTCCTCCGGCGGCGGCGGCAACTACCTGAACCTGACGATCTCGAACCTCACCATCCTCGACTTCGACCTGCCGATCGGCATGTTCCACGGCGGCGGCGCGATCACCGCGTTCAGTGGCACGACGGTGACCAATAACTACATCCTGATGCCGGCGGACCTGCCGGGCAACTTCAGCCTCGCCGTGGGCGAGCCCTTCCAGAACATCGGCATCCACTACTCCTTCGGAGACAACCAGACGATCTCCGACAACGTCATCGAGATCCCCGGCGACGGGCTTTCCGACCGCTCCGACATGGACCCCGGCAACCACCTGACCGCCGCCAGCATCGCGATGCAGTCGAACACCAGCGGCGGCGCCTACGAAGGGCTGCTGATCGACGGCAACGAGATCCGCATCTTGAGCGCGCAGTCGGCGGACCCGGAGACCATCTACGGGATCTGGGAGAACGGCCACGCCCACACCAGGAACATCACGGTGTCGAACAACCGCTTCCTGAACCTCGCGGCCGGCAACGACCCGACCCAGAACTTGCAAGGCGCCTTCCGGGTGACCTCGCACTCCTCGCTCGCCTCCACCGTGACCTACAACGGCAACTGGGTGCAGGGCGCCAACCTCGGCCTCGCCCAGCTCACCGGCTTCGGCGGCCAGGACTTCTCCGCCCACGAGCCCATCCAGGTCACCGGCAACACCTTCCTCGACAACGCCACCGCGGTGCTGATCCGCTCGTCGGGCTCCGACGTGCTGCGCTGCAACCGCTTCTTCGGCAACGACCTCGCGATCGGCAACGAGGGCGTGCTCGCCGACGCCGACGCGCTCGAGAACTGGTTCGGCTGCAACGCCGGCCCCGGCTTCGGCTCCTGCGACACGGTCGACTCCGACGTCGACGTGTCGCCGTGGATCACCATGGGCCTCTCGATCAATGATCCGAGCCTGAAGGCGGGGGAGACGGCGACGGTGACGGCGGACCTCAAGCGCAATTCAGGCGGCGGCTTCGCGAGCTGCGCCATGCCCGACGGCGCGCCGGCGATCTTCAGCGCCGCCAACGGCTCGATGACCCCCGAGATGGCGGCGCTGACGGGCGGCCTCGCCCAGTCGACCTTCACCGCCGGCGGCGAGGACGGCTTCGCCACCGTCGCCGCCCTGATCGACGGCGAGGTGCAGGGGCTCTTCGTCACCGTCGACGCGACCGAGACCGACCTCGCCGTGACCAAGACCGACGGCCTCCTCGAGTCGGACCCGGGCACCACGCTCGACTACGTGATCGTGGTCACCAACGACGGCCCCAGCGACGTCACCGGCGCCATGGTGGACGACCCCCTCGCGCCCCAGCTCACCGGCTGCACGTGGACTTGCACGCCGACGGCCGGCGCCGATTGCGCCGCCGGCGGCTCCGGCGCCATCGACGATCTCGTCGACCTGCCGGCGGGGACCTCGGTGCAGTACGACCTCTCGTGCACCTTCCAGCCGGCCGCCGAGGAATCCGTGCACAACACCGTGACGGTCACGGCGCCGGCGGGCATCACCGACCTCGATCCCGGCAACGACTCGGCCACGGACAC
>DASWIG010000279.1:0-3439 GCA_036397835.1 Thermoanaerobaculia bacterium
GGGCGTTTCCTTACATTCCCATGACGTTCTCGCGTGGAGGTCGCCGCGCGAGGCGCGTAGACTGCGCACGACGCCCGAGGACGACCTCGATCCGCCCCGCACCAACCCCACCCTCCCCGAAACGAGAAGACACGTGTCAGAGAAGACTCCCTCCCTCCCCTGGAACAAGATCCTGGCTCCCTACAAGAAGGCGGACAACCGCCTCGCGATCTGGCAGCTCGTCAACACCGCCGTGCCGTTCTTCGTCCTGTGGTACCTGATGCTGGTCAGCCTCGAGGTCTCCTACGCGCTCACGCTGCTGCTCGCCCTGCCGACGGCGGGGCTCTCGATCCGCCTCTTCATCTTCCAGCACGACTGCGGCCACGGCTCGTTCTTCACCTCGCAGCGGGCCAACCACGCCCTGGGCTCGGTGCTCGGCGTGCTCACCCTGACGCCGTATCGCTACTGGCGACGCACCCATGCCATCCACCACGCCACCTCCGGCAACCTCGACCGCCGCGAGTTCGGCGACATCCGCACGCTGACCGTCCGCGAATACCTGTCCCGGCCCTTCTGGCAGCGGTACGGCTACCGCCTCTACCGCAACCCGGTCGTGCTGCTGCTGGTCGGTCCCGCGTATCAATTCCTCTTCAAGCACCGGCTGCCCTTCGACGCGCCGCGGGAGTGGAAGAAGGAGTGGGGCAGCGTGATCTGGAACAACCTGGCGCTGGCGGCGGTGGCCCTGGTGATGTGGCAGACGATCGGCCTCGGCCGCTTTCTCGCCGTGCAGCTCACGATCTCCCTGCTCTCGGGCGCGATCGGCGTCTGGCTCTTCTACGTCCAGCACCAGTTCGAGGACACCTACTGGGAAGGCCGCGAGCGCTGGGACTTCAACACCGCGGGCCTCGAGGGCAGCTCGTTCTACGACCTGCCCGCCCTCGTCCACTGGTTCACCGGCAACATCGGCTACCACCACGTCCACCACCTCTCGAGCCTGATCCCCAACTACCGCCTGCGGCAGGCCATGGAGGAGGTGCCGGAGCTCCAGCACGTCACGCGCATCACCTTCTTCGAGAGCCTGCGCTGCATCAACCTGAAGCTGTGGGACGAGGATGAGCGCAAGCTCGTGGGCTTCGGCCACCTGAGGACGATCCAGGCTTAGTCCGCCTTTCCAGAAATACGGTGACGTATTCCCTGGTTTCAGTGACGCCGGCGAGGAGAGAGGCCAGCCGACGGTGATCAGCCCGGCCCCAAGGAGCGGCCCAGCGAGACCAGCCGACGCCGGATCCACGGCCACTCCTCGGGGGTCGACCGTTCGACGACGCCGGGATGCGCCCACACCCGGCGCCACACCGTGAGCCAGCCCTGACGGCTGCGGCGCCCGGAGAGCAGCCGCGCCGCCTGGAGGCGCGCCAGCGTCAGGCCCGTGAGGCCGCGACGGCGCGCCCGCGACGCCACCCGGCGCTCGACGGGCCGCAGCGACGCGGCGAGGCGGCTCGCGATCGCGCGGCAGCCGTCGCGACGCCACAGGTCCGCCGAGATCTCCGCCGCCAGCGCCACCGGCAGAGCGAGGTCCCACTCGCGGGCGGCGTCGACCACGTCGTCCACCTCCTGCGCCGTCAGCCCGGCCGAGATCTGGGCCAGGTCCCACCACGAGGTGAGCGGACGCGGCGGCGGCGTCAGCCAGGTGTGGACCGCGGCGACGAAGTAGGCGTCGGCGGGGCGCAGCCGCCCTCCGCCGGGGGGCAAGCCCGGATCTGGACGGGAGCGTTCGAACAGGGCCTCGGCCAGTCCTTCCGGCGCCATCCCCCAGAGGCGGTAATGGACCTCGATCAGGGTCCGGTCCGCTTTCCGCGCCAGCCAGGCGTAGCTCTCCTCGGCCAGGAAGTCCTCGTAGCGGCGGCCCGTGAAGAGGGGCTGCCAGCCGTCCGCCGCGAGGGCCTCACGGGCCGCGGCGAGGCGGGCCGGCAAGATCAGCAGATCGACGTCGGTGGCCGGACGCTCCTCGGCGGCGGCGTAGAAGCGGGTCGCCATGTCGTAGCCCTTGAACGGCACCCACTCGACGCCGGCCGCCGCCAGGCGCTCGCCCGCCTCCTCGACCGTGGCGCGCGCCTGCAGGTGGCGCATCGCCGCGGCGAGGAGGTCGCGGTGCCACGACGTCGGCGTGGTGAGAGCGCGCGCCACGGTGCGCAGCGCCAGCGCCGGGCCGGCACGGTGACGGCGGGCGAGGTCGCCGCCGTCGTCACGGCGGGCGAGTGCCTCGAGGGCCTCGTCCGAGCCGTCCAGGGCCTCGGCGAGGCGGCGCTCGGCGGGCGTCAGCCCGAGGTTCTCGACGTCCATCGCAGACGAAGTCTGTCAGAGAGATCGGAGGACGACGAGAACCGTCCGCTCCGCCGGCCCCTGAGGCGCTCGGACGACGCCGGAACCGGTGGATGCCTGCCGCCGAGAAGCTCAGCGGCAGACGGACGACTCCTTCGTCCCCTTCCGAGAAGCTCGGCGGAGGGTACACCGCGAATCGCCGGCCGCCCACCCTGCTAACCGGGCGACGAATCGGTCGTTCGTCGGCTCCTGAGAGTCTCAGGACGAGATTTCGGGGCCGTTCGTCGGCCGCCGAGAGTCTAAGGACACGATTTTCGCCGAAAAATCTCGTCCTTAGACTCCAGGCGGACGATGAAAGCCGCCTTCATCGCCCGCTGAGAGTCTCAGGAGGCGATTTTCTCGCCTTCCATCGGCCTCTGAACGGCTCAGGACGCCACGAAACCGGCCGGTCCTTCCACGCGGTCACGGTCCGGTGAGCCACTGGCCGATGACGTTGTTCGCCATGCTCCGCAGCTTCGCGGTCAGCCCGACGATCCGCACCCGGCTCTGGAAGACGTCGGAGCCGAGCTCGTCGGCGAGACGGCCGAGGAGCTCGTCGAGGAACGAGATCGAAGCGTGCTCGACGCCGGTGAAGTCGACGACGAGCGGGTCCGTCATCGACGGCAGGAGAGCGCGGATCTTGTTGCGCAGCCGACGCGCGGGCTCGCGTCCCCCGGTGTGGACGCAGCTCTTGGCCACGTCGAGGCCGCCCGCTTCGGCCACGCGTCCGGCTTCGGCGTCGAAGAAGCACGTATTCCATTAACCATTGCTCTCCCTAGAAAGCCCTCGGCGGGCGGACCGTTCGGCCAGTACATGCGCCAGCAATTCGTCGGGGTCATCATCAGCCGGCCAGAGCGCGCTGACGCTGTCCAGATCGTCCGCAGGCAGAACTCCTTGTTGATCCGCAAGAACATCCAGTGATACTGGCGACCAGAACGAGGTGCCCTCTCCCGCATCGGCGTCCCACAGCTCTGAAGCGGGGCGAGTGCCGCCTTCCAGGGATTCCTGCCAGCCTTGTCGGAAGCTCGCTCCGGCTGTCTCGACGGTCACGGTTTCCCTGAAGGCACGGACCATCCGGAGCAGCCCGGGAAGGTACTTGAGG
>DASWIG010000280.1:0-88362 GCA_036397835.1 Thermoanaerobaculia bacterium
GACGCCGCCGACCGTGAATTCGGCGAGGAACGGCTGCGGGCCGCCGTTCTGCGGCTGCGCGGGCGATCCTGCGCCGAGATCCGCACGGGCGTCCTGGACGCCCTGGCCGCGTTCAGAGGAACGGCGCCGGTGACCGACGACGTGACCCTGGTGGTGGCGCGGCGGCGGTGATTGCTGGGCGCGCCGCAGGGCGCTCCTACGCGTATTCGATCTTGCAGCTCACCTCGATCGAGCGCACCGCCTTGCCCTCCAGGAGCTCCGGGGAGATCGAGATGGGACCTTGGCCGGGCGCGGCGGCGCCGCGGACGGTCGTGGAAGCTCTCGCCGGCGCGGCCTGCGCCGTGGCGCGGGCGGCCTGCGAGAGCAGCTCCGCGGGGACCCGGCCCTGGAACTGCGCCATGGCCGCGGCGAGCTTCTCCTTCTGCTCGAGGAAGCTCGACATGCCGAACTCGGTCGCCTCGGCCTTGATCTTCGGCATCAGCCGCTCGGCGTCCTCGGCGCGGCCCATCCCCTGGTAGGCCTCGGCCAGCGTCATCAGCACCCACTGCTTGTCGCCGCGGGCCTGGAAGCCGGCCGTATCCGCCGTCATCTCCTCACAGATCTCCGCGACCTTCTTGCGGATCATGTTGCCGTGGCCGTAGCTGACGACGGCTTCGAAGGGATCGTCGTCCATCAGGTTCGCCCGCATCGTGTACATGAAGGCCACGTTGATACCGTTGTAATAGTCCTGCTTCACGTAGAAGCCGCGTTCGTAGAAACGGATGGCGCGGTCGAGGTACTCCATGTCGTCCGTGTGATCGAAGAGGCGCTTATTGATCGCGCCCATCAGTCCCAGGGTCTCCGGATCGTTCGACAGCCGCGGCGCGCACCAGGTCTCGAGGATCCGCTCGGCGTCGAAAAGCGCCTGCTTGGCGACCTCGACGTCGATCTTGCCGTCGGCGCCCTTGCGCTCGCCGTGCTTGTAGGTCACGAGCGCCAGGCGTTGGGCCAGGAAGGTGTCGGGCTTGTCCTTGTCGCGGGTGTCCATCTCGATCGCCTGTTTGAAGAGACGGATCGCGTTCTCGAAGTCCCGGTTGCGCTTGGCGAGCTCCGCAGCCTCCATCATGCTGCCCAGGGAGTCTCCTTCCTCGGCGACTTTCTGCGGGCGCTTCTCGGGCGGCACGTAGGCCGGCGGCGCCAGGTACTGCTTGAAGGTATAGCTGGGCGGCGCCATGCCCGACAGGAAGGTATAGACGGGGCTGTCGCTCTGCCGCTCGGTCTTGGCCTTCTGGCGGCGGCGCGCCGTCTCGACGTCGACGATCTTCTCGAGGACGCCGGCGAGATGGCCCACGAACCGCTCCTGCTCGGCCGCCGCGATCTCGTCGCCGCCGTGCTGGTACTGATGGATCACGAACGAGCTCAGGTCGAACGGGATCTTCTGCATCAGCACCGACTCGGCGATGATGATCGTGGTGTTCGGCCGCTGGGCATGGCGTACGCCGAGCTCGTAGAACACGTTGGCGTTGAGCGTCGACAGGTCCGCGATCACGAAATCGGCCTGGTAGATCCACTGATACATGATCGAGTCGATCGAGCCGGTGAGGTTGGCGTCGATGGCGCGGAAGCAGTTGACGTCGACCTTGTCGAAGGCCGGGCGGATGAGCTGCTCGTAGGTCCTGTCGAGGTCGAGCACCCGGCCGGTCGCGAAGTCGGTCTTGCGCCCGAAGCCGATGACGACGAAGCACGTCATCTGAGGGGAGGAGGATGAAGAGGATGAGGAGGTTTTGGTCTTCGCCATGGCTCTACGGTCCCTGCTGAGGTCGTTGACGTTCGCGGGTCGTGGAGAGTCTACACCGCGGCGCAGGCGCCGCAATCGATGATCAGGATCGTCAGGTCGTCGTCGAGCGGACGGCCGCCGGTGTGGCGCTCGAGGTCCGCCAGCAGGCGCGCCATGAGCTCTTCGGGCCCTGCCGCCGCCTGCGCCTCGATCGACGCGCGCAGGCGCTCGTAGCCGAACGGCTCGTCGGCGCCGTCGAGAGCCTCCACCAGGCCGTCGGAGTAGAAGACGAGGCGGCTGTCCGGCGCCAGCTCGAGGCGCTCGGACGGCGGCCGGCACCGCCACTGGAAACCGATCGGCAACGCCGGCAGCATCACCTCGCGCACCGTGCCGCCGGAGATGAAGACCGGGGGATGGGCGGCGTTGGTGATCTCCACCGTCCGCGCCTCGGCGTCGACGTCGGCGAGCGCCAGGGTCACCATCCGGTGCTCGCGCGGCTGGCGCAACATGAACTGGTTCACCCGCTCGAGCAGCTCGGGCCCGCGGTGGCCTTCCTGGACCAGCGTCGCCACCGCCGACTTGACCATCGCCATGAGCAGCCCGGTCGACAGGCCGTGGCCCGCCACGTCGCCGATGGCCACCAGCAGGCGCCCGTGGTCGAGGGGGAAGAGGTCGAAGTAGTCGCCCCCGACCTCGGCCGCCGGCCGGAAATAGGCGCGCACCGAGATCGAGCCGTGCTCGAGGTGGCGCGCCGGCAGCAGGCTCTGCTGGATCTCGCGCGCCAGCTCGAGCTCGCCCTTGAGCCGCTCCTTCTCGGCCACCTCGCCGAGCATGCCCGCCACCGACTCGGTCATGCGGTTGAACGACACCGCCAGGTCGCCGAGCTGGTCGCGGCGCCGCACCGGGATCCGGTAGTCGAGGGCCCCCGCCTGCACCTGGCGGGCGCCGTAGGTCAGGCGCGCCGTCGAGCGCGTGATCGCCCAGATCTGGAGGACCGCCAGACCCACGGCGCCGACGTAGACGAAGAGGAAGAAGGCGCACAGGCCCAGGAAGACGCCCCACAGCGCTTCGCGGATCTCGTACGGCGAACGGAAGAAATCGGCGGTCGCCTCCGCCGGCGAGGTGCGGATGAAGGTGCCGTATTGCTCGCCGGCGATCGTCGAGCCGTCCGACCAGCGGCGCAGCTCGGGCGAGACGCGGATGAAGAAGATGCTGCGCGCATTCCACGCCCGGCTGCGCAGGCTCCGGGTCCCCACCGTCGCCACGCCTTCCGTCAGGTCGTAGACGGTGTCGCCGACCTTGGCGCGGACGTTCCTGCCGCTCCTCTCCGCCGTCGCGTCCTCGGGCGCGTCCGCGTCCGGCGCGTCCTCCGCGCCCTGGGGCTCGTCCTCGCGGGCGTCGTCGTCCCCGTCGTCCTCGTCGTCCTCGTCGTCGCCTTCGTCCTGGAAAATCGCCTGGTACCAGCGGCCCTCGCTGAGCTGCCCGGCCACCTCCGGCCGCAGCCGCACGAGGACGGCGGCGACGTTGCCGCCGCGACGGGCGAGCGCCGCCGCCAGCGTTTCCTCGCCGTGGCGGTAAAGTCCGTGGTCGGTCTCCTTCTCCATCCAAGCAGGCGGCGGCAGATCGGCGGCGCCGGCGCTGCGGCGGGTTTCGCCGCCGGCCAGCAGCATCCAATCGACGAAAGGCGTCAATCCCGCCAGCTCGGCGGGCAGCTCCGGCCCGCGGCCGAGGACGCCGTGCGCCGCCTCGACGCCGTCGTCCTCAGCGACCGCGGCCGCCTCCGCGGCGAGGGCGGCCAGGGCCTCGTCCACGCCGTCCATCACGTCGCCGAAGTCCGCCGAGGCGTACTGGCCGATCAGCACGTAGAGCGCGAAGGCGGCGATCCCGAGCAGCAAGGGGAACGGCAGCACGCCGATCAGCAGATAGGAGACGAAGAGCCGTACGGTCACCCGGTAGGTGGCCTTGCGCCACAGCCACCAGAGGGCGTAGAGGACGCTGGGGACGAGCCACGTCCACAGCAGGACGGTGAGCAGCACGGCGAAGCAGGAGCCGCCCGCGACGATCGAGAAGAAGCGTTCGCCGACCACCAGGACGAGCCCGGCGGTCCACCACAGCCGCGCGGACCGGGGGAGGGCGCGCCAGCGCCGGCGCAGGCCGTCGACCCGCCGCCGCCAACGGCTGGCGGGAGTCTCGGCGCTGGCGTCGGCGGTCGGCATGCCTTCCTACTATTCGTCCCCGTCGCTCATCGCTGCGAGCAGCAAGACGTCGAAGGGCAGGGCGATCGTACGCCGCGGCGGCTCGACGTCCGCGCGCATGCGGAACGACGTCTCGGGCCGGGCGCACAGCTCGTGGAACGCGTCCGCGCCTTCGCGTGGGCCGCACTCTGCGTGGCGCACCTCGCCGCCGGCGATGTAGATCACGCCGATCGGGCGCCCGCCCTCGACGATCTCCACGACGGCCGTGCGCCGCGCCATGTTGAGCATCTGCAGGATGTCGATGAAGGTGATCGAGCGGTGGGTGCCCGAGAACTGGTCGCGCACGTAGGCGCCCTGCACCTCGGCCACGAGCTGCGCGAGCTCGAAGGGCTTGGGCAGGAAGCGCAGCACGCGCTCGTCGTCGGCCTGGCCGGCAAGCTCCGGGGGGTCGTAGCCGCTGGTGAGGATGAAGCGCACGTCGGCGAGGCGCCGCTCGAGGTCGAGCAGCAGCTCGACGCCGCTCTTGCCGGGCAGCCGCACGTCGGTGATCACGATCTCCGGCACGAAGCCGCCGTCCACCGTCTCCTCGGCGTCCTCGGCGCTGTGGGCGGTGGCGATCGTGAAGGTGGGAAACGACAGGGCGAGGCCCTTCCTGAGCGTCTCCAGGGTATCCGGATCGTCTTCCACCAGCAGGATGTTCACGTCGTCGGCGGCTCCATCGAGAGCGTCCCTGTCCTCAATGGCTATCTTATGGCACCGCCGGGCCGGGGTGCGCGGACTTACCCCGGCCTTTGGGGGTTCGGAGAACCGGGGCGCTAGCGCATCATCACCAGCATCATCACCCGGCCGGTGTCGCCTTCGAGCGCCTCCAGGGCCTTGCCGATCACGGTACCGGGCGCCGGGTCCGCGGCCCGCATGGCGTGGCCCGGGGTGGGCGAGGCCACCAGCAGGTCGCCGGGGCGGATCGCGCCGTAGCTCGCGTCCGCTTTCACCGGCACCCGGCCGGCGAGGGCCAGACGCACGAAGCGCTCGTCGAAGAAGACCTTGAGCGCCGCGCTCTCGAGGTCCTGCCCCAGACGCCGGAGCTCGTCCCGATACGCGGCGTGGAGGGCCTCTTCGTCCGCGGGCTTCGAGAACGCCTTGGCCAGGCCCGCCTCCGGCCGCAGCCGCGCGACGAACCCTTCGAAGCTGGCGAGCGCCGCGGCGAGCTCCTGGAGGTCGGGTCGCCGGTCGAGGGCCTTGAGCTCGAAGTCCGCCCGCTCGCGCTCGAAGATCTCCGCGATCTCCTCGCCCCACGACGCGGCCAGGTGCTCCACGGCGAAGGCGCCGCCGCCCATCACGATGCCGGGGTCGGTGCTCACCACGCCGAGCACCGCCGGGTCGGCGGCGCGCTCGGCGAGCACCACGGAATTCGCCGCCTGTGGAGCGACCCGCACCACGTCCCCCGGCTCGATCGGAGCGTCGCCCTTCCAGAAGCCTTCGGCGAGGTCGAAGGCGTTGTTCTCGAACAGCGTGCCGGTGATTCCGAGGTCACCGTCCTGGTCCCAGCCGACCAGGGTGTTGGCGTTCATGGTGTCGGACTGGAAGAAGCGGTAGACGAAGCCGCCCGCCTGGGGCCGATCGCCGTCGTCGTCCACCAGCATCCGGACCTCGCCGCCGGCGGTTTGCAGGCTCAGGGAACCGGCGTTGTCGACCCCCGGGGCCGCGAGGGCCTTGCTGGAGGCGCCGAGCAGCTCCAGCACGTTGCCCGAGAAGGTGTATCTCGGCGACGCGGCGGGGTTGAGCTGGAGGTCGTCCTCGTCGAAGATCGACAGCAGGCCGAGCGGGCCGTCGCCGGGCGAGACGAGGAGAGCGTTGTCGCCGTTCAGGGCGAGCCACGCCTCGTCCTCGAAACTCTCGAGGACGGCCCCGCGGTCGGCGAGGAGGGTCGACTCCTGGCCCAGCGCGTGACCGTTGGGCGTCGTCGACTGGCGGGCGAGCACCAGGCGGTCGTTGATCGTCAGCGCGCCGCCGGCGTCGACGGTCAGGCGCACGTCGGCGTCGTCCACCAGCCCGAAGAGGAAGGGCGAGCCCGTGCTGTGGACCTGCAGGGAGGCGACGGGGTCGGTCGTGTTGAGCCCGAAGTTGCCCTCGTTGTCGATGGTCAACCGCCGCACGCCGCCGCCGACGAGCGCCGTCCCGAGGTCGTTGATGATGAACCTGCCGGCGTTGACGCCGGAGGCGTCGGCGCCGATCGCGTAGGTCTTGAGGATCGAGTTGAAGTTGTTCGGCGCGGTGCGCACCAGCAGGAACGCCGCGGAATTGACGTCGCGGTCCATCCGGAAGACCGCGTTACGGTCCTGCAGGTGCACGGACCGTACCGGGTTGTCGGTGCCGACGCCGAGGAAGCCGCCGATCGCGAAGTCCCCCGCGACGTTGAAGCCCTTGCCCTGTTGAGCCGCGAGACCCCGCCGGAGGAACCCTTCCTCGAGGCTTCGCTCCTCCGCGCCGGCGGCGGCGAGGCCCGCCGCCGCCACGAGGGCGGCGAGCATGGCCTGGCCGAGACGCTGCTTCATTCGTATCGCCATGGTTCACCTTCCATCTCTGGTTGAAGGCGCACGGCTCTCGCCGGTGGCGCCTGTCTGAGGGTTGCTGCGGCCCAGAATAGCATGTCCGGAAGGTCGGTGGGCTGAGCACGACCGCGAACCTGCCAGCCGGGCGTTCGCTCGCGTGGACGCGGCGTCCTTCCGGTATGACGGTCGAGCGCCGCTGGGGCGGGCTCGGCGGCTTCTCGACGGTGGGTATGGTTCTTGCTGTTTCGTCCCTCGGAGGACGGCGATGCGACGCTTCGAACAGAACCACCCTTCGATCTTCGACGCGCTCGGGACGGGCCGGCAGCCGTCCCCCGAGCCGCTCCCGCAGCCCGCGCGGCCGCCGCCGGCTCCCCGGCGCCCGCCCATGGTGCGGCGGGCGAAGACGGCGCGGCGCGGCACGACGTGGGGGGCCGCCGCGGCTCTGCTGCTCGCCGGAGGATGCGGTCTGAGCCTTCTGCGGTCAGGAGCCCCCGCGACGCGGATGCCCGAGGCGCCGGCGCCCCGCGTCGTCCAGGTCGTCCCCGCGGTTCGCTGGACGCCGGAGACGGACGCGCCACGGCTCGCGTTCACGGCCGCGCCGCCGCCGGTGCCCCAGGACGTCGTCCTGGTGCCGCCTCCGGCCGCCGCGGCCAGGCCCGAAACCGTCGCCGTCGAGCCGGCGGTCGCCGTCGCCGCGGCGGAGGGCGCGTGGCAGCCGCCGGTGAAGACCGAATCGACGCAGCCCGCCTACCCTGAAGCGGCCCGCGAGGCCGGGCTCACCGGCACCGTGGTCGCCGAGGCGGCGATCGACGCGGCCGGCGCGGTCACGGCGACGCGGATCGTCCGCGGCGCGGCGCCGGAGCTCGACCAGGCGGCGGGCGACGCGCTCGCGCTCTGGCGCTTCGAGCCCGCGACGCGCGGCGGCCAGCCGGTGCCGAGCAGCTACCGGGTGGCGTTCGACTTCGAGCTCGAGCCGGCGGCCGCGCCCGTGTCCGCACCGGAGCCGACGCTGGCCGCCAACGCCCTGCTGCCGCCGGTCAAGCTCTTCACCCCGCCTCCCCAGTATCCGCCGGCCGACTGGCTGGCGGCGGTCGAAGGCGACGTGACCCTCAAGGCGGAGGTGGACGAGCGCGGGCAAGTGACGGCGGTGGAAGTGCTCGAAGCGCCCTCTCCGGGCCTCGGGGAGGCGGCCGTCCGTGCCCTCGAGCGCTGGCGCTTCCGCCCCGCGACGCAGGACGGCGAGCCGGTGGCGGCCCACCACCTCCAGACTTTTCGCTTTACGCGGTGAGCGTGACGCGCGAGGCTCCCTATTGCGCTGACGTCGCGAGCCGCTCGCGGATCTCCCGCCACAGCTCCTCGTAGGCGCGCGCCGCGGAGCTGCGGCTCGCGAAGCGCGCGAGCGGCTCGCGGCGCACGCTCATCTGCTCCACGGCGCTGGCGTACGGGATCGCCGAGCGCAGCATCCGCGGATCGCCCGCGGCGGCGAGGTCGCGGTGGAGCCGCTTGCGGCGGTCGACCATGGTGAGGAAGGGCAGCACCCGCGGCGTCAGCTCGAGGCGGCGCAGGTGCTCGCGGAGCTGCTCCAGGGTGCGCAGCGACAGCGTCGTGGGGATGGTGGGGACCGCGAGCGTCCCGGCGATGGCGAAGACGTTCTCCGAAGCCAGGGAGAGCGACGGCGGACAGTCGAGGATGACGTAGTCGTAGTCGCCGGCGAAGGGCCTGAGGAGCCGGCGCAGGCGCTCGCCGGGACGCTCGGCGTCGGCCAGCGCCAGGTCGAGGTGGCGGTAGGCGAAGTCCGCCGGCACCAGGTCCAGCCCCTCGAAGTCGGTGGCGCGGATCCGTCGCCGCAGCTCCTTCTTCTTCTCCACCTTGCCCTCGCGCAGCCGGCGCCGGGGATCGCGCGGCTCGCTGCGGACGCGGAAGCACCAGGTCGCCGCGCCCTGCGGGTCGAGGTCCCACAGGAGCGTCCGCGAGCCGTCGCGGGTCGACTCGTAGGCGAGGTTGACGGCGCTCGCCGTCTTGCCCACGCCGCCCTTGATGTTGTAGAGGGCGAGAATCTCCACGGCGGGAGCGATCCTAACCCGCTTCGCGGGGGCCGAACAAACGGTGGCGCGCCTTGCCGAGCCAACGGTTCAGCGCGTGCCGGCGCGGCAGGAACGCCAGCACCGGCGAGCGCCGCGGGCCCATGTCGGCCACCAGCTCCGTCAGGCCGGGATGGGTGGCGTCGACCTGCAGGCCCTGCTCGATCGCGTCCATCGCCGAGCGCCGGTCGCCGGCGAGCAGGTAGGTGGCGGCGAGGTAGTAGTGGCTCTCGGGCTGGTAGAGCTCGAGCTCGACGGCGCGGCGGCACAGGCGCAGGCCTTCGTCGACCTCGCCGTGGAAACGGGCCAGGCCGTAGCCGAGGTAGGCGAAGAAGAGGCTCGGCACCGAGCTCGTCTCCACGGTGACGTTGGTGGCCAGGCTCAGCCAGTAGAAGCCCTCCTGCCACTCGCCGCGGCGGCAAAGCTCGATGCCCCGCCACGCCGCCTCTTCGGGCAGCAGGCCCATTTGACTGTCCGATGCGTCGACCGCGTGCATCGTCATGGCAGCGCCTCCCGTGACGAAGCCCGATCCCCTCGATCCTCGTCGCGGCACGGATTGCCGTCCGCCTCCTATTCAATCATACGCAAGAGCGTATAGAAACCCCCTTATTGAGCCGTGCTAACATCATTGCCGCATGAGTCGCGACGAGGCGCCCAAGACAACCCCGCGAGCTCCCCACGAGGTCGAGCAGGCGATGCGCGAGAAGGTGCGGCGCAACGCCATCGACGCGGCGCACTTCTTCGGTCTGGCGGCGCTCTACGAAGAGCGCGGCAAGCGCCAGCAGGCGGCCGAATGCCTCGAGATCGCCCGCCGCAAAAACGTCGTCAACCCCTTCGTCCACAAGCTCCACGGCAAGATCCTCTTCCGCCGCCGCGCCTTCAACGCGGCGGCGGCGGAGCTGCGGCTGGCGCGGCGCTACAATCCCTTCGACCGCGAGACCGCGGAGCTGCTGGGCCGCGTCGAGTACGAGCGCGAGCGCTTCCGCGAGGCCCTGGAGGCGACCATCGACGCCTTCCTGCTGGTCGAGGAGAGCGACCGCGACAACGGCGATCGGCTGAAGAAGCGCATCCGTACCCTGAAGACCATCCAGCGGATGACGAGCCCCGACCTCGCCCAGCTCTTCCGCGAGCGCCGCGACAAGCTCCAGACCGCCTTCGACCGTCTCGAGTGGCAGCGCGAGCAGCTTCTGCGCGAGATCCCCGATTCGGCCGACGCCACCACCAGCGCCATCCAGGTAGGAGGCCATCTGCGGCTCGCCAACCGGCTGCGCAAGCTCTCCTTGTGGTCGGAGCTGACCGACGACCAGATCTTCCACCTCAGCCGCGCGACCCGCGAGGAGCGGCACGCCAAGGGCCAGAAGATCTTCGAGTACGGCTCGACCGGAGCCGACATCTACGCCCTCGAGGAGGGCGCGGTGGGGATCTACCGGCCGACCCACTACGGCACCTACCACCTCGGCACGCTACCGCCGGGGAGCGTCTTCGGCGAGGTCAACTTCATCTCCCACGGCAAGCGCTCGGGCGACGCGGTGGCGGTCGAGGATTGCCGGATCCTGCGTCTCGACGCCCAGGAGCTCGAGCTGGTGATCGAGCGCCAGCCGGAGCTCGGGGTGCGCATCTACTCGCTCTTCTGGCAGGACCTGGCGAGGAAGCTGCGCGGCGCCAACGAGCAGCTGCGAACGTTCTTTTCCGCCGACGCCGCGTCGGAGAACTTCGTCAAGATGCGGCGCGCCGAGCGCGGCGAGGCGGGCGCCGTGGAGGTGCGCTCCGACGACAAGATCGAGCTGCTGCGCGAACAGGGCCTCTCGGGCTCGGAGCTGACGACGCTCGCCAACTTCTCGGACGTGAAGCGCTTTCGCCAGGGGGCCTATCTCTTCCACGAAGGCGATCCCGGCGAGGAGATGTACGCGGTGCTCGACGGCCAGGTGATGATCACCAAGTTCATCGACGGCGGCGGCGAGGAGGCCCTGGCGATCCTCGGCCGCGGCGACTTCTTCGGCGAGATGGCCCTGATCGACGGCGAGCCCCGCTCGGCCGACGCCAAGGCCTACCAGGGCGAAACCACCGTGATCGCCTTCGACAACGATACGCTCAAGGAGGTGATGTCGATGGATCCGGTGGCGGCCCTCGACTTCATGAAGCTGCTGTGCCGGCTGATCTCCAAGCGCCTGCGCGAGATCGACGAGAAGGTGGTCGGCTGGCGCATCATGTCGGGCGCCCGGCCCGCGGCGGCCGGCTTCTTCGTCGAAGGGCCGGTGCCGCGGGCGCCGGCGACGACCGCGCGGTAAGCCCGCCGGCTGCTGTGGGCCTCCGCTTGTCGGGCCTGTCGGACTTGCACGAGGCCGGAATTCATGGTAAGCCTTCGAGGCTGAGCCGGCGCTTCCTGGCGCCGGTCCCCCAAGAGAAGCACCCCCTTCGAAAAACGGAGATTGAACATGTTGAAGAAGAGCTATAACAAGTCGGGCCGCGCCTGCCGCGTGACCTTCAAGCTGCCGTCAGAGGTCGAGGCCGCCGAGGCGGCAGTGCTCGGCGAGTTCAACGAGTGGGATCCCCAGGCGCATCCGATGACCCGGCGCAAGGACGGCTCGTTTTCGACCACCGTGTCGCTCGAGGCAGGCCGCGAGTACCGTTTCCGCTACCTCCTCGACGGTGAGCGCTGGATCAACGACGGCGAGCCAGACTCCCTGATCGTCAACCGCTTCGGCGCCGAGGACTGCGTGATCGCGGTCTGAGCCCGTGCCCCTGCGGCCGGCCGCAGGGGCTGCGCGGATTCCGACGATGGCCGATCCCCGCCACGCCCGGCTGGCCGAGCTGCTGATCCGCTACTCCTGCGCGCTCGAGCCGGGCGACAAGGTGCTCATCGACTCGATCGACGGCCCCCAGGAGATGGTCCGGGCCGTGATCCGCGCCGCCGACGCGGCCGGCGGCGTGCCGCTCGTGGTGCTCCACAGCAAGGCCGTGTGGCGCGACCTGATGCTGTGCGCGAGCGAGGAGCAGATGCGGCTGATGGGCGAGGCCGAGAAGCTCCTGATGTCCGAGGTCCAGGCCTACGTCGGCATCCGCGCCGACCCCAACATCTCCGAGTGGTCAGACGTCCCGCCGGAGAAGGTCCGTCTCTACCGGCGCTTCGCCTGGGCGCCCGTGCACCTCGACGTCCGCGTGCCGCGTACCCGCTGGGTCGTGCTGCGCTGGCCCAACCACGCGATGGCCCAGGAAGCACGGATGTCCACCGAGAGTTTCGAGGACTTCTACTTCGACGTCTGCACGATGGACTACGCGCGCATGTCGCGCGCCATGGAGCCCCTGCGCGAGCTCATGGAAGCGACCGACGAGGTGCGGCTGAGAGCGCCGGACACCGATCTGCGCTTCAGCATCCGCGGCATCCCGGCGGTGGCGTGCGACGGCCGCAACAACATCCCCGACGGCGAGGTCTTCACCGCCCCGGTCAGGGACAGCGCCCAGGGCCACGTGCGCTTCAACACGCCGACGATCTACGAGGGGGTGACTCACCACGACGTGCGCCTCGGCTTGCGCGATGGACGCATCGTCGAGGCCGCGAGCTCCGACACCGCCCACCTCGAGTCGGTGCTCGCGACCGACGAGGGCGCGCGCTACCTCGGCGAGTTCGCGATCGCTTTCAATCCCCACGTCACCAGGCCGATGCTCGACATCCTCTTCGACGAGAAGATCGCCGGCTCCGTCCACCTGACGCCGGGCAACGCCTACGACGAGGCCTGGAACGGCAACCGCAGCGACATCCATTGGGATCTGGTGCTGCGCATGGAGCCGGCGCTCGGCGGCGGCGAGGTCTTCTTCGACGGCCGCCTGATCCGCAAGGACGGCCGCTTCGTGCCGCCCGAGCTGGCGGGCCTCAACCCGGAACGGCTGACGGGCTGAGCGAGACGGGATGAGACGATGCCGCGCCGCGCCCGCTTCGGCCTCGTGACCGTCTCCGACCGCGCCCACCGCGGCGACTACGAGGACCTCTCCGGGCCGGCCATGGAGCGCTACCTCGAAGCCGTGGTGCGCTCGCCCCACGACTTCCACCGCCGCGTGATCGCCGACGAGCGGCCGGCCATCGAAGCGACGCTGATCGAGCTCGCCGACGAGGTGGGCTGCGACCTCGTGCTCACCTCCGGCGGCACCGGCCCGGCGGCGCGCGACGTGACCCCCGAGGCCACCGCCGCGGTGTGCTCGCGGCTGCTCCCCGGCTTCGGCGAGGAGATGCGTCGGGCCTCGCTCGCGCAGGTGCCGACCGCCGTCCTCTCGCGCCAGCTCGCGGGGCTGCGCGGACGCTGCCTGGTCATCAACCTGCCGGGCAAGCCGCGGGCGATCCGGACCTGCCTCGACGCCGTCTTCGGCGCCGTGCCCGACTGCCTCGACCTGATCGGCGCGGCGCGTCTCGAGGTCGACCCGGAGCAGGTCCGGACCTACCGCCACCCCTCCACGTGAAGAGCGGCTCCGGAGAATTCCCGAAATCTTTAAGGCCGCTTAAGTCCTTGCTGCACAGGAAGTTGTGCACATCCACCCTATCTAGTGGCATCTTGACAGGCCGAGTCTACATCTTGTAGCTTGGTGTTCGCTTCTCGTAAGCTATAGCCGGTGATGCATAAATGCCTCGGCGCTAGGGAGGAGTGTCGCAACGCGGAGGGTGCGGTGCGGGGGTCGAGGACGTGCGCGGTCGCCATGGGGGGCGCCCACAGCGCTTCAGGCCGCGGGAGATGGACTCTTTGGGGCCCAGGTTTGGAGGTCAGGAAATGTTGGATCTGCGCGTCGTCAAACGGACCGGCGAAGTCGTGGACTTCGATCCGTCCCGCATCCAGGGGGCGATCACCAAGGCGGTGCGGGCGGTAGGCCGCGAGCTTTCCGCCGCCAGCGTCGACAAGCTGGTCGACGCCATCACTGAAGAGATCCGGGGACGCTTCCACGAGTTCTACCCGAACGTCGAGAACATCCAGGACATCGTCGAGAAGTATCTGGTCAAGGAGCAGCTCTACGAGATTGCCAAGGCGTACATCCTCTACCGCGCCGATCGCCAGAAGGCGCGGGCGGAGGCTCAGGAGCTGGCTCTCGCCAACGCCCAGCTCGGGCGCCTGACGGTCAGGAAGCGCGACGGCCGCACCCAGCTCCTGAACATCAAGACCATCGAGGACGCCTTGCGGCGCGCGGCGCGCGGCGTCGCCGGCGACGTCGCGGTCGACGAAGTGGCCCGCGAGGTCATCAAGAGCGTCTACGACCAGGTCGAGACCGAGAAGATCGACCGCGCCATGGTGCTGGCGGCGGCCAGCTTCATCGAGCGCGACCCGGCCTACGGCTACGTGGCGGCGCGGCTGCTGCTGCAGCGCATCTACAAGGAGGTGATGGGCTGCTCGATCCGCGGCAAGGACCTCTCCGACGCCTACCGCCGCATCTTCGTGGCCGGCATCCGCCAGCACGTGGAGCAGGGCCTGCTCGCCCCGAAGCTCGGCGAGCTCGACCTCGAGCGGATGGCCGCGGCGCTGCGGCCGGAGCGCGACCACCACTTCCAGTACCTGGGGCTGCAGACCCTCTACGAGCGCTACTTCTTGCGCCGGGAGGGCATCCCCACCGAGCTGCCGCAGGGATTCTGGATGCGCGTGGCCATGGGGCTCGCGGCCTACGAGGACCAGGGCGAGGACTGGGCGATCGAGTTCTACGAGCTCATGTCGCAGCTTCGCTACGTGCCGTCGACGCCGACGCTCTTCCATGCCGGCACGCCGCGCCCGCAGCTCTCCTCGTGCTACCTGACCACCGTCGAGGACGACCTGCGGCACATCTTCAAGTGCTTCGGCGACAACTCCCAGCTCTCCAAGTGGTCGGGCGGCATCGGCAACGACTGGTCGAACGTCCGCGCCACCGGCTCGCCGATCAAGTCGACCCACGTCGAGAGCCAGGGGGTGATCCCCTTCCTCAAGATCGCCAACGACGTGACCAACGCGATCAACCGCAGCGGCAAGCGTCGCGGCGCCACCTGCGCCTATCTCGAGACCTGGCACTACGACGTCGAGGACTTCCTCGACCTGCGCAAGAACACCGGCGACGAGCGCCGCCGCACCCACGACATGAACACCGCCAACTGGATCCCTGACCTGTTCATGAAGCGGGTCGCCGAAGGCGGTGAATGGACGCTCTTCTCGCCCGACGAGGTGAGCGACCTCCACCACCTCTACGGCCGCGCCTTCGAGCGCCGCTACCTCGAGTACGAGGAGCGGGCGCGGCGCGGCGAGATGCGCCTGACCAAGACGGTGGAGGCCCGCGGCCTGTGGCGCAGGATGCTCACCATGCTCTTCGAGACCGGGCACCCGTGGATCACCTTCAAGGACCCGTGCAACGTCCGCTCGCCGCAGGACCACATGGGCGTGATCCACAGCTCGAACCTGTGCACCGAGATCACCCTCAACACCTCGGCCGACGAGACCGCGGTGTGCAACCTCGGGTCGATCAACCTGGCGCGCCACATGCGCGGCGGCAAGCTCGACGACGAGCTCCTGGCGCGGTCGGTCCACACCGCGCTGCGGATGCTCGACAACGTGATCGACGTCAACTTCTATCCCACCGAGGAGTCGAAGAGCGCCAACCTGCGCCACCGTCCGGTGGGCCTCGGGCTGATGGGCTTCCAGGACTCGCTCTTCGAGATGGGGCTCGCCTTCGAGTCGGACGCGGCGCTCGAGTTCGCCGACTCGACCCACGAGCTGATCTCCTACCACGCCATCCTGGCCTCCTCCGAGCTCGCCAGGGAGCGCGGCGTCTACGCCTCCTACAAGGGCTCGAAGTGGGACCGCGGCCTGTTCCCGATCGACACCCTCGAGCTCCTGGAAAGAGAGCGCGGCGTGCCGGTGGAGATCTCGCGCGCCTCGCGCCTCGACTGGACGCCGGTGCGCGAGCACGTGGCCCGCTACGGCATGCGCAACTCGAACACCATGGCGATCGCGCCGACGGCGACGATCGCCAACATCGCCGGCTGTTTCCCCTGCATCGAGCCGATCTACAAGAACATCTACGTGAAAGCCAACATCTCGGGCGAGTTCACGGTGGTCAACCGCTTCCTGGTGGAGGACCTCAAGCGGCTCGACCTGTGGAACCAGGACATGCTCGATCAGCTCAAGTACTACGACGGCAACGTGTCGGCGATCGCCGCCTTGCCCGCCGAGCTCAAGGACAAGTACAAGGAAGCCTTCGAGATCGACCCGATCCGCGCCCTCGAGATCACCGCCACCCGCGGCAAGTGGATCGATCAGAGCCAGTCGCACAACGTGTTCATGAAGGGCCGCTCGGGCAAGCAGCTCTCCGACGTCTACAGGGCGGCGTGGCGCTTCGGCCTCAAGACGACGTATTACCTGCGGACGATGGCGGCCACGCAGATCGAGAAGTCGACGCTCGACGCCGCCCGCTTCGGCTATACCCAGAAGCGCGAGTACCTGCCCGTCGCGGCGGCGCCGGAGGTCGTTGCCGCTCGGCCCCTGGGCTCACGCGGCGGCCACGGCTCCGTCGGCGGCGGCAATGGATCCGTCGGCGGCAGTGGCTCCGGAGGCAGTGGCTCCGGAGGCAGTGGAGCCAGCCGCGCGGAGGAGCTGGGGCCGGGATCGCTCGTCCGGGAACGGCCCGAGCCCTCCCTCTGCCGCATCGACGACCCCGACTGCGAGGCCTGTCAATAAGCGATTCGGGAGGAAATGCGACGTGTCGATCATCAACAACCCCAAGACGGATCCCAACAAGATCCTGCCGATGAAGTACCACTGGGCGCGCGAGCACTACAAGAACGGCGTCGCCAACAACTGGACGCCCGAGGAGATCTCGATGCAGAAGGACGTCGAGCAGTGGAAGTCGCCGCAGGTGCTGGCGGCTACCGAGCGGCGCCTCATCCTCTGGAACCTCGGGTTCTTCTCCACCGCCGAGTCGCTCACCGCCAACAACATCGTGCTTGCCGTCTACCACCACGTGACCAATCCCGAGTCGCGGCAGTACCTGCTGCGCCAGGCCTTCGAGGAGGCGACCCACACCGACGCCTTCATCTACTGCTGCGATACCCTGGGGCTCGATCCCGACGAGATCTACAACATGTACCAGACGATCCCGTCGATCAAGGAGAAGGACGACTTCGTGGTCGAGCTCACGACCTCGGTCTTCGACCCCAACTTCACCACCGAGGGCACCGAAAACATCCGCCGCTTCGTGCGCGACCTGATCGGCTTCTACGTGATCATGGAGGGCATCTTCTTCTACGCCGGCTTCGCCATGATGCTGGCCTTGAAGCGGCAGAACAAGATGATCGGGATCGGCGAGCAGTTCGAGTACATCATGCGCGACGAGTCGATCCACCTCGCCTTCGGCTGCGACCTGATCAACACCATCCGGCAGGAATTTCCCGAGGTCTGGACGGGGGCGTTCCGCGACGAGATCGTGGGGCTCGTCGACCAGGCCGTGGCGCTTGAGCAGAGGTACGCCTACGACGCCTGCCCCGAAGGTCTCCTGGGGATCAACGCCGAGCAGTTCGCGCAATACGTCGAATACATCGCCGACCGGCGGCTCGAGCGCCTGGGGCTGCCCAAGCGCTTCATGAAGCCCAATCCCTTCCCGTGGATGTCGCAGTCGACCGACCTGGTCAAAGAGAAGAACTTTTTCGAGACCCGGGTGACCGAGTATCAGCTAGGCGCCTCGCTCGAGTGGGATTGATCCACCCGGAACCCTCACCCCCTAACCCCCTCTCCCAGGGGGAGAGGGGGAACCGAGAATCCGGAGTCTTGCTCCCCTCTCCCCCTGGGAGAGGGGTTGGGGGTGAGGGTTCCCCCCGTCACTGGTCGCAGGTGGCCAGCGCCGAGGTGTCGGTCACCGCGTCGCCCGGATGACCGTCGGGGTTGACGTATTGCCTGGTCACGCCGGCCACCGTGTCCTCGACGGTGAGGGTGAAGCCCACCGTGGTCGGGGCGCCGAAGAATACCCAGTAGCGGCCGTTGGTCCGGCAGCCGTTGAGCACCTTCACCAGCAGCTCCGGGTTGCGGCGGTTGAAGAAGTAGAAGAGCCCGCCCTGGTCGACGTCGAGGGGCGCCAGAGGCAGGGTGCGGGCGGCGCCCGAGGCGCCGCCGCCGATCGCCGTGGCGTAGTCGACGGTGAGGCGGAAGCGCCGGTCGCCCGGCTCGTCGTCGATGCACAGGGTCGTCGAGCTGGCGAGGCAGGTGCCGCCGCCCGGGCCGCCGCCGCTCGTGACCGTGCGCGCGAAGACGCCGGCGTCGGTGGCGGCATAGAGCGTCCGCGGGCTCGCCGAATCGATCGCCAGGGCGCGGACGCGCGGGATCTCGACGCCGCCCGAGAAGTCGGCCCAGTTCAGGCCGCCGTCGGTCGACCGGTAGATCGAGCCGCCGAAGGCTCCGGCATAGACGGTCGACGGCGCCGCCGGATCGATGAGCAGGGCTTCGATCGCCGACTCCTCGCCGAGCCCGGCGGTGATGCGGGTCCAGATCTGGCCGCCGTCGGTCGACTTGAAGAGCGCGCGGCCGAAGGTGCCGGCGAAGACCGTCGACGAATTCAAGGGATCGATCGCCAGGGCGTCGACCGGCACGTCGATGTTCGGCGCCAGACGCGTCCAGGTTCCGCCGGCGTTGGTCGTCTTGAAGATGCCTCCGGCCGTGCCGAGGTAGATGACCGCGGAGTTGATCGGGTCGATCGCCAGGACCCGGCCGGCCAGGCCCGCGATGCCGTCGTTGACGGCGGACCACGAGGCGCCGCCGTCGGTCGACTTGTAGACGCCGGTGGTGGCGGCGTACAGCGTCGACGGTTCGGCGGGATCGATCGCCACGTCCCGGATCGAGGTCTCGGGTAGGCCGCTCGACGCCTCGGTCCAGGTCTCGCCCGCGTCGGTCGATTTGAACACGCCTTCGTCGAAGCCCGCGGCGTACAGGGTCGACGGGTCGAAGGGGTCGACGGCCAGGGCCTGGACGTAGACGCCGTTGCCGGTCAGCCCCTCGTTGAACGCCTGCCAGGAAGCGCTCGCGTCGGTGCTCCGATAGACGCCGCCGCCGAAAGCGCCGGCGTAGAGCGCCGCCGGAGCGGACGGATCGACCGCGAGGTCGTCGACGATCAGGGCGTCGATGCCCTGGTTGGCGGCCTGCCAGCGGGCGCCGCCGTTGCGCGAGCGGAACACGCCGCCCGCCGAGCCGTAGTAGAGCGTCGCGGGGTCGCCCGGATCGATCGCCAGCGCCAGGCCGGCGGTATTGGTCACGCCGTCGTTGATCGCGCTCCACGACGCCCCCGCGTCGTTCGAGCGGTACACGCCGCCCTCGTAGGTCGCCGCGTAGACGCGGGTGGCCGGACCGGGGACCAGGGCCGCCGCCAGGACGATCTGCTCGCCCAGGCCGACGTTGATCGCCGCCCAGGTGGCGCCGCCGTCCGCCGACTTGAACATGCCGCTGCCGTAGGTGCCGGCGTAGAGCGTGTCCGGGTCGGCGGAGTCGACGGCCAGAGCGGCCACGAACGGGTCCGTCAGGCCGGCGCTGATCGCCGCCCAGGTGGCGCCGCCGTCCGTCGACTTGAACGCGCCGCCGAACACGGTGCCGGCGTAGAGCGTCGACGGCGCGCTCGGATCGATCGCCAGGGAGTAGACCCAGGTGTCGGTCAGGCCGGCGTTGATCGCCGCCCAGGTGGCGCCGCCGTCCGTCGACCTGAACAGGCCGCTGCGGGTCCCGGCATAGAGGTCCGAGGCGGTGGCCGCCAGGGCGTGGACCGAGCCGTTCGTCAGCCCGGCCGTGACGTTGGTCCAGGAGCCGCCGCCGTTGGTGCTGCGCAACAACCCGCCGCTCGTACCGGCGTAGACCGTCGACGGCTGACCGGCGAGGATCGCCAGCGACATGACGTCGCGCCGGCCCAGCCCGACGTTGACGGCCTGCCAGGAGTTGCCGCGGTCGGCGCTCTTGTAGACGCCGGCCTGCGTTCCGGCGTAGACAGTATTGGGACGGGCGGTGTCCACGGCCAGGGCACGCACCGTGGCCCCGGCCGGTCCCTGGAGGGTCCATTCGTTGACGCCTGCCGCCGCCGGCGCCGCGGCGGCCAGGAGTCCCGCCGCGACCGACGCGGCCGTGAGGATCTGTCGGGTGGCTCGGATCATGCTATGTCTCCTAGAGGGGGGGGTGATTCATCGAGATCGGTTCGCTGGCCGCCAGCATGGAGCCTCCTTCAGGCCTGCGGCCATGCTTTTCTAGCCGACCTCGAGATGGTTTCACAACATTCGACTCTTTGTCAACACTTCACTGCTGACCTTTTTGGGTTCTTTGCCGATGGCCTCAGCGGTCAGGCTCGGATGCCGCCGCGCCACAAGTCAGGGCGGCCGGGGGGGTGCCCGGCGTCGCCGTTTGCGCTACGCTGGGCGTCGTGCCGAAGCAAGAGCCCAGGCCGCCGCGGGAGCTGCCGCCACGCCAGGTGCTGGCGGCGCCGGGGAAATGGCCGGTGGTCGGCGAGAGCGCGCCGCGGGCCGGCGGCGAGCCCTGGCGCGTCGCGGTCACCGGGCTGGTGGCGCGGCCGCGGAGCTGGAGCCTCGACGAGCTGCGGGCCATGCCCCAGGTCGAGCGCGCCGTGGACGTCCACTGCGTGACCCGCTGGTCGCGGCTCGCCGTGCGTTTCGGCGGCGTGCCCCTGGCGGCCGTGCTCGAGCCCTGCGCGCCGCTGCCCGAGGCGCGTTACGTCTCCTTCGTGGCGGCGAGCGAACGCGGTCATTCGACGACCCTGACCCTCGCCGACGCCCGCGCGCTCGATCCCCTGGTGGCCTTCACCCACGAGGGAGAGCCGCTGGCCGAGCCCCACGGCGGCCCGGTGCGGACGGTGGTGCCCGGGCGCTACTTCTACAAGAGCCTCAAGTGGCTCGCCGAGGTCGAGCTGCTCCCTCGCGACCGGCTCGGCTATTGGGAGGCCGAGAGCGGCTACCACAACGTCGCCGACCCGTGGCGCGAGGAGCGTTACGTGGTACCGCGCGCCGAGCCGCGGGAGGTGCGGCGGCTGCTCGCCGAGCGCGACCTGGCGGGGCGCGACGTCCTCGGCATCGAGGCTGATGGGCGGGCCTTGCGCGGCCTGGTGGCGATGGCGGCGGTGCTGCGCGACGCCCGCTTCCGCGACGCCGATCTCGAGGGCGCCCGCTTCGACGGCGCCAACCTTTCGAACGCCCACTTCGAGGGCGCCCGCCTCGCCGGCGCCTCCTTCCACGGCGCCGACGTCGAAGGGGCGGACTTTCGCGGCGCGGACCTGTCGGGGGCCGATTTCCGCGGCGCCCGCCTGACCGCCGTGACCTTCTGCGCGGAGGAGGGCCTTGACGAGGAGGGCTGGGGCGACGCCGTAATCGACGCCGCGACGCGGGTGGACGAGGCCGAGCTCGAAGGCCTCAGCCCACGCCAGCAGGCGTTCCTGAGGTCGACGGTGCGCTTCTGATCAGAAGGGGGGTGGCGAGCGGCGTGGCCCTTTGCGCCGCTGGCTCCTCTCAGAGTACTTCTCGATCATCGCGAAGAGCGCCTCGGGGGAGACGCCGAGATGGGCGGCCGCGGGCTCGGCCTGCCAGCGGTGCGCGCGCAGCGCCGAGAGCAGCTCGGTCTCGCTGATCGACCCGAACCAGCGGCCGGGCCGCGGCGCGCGGCGGTCGCTGGCCGTCCGGCTCCAGCCCACGGCGCTCGCCGCCTTGCCCTCCAGCAGCTCCTCGAGGTCGGGCCCCACGTCGACGTGCGGCTTGTCGTGGTGGTCGCAGGCCAGTTGCTGCGCGACCCGGCGCAACTGGCCGACGTTGCGCGGCCAATCGTGTCCGGCCAGGGAGGCGACCAGCCGCACCGGGAGCCACGGCGGCGAGAAGGGACCCGGATCGGCGAGACGACTGCCGGCGGCGAGCTCTCCGAGCGCCGCGCCCAGGAAGTGATAGACCAGCCGCCCCACGTCGTCGCGGCGCTTGCCGAGGGCCGGCACCTCGAGCGCCTGGGCGTCCGACCGCTCGAACAACGGCCCCGGGGAGCTCGCGCAGGAGCGATGATCGGTCACGGTCGCGAGGATCCGGACGTCGCGGGCCTCGCCGTCGAGCGCCCGCCGCAGCTCCGCCTGGAACTCCGTCCCGACCTCGTCGAGGGCGTCGAGGAGCAGCGTGCCGCCGGCGGCCCGGGCGAGCAGGTCGGGGATCGTGGCGGCCGTGGCGTCGCGGATCGTGACGTACGGTCGATCGGCGCGCCCTGCCCGATGGATGGCCCGGGCCACCGCCTTCTTGCCGGTCCCGGCCTCGCCGCGCAGCAGCACCGGCCGCGTGTCGGCGGCGACGCTGCGGACCTCGCGCCGGAGGCGCAGCATCAGCGCGCTGCCTCCGACCAGGCCGAAGCTGGGGAGCTCGTCCTCGCCCGCGCAGCCCTCGAAATTGTGGAGCAGGAGGGCGAGCCGTTCCGCCAGGACCAGCACGACGCCCCGCTCGACCTCGACGCCCAGGAAGACCCGGTCCTCGGAGATCCAATCGTCGTTGGCGATCACGCGGGTGCCCGTCCGCGTGCATTCGACGCGGATGCCGCCGAAGCGCGCCGCCGAGAGCCGGATCGGGCGCCGGCTGACGTAGGGGTCCTCGAGCGGCCGCGCGGCGCCGCCGTGGGGCGGCGAGAACTCGAGCTGCCATCGCGACAGCAGCGCTTCGCCGTTCTCGGTCTGTGCGTCCCAGAGCACCGCTCTCTCACCGACACGGCGGACGTCAGGATGGGAAAGGAGGGTCAGGGCGGGGACTCTGGAACCGGCCGAGTGCATTCTGGATGGAAGTCCGGATGATGGCGGCTGTGCGTTCGAGGGCTTCCTCGACTGAACCGCATGCAGTCGCTCAGTGTAGCGAAACACGCGCCGGTGGAGCAACCCTGGCGCCGGGCCGCCCGGCGCGATGCCGGACGGCCGATATGGGCTAAGATGCCCACGTTCGTGGGAGAGTCGGGTGAGCTCCGGCCGATCCAGTCTCGCGAGCAGAGCGGACCGCCATCTTGGCCAGGATTCTCGTCAGCGACGATGACCCGCACGTCCTCCGGCTCATCAGCCTTTGCCTGGAGGAGGCCGGTCACGACGTCGTCCTCACCCAGGACTCCGGCGAGGTCGCGGCGCTGGCGCGCGGCTCGGCGTTCGACGCCATCATCCTCGACGTCATGATGACGCCGCTGTCGGGCTTCGAGGTGCTGGGCGAGCTGCGCCGGGACGCGGCGACGGCAGCGATCCCGGTCCTCTTCCTGTCGGGCCGCGCCGAGGCCTCGGATCGCACCCGCGGCTTGCGCGAAGGGGCCGACGACTACCTG
This sequence comes from Thermoanaerobaculia bacterium, assembly GCA_036397835.1. Lineage (GTDB taxonomy): Bacteria > Acidobacteriota > Thermoanaerobaculia > Multivoradales > J023 > DASWIG01. Next base: position 22,873 of record DASWIG010000280.1, read on the forward strand.
ACGAAGCCCTTCGAGCCCGAGGAGCTCGAGCTGCGCGTGGAGCGTCTCGTCGCCTGGCGGGGCCGCGGAGGGTCGACGGCCTCTCAGCTCCAGGCGGCGTCGCGAGCGCCCTACCTGGGCCGCTACGAGGTTCGGGACGTGATCGGACAGGGCACCATGGGCACGGTGTACCGCGGCTGGGATCCCCGGCTGCGCCGGGCGGTGGCGCTGAAGACGATCCGTCTCGATTCGATCACCACCGAGAGCCGGCGCCGCGAGATGCTCGACCGTCTCCACAACGAAGCGGTCACCGTAGCGCTCTTCAACCACCCGCACATCGTGGCGGTCTACGACATGGGCGACGCCGAAAGCTCGGCGTTCATCGCCATGGAGCTGGTCGAAGGGGTGAGCCTCGCCCGCTTCATCGCCCGCACCGGCCGCCTGCCCGCGGCGCGGCTGATCCCCCTCGCCCTGGCCGTCGCCCGCGCCCTCGCCGCCGCTCACGAGCGCCAGGTGATCCACCGCGACGTCAAGCCCGGCAACGTGCTGCTCGGCCGCGACGGCGCCGTCAAAGTGACCGATTTCGGCGTCGCCTTCATCTTCTCGCAGGTCTCCGACGAGTCCCAGCAGCTCTACGGCACGCCCGGCTACGTGCCCCCGGAGGCCCTGCGGCAGCAGCCCTATACGCAGGCCGGAGACCTCTACGGCCTCGGCGTGATGCTCTACGAGGCCGCGGCCGGCGCCCACCCCATGGCGGGCGCCAACCTGCGCGAGACCATCGAGCGCACGCTGGCCGGCGACGTGACGCCGCTCGCCGAGCGCCAGAAGGGCTTGCCGGCGGAGCTCGCGGACCTGGTCATGGCGCTGCTCGCCACCGAGCCGGGCCGGCGCCCGGACGCCGCCGCGGTCGTCGAGCTCCTCGCCGAGCTCACCGCCCGCGATCAACTGCAATGGAGCGCGGCCGCGCTGCCGGAAGACCTCTGACGCCGTCCTGCGGTCACACCGCGGCGACGGCGAGCTCGCGCCCTATCGGCTCGGCCAGCATTTCGACGACCGCCGCCTTGTCTTCCGCCTCGAGCGCGTCGACCACGGCGATCGCCGTCATGTTGACGACGTCCTTGACCTCGGAGCCGGGCTGCAACAAGTGGACCGGCTTCTTCATCCCCATCAGGATCGGGCCTATGGCCTCGGCGCCGGCCAGCCGGTGGACGAGCTGGTAGGCGGCGTTGGCCGATTGCAGGTCGGGGAAGACGAGGACGTTGGCCCGCGCCTTCAGGTTGCTGAACGGGAAGAGCTCAGCGACGAGCTCCGGCGTGACCGCCGTGCCCGCCTGCATCTCGCCGTCGACCTCGAGCTCGGGCGAGCGCCGGCGCACGATCCGCGTGGCCTCGCGCACTTTGTCGGCGTAGGGGTGCTTGACGCTGCCGAAGTTCGAGAACGAGATCATCGCCACCCGCGGCTCGACGTGAAAGCGCCGCGCCTCCTCGGCGCTGAGCAACGCGATCTCGGCCATCTCCTCGGCCGTGGGCTCGATGTTCACCGTGGGATCGGCGAAGAAGTACAGCCGGTCCCTGAGGATCAGCATGAAGAGCCCGGCCACCCGCGAGATGCCCTCGCGCATGCCGATGATCTGCAGCGCCGGCCGCAGGGTCTCGGGATAGTGCTGGCCAACGCCGGCCACCAGGGCGTCGGCGGCGCCGCGGCGCACCATCAGGGCGCCGAAGACCGTGGGGTTGAGCGCCTGGGCTCTCGCCTCGGTAAGCGTGACGCCCTTGCGCCGGCGCAGCTCGTGGAGCTCCAGGACGTAGCTGCCGAGCTCGTCCGAGGCCGCGGGGTCCACAACCTCGACGTCGCCCAAGTGCAGCCCGAGGTCGGCGGCGGAGCGACGGATCGCCGCCTGCTCGCCGAGCAGCACGGGCTGGGCGAAGCCCTCGTCGAGGATGATCTGGCTGGCACGCAGCACCTTCTCGTGCGCTCCCTCGGGGAAGACCACTCGGCGCGGGCGCCGTTTGGCGCGGGTGATCATCATGCGCATCACCTCGCGCGACTTGCCGAGCCGCCGCTCGAGCGCCAGCTTGTACTCCGCGAGGTCGATCGGGACCTGGGCGACGCCGCTGGCCATCGCCGCGCCGGCCACCGCCGCCGCCTCCCAGATCAGCACCCGGGAGTCGAACCGCTTGGGGATCAGGTACTCGGCGCCGAAGTGCAGCCGCTTGAGGCCGTAGGCCTTCATCACCGAGTCGGGCACGTCCTCTTTGGCGAGCGCCGCCAGGGCGCGGGTGGCCGCCAGCTTCATCTCCGCGTTGATGGCGGTGGCGCGCACGTCGAGGGCGCCGCGGAAGATGAACGGGAAGCCGAGGACGTTGTTGACCTGGTTGGGGTAGTCTGAGCGCCCGGTGGCCATGATCACGTCGTCGCGTGCCGCCATGGCGTCCTCGTAGGTGATCTCCGGGTCCGGGTTCGCCATCGCGAAGAGGATCGGACGCTCATTCATCGAGCGCACTATCTCCTGCGTCACGCAGCCCGCCACCGACAGACCCACGAAGACGTCGGCGCCCACGAGAGCGTCGGCGAGCGTGCGCGCTTCGGTGGCGGCGGCGAAGCGCTGCTTGTAGGGGTTCATGCCGCGCTCGCGGCCCAGGTAGATCACGCCGGCGCTGTCGCACAGGATCAGGTTCTCCGGCCTGACGCCCAGGCGGACGTAGTAGGTGGCGCAGGCGATGCCGGCGGCGCCGGCGCCGTTGAAGGATCATGACGAGCCTCCTTGTTGAGCTCCCCACCGGTATACGCCGAGGCGGAGGCCGTCACAACACCCGAAAGGATGTCCCGGGCCGCGCGGGGGGGGTGGGATCAGGGGCCGGGGGTGAGGCTGCCTTTGCGCCCGGCGACCGCCCGGTCGTACCAGCGCACGAGCGTGCGGCGGTAGGCGTCGACGGTCACTTCGGGCGTCTGCGCGCAGATGTTGTCGAGCTCGTTCGGGTCCTTGGCCAGGTCGTAGAGGAAGCACCGCCCCTTGTCCGCGTCCCGGAAGCGGTCACGGTCGACGAAGAACTTGACGTCGGCGGAGCGCAGGCCGATGAACTTGGGGTACTCGTGGTACGAGCGTTTCCACACCCCGGGCCGCCCGCGCCCGAAGGTCAGGAAGTAGACGATCCGCGGCGCCTCGGGCAGCGCCGTCAGGTCGCGGCCCGGCAGCTCGCCGAAGTCGTCGGGGTCGAAGCCGAGGCGGGCGATCACGGTCGGCGCCACGTCCACCTGCGAGACGTTCGCGGTGCGCCGCTCGAGCCTGCGCACCGACGGGTCGAGGACGATCAGCGGCACGTGCTGGGTCTCCTCCCACACGTAGAGCGAGTGCTCGAAGAAGAGGCGGTGGTCGAGCTTGGCCGAGAGATAGCGGTGCTGGCCCATGCTGTCGCCGTGGTCCGAGGTGACCACGACCAGGGTCTCGTCGAGCCGCCCGCGCCGTTCGAGAGCTTCGAGCAAGCGGCCGAGCTGGGCGTCGGCGTAGCGCAGCGCGCGGTCGTAGAGGTCGAGCAGGAAGCCGTCCTTCCTCGTCATGGCCTTCATGGCGCGCTCGCGCGTCGCCTCGGGATAGCGCGACCCCCACAGGGCCTCGAGACGCCGGCGCGCGGCGGCGTCTTCGGCGAAGGGCTCTTGCGAGCGCGGATCGTAGGGGACGTGGGCGTCGGCCAGATGGACGAAGAGGAAGAAGCGCTCGCTCTCGCCGAGACCGTCGAGGTAGGCGATGGCGCGGTCGATCGTGGCCTCGCCCACCTGGCGCCGCTGGCTGCGCATGCCGTCGCGCAGGATCCAGGCGAGCCGCTGCGGGCCGTAGTACTCGGGCATCTCGTCGGCGAAACGGTCGAAGCCGCGGTCGTAGCCGAAGCGCCGCTCGATCGTCCAGATGGAGACGAAGCCGCCGGTGCGCATGCCCTGCCGGCCGAGGAAGCCCGCCACCGTCTCGTTGGCCTCGGGGATCCGCAGCCAGTTGGCGATGGTCGAGGCGCGCTTGCGAGCCATCGGCAGCGGGCGCGGCTCGGAACCGGAGTCGGACATGTCGGACGGGTCGGACGGGTCGGACGGGTCAAACGGGGTCTCGTCGAAGGCGTTCTCGGCGCACCAGGGCACCCCGGACTGGGGCGGGTAGAGGCCGAGCAGCAGGGTCGCGTGCGACGGGTGGCACGCCGGGCTGACCGCGGTGGCGCGTTCGAAGACCAGGGCGCCGCGCCGCTTCGCCAGCGCCTCGAGCCGCGGCATGGTGGCGCGGGGATAGCCGTGGAAGCTCAGGTGGTCCGCGCGGACCGAGTCGATGGAGACGATGATCGCGTTCTCGACCGCGCGGCGCTCGTCGGCGGAGGACTGAGGCGAGGGGAGAAGGAGGAGGGCGAGGAGCAGGGAAGACCGACTCATGACCTCCACTATTGTGCCGGAGACCGGCAGCACGGACAAGCCGCATAGAATGCGCAAATGTCGTGCAGCCGCTTCGACCGTCTCGGTCTGGCGCTCTTGCCCCTGGCGCTGCTGGCACTGGCCCTCCTCTACGCCGTCTACGTGGCCCGCATGCCGCACCTCGACTGGAACGCGGTGCGCGTCCTGCCGTCGGTGGCGTTGATCCGTGGCTGGACGCTCTACTTCGCTCCCGGCGAGGGCCCGATGACGCTGGGACACTACGGTCCGGTCAAGGACCTCCTCTACTTGCCGGCTGGGCTGGCGTCGACGCCGACCGGCGCGCTGGCGATCGGCGGGACGTTGAACGTGCTGGTGATCCTGGTGCCGCTTTGGCTTATGGTGTCGTCGGCCGCCGCGGCCGGCGCGCCGTGGCCGCCGCGGCGGCTCGCGGGCTCCGTGCTGGCGGCGGCGGCGCTGTTGCTGGTCGAGCCCACCCGGGCCATTGTGGCGCGGCTCCACGTCGACGCGCCGGCCGTGGGGCTGGGCCTCGCCGCCTGCTGGGCGCTCGCCGGAGGAGGCGCACCGCCGCGCCGCCGCCGCCTCGCCGCCGCGGCGGTGCTGGGGGTGCTGGCGGCGTGGACGAAGCAGGTCGAAGCGCCGTTGCCGCTGGCGTTGATCGTCTATGCGGCCCTCTGGGGACGACGGACGGCCGTCACGTTCCTCGTCTACCTGGCGGTCGCAGGGGCGGCGGTGAGCCTTGCCTTCTTCGCCGTCTTCGGCTTCGAGGAGATGTGGTTCAACATGATCATGAGACCGGCGCGGCAGCCCTATGTCGGCGGCGGGGGCTGGGGCATGTTCGGCTGGTCCCTGATCGCGGCCGCCGACGTTTTTATCCACAGCTCGCCTTTCCTCTTGCTCGTCCTGCTCGCCGTCCGCGCCCGCGGCTGGGCGCCGGCGCGGCTCGCCGCCTGGCTGCGTGAGGCGCCATGGACGATCTACCTGCTAGCGGGCTTTGCCGTGCTTCCGACCTCGGCGGTCGGACGCATCATCATCGGCGGCAAGGTCAACTCCTTCCACGCCGTGGCGTACTTCGCCGCGGCGGCGGTCACGGTCGTCGTGCGCGGCGAGCTCACCCCCTCGCGACCGCTGCTCGGCGCGCGTCTGTTGCATTGGGGCGCCGTTCTGGCGGTCGCCGCGGCGATGCCGCAGTTGGGCGTGCCGCGCGAGCTGTGGACCTGGCGGGACAACCCCCAGGAGCAGGCGTATCGCTACGCCCGCGCGCATCCGGGCACGTCGTACTTCCCCTGGAACACGCTCTCGACCCTCCTTGCCGAAGGCAGGCTCTACCATTTCGATTACAGCGTCTTCGACCGTGGCCTGGCCGGCTATCCGTTGAGCGACGCCCACTTCCGGCGCTACGTTCCGGCGTCGCCGCGCTACGTCATCTATCATCGCAATGCGCAGAACAAGCACGTTCTGCGCTACTTTCCGGAGCACGTGGTCGAAGCACACCTCGAGGACTTGCCCGGTTGGACCGCTTATTCCCGCCCAGACCCGCCGGAGGCCGACTCATGGCAGGGTGACGTCGAAGGGCGCGCGGTCGAGGTCCGAGAGGATGCGGCGGTTGTCGCGCCAGTGGCTCTCCACGCGCACGTTGAGGTCGAGGAAGACCTTCTCGCCCAGGTACTCTTCGAGGTCGCGCCGGGCCGCGGTGCCGATGGCCTTGATCTGGCGCCCGCCGCGGCCGATGAGGATCTGCTTCTGCCCGTCGCGCTCGACGATCACCGAGGCGTGGATGCGGACAAGCTGGGGCAGCTCCTCGTACTGGTCGACAAGGACGGCGGTGGCGAAGGGCAGCTCCTCGCGGGTGTGCTCGAGCACCTTCTCGCGGATGCGCTCGGCCGCCAGGAACCGCTCGGGGTGGATGGTCACGAGCTCCGGGTCGTAGATCGGCTCGCCCGCCGGCAACAGCTTCCACAACGCCGCCAGCACCCGCTCGACGCCGTCGCCGGTCGCCGCGCTGACGGGGATGATCTCGTCGAAGGCGCCGCCATCGGCGTAGGCGGCGATCCGCGGCAGCAGCGTGGGCTTGGCGACCAGGTCGATCTTGTTGAGGACGACGACCTTGCGCGCCGCCGACTGGCCGACCCACTCGCGCATGAAGGCGTCGCCGGAGCCGGGCTTCTGGGAGACGTCGACCAGCAGCACCACCAGGTCGGCCTCGGTGAGCGCGACCTGCGCCGTCTTGACCATGCGCCGGTTCATGCCGTGTTGCGGGCGGTGGACGCCGGGGGTGTCGTAGAAGACGATCTGGCCCCGCGCCTCGCTCAAGATGCCGACGATGCGCTGGCGGGTGGTCTGGGGCTTGTCGGAGACGATCGCCACCTTCTCCGGCAGCAGCCGGTTCATCAGCGTCGACTTGCCGGCGTTGGGACGGCCCACCAGGGCCACCGTGCCGGCCTTGTACGGTTCTTCTCCCCTCTCCTCCTGAAAGAGGGGAAGGGGGTGAGGGTCCTTCATGCCGTCTCCTCGAGGGGCGCCCGCATCACCTCGACCTGGATCACCCGCCGCTCGTCGGCGTCCTCGATCTTGAACGACAGGCCGTGGGACTCGATCACCTCCCCCGGCTTCGGCACGTAGCCGAGCTCGCCGCAGATCAGCCCCGACACGGTCTCGTAAGGCAGGTCGTCGGCATCGACGTCGAAGAGCTCGTCGAGGTCCTCGAGGTAGGTGCGGCCGGGCAGGCGCCAGCGGTGCTCGTCGAGCTTCTCGCGCTCGACCTCGTGGGGCTCGTGCTCGTCGGCGATGTCGCCCACGATCTCCTCGAGCAGGTCCTCCACCGTCACCAGCCCGGCCACGCCGCCGTACTCGTCGACCACGATCGCCATCTGCTGGTGCAGCTTCTGCATCTCGGTGAGCAGGTCGCGCAGCGGCTTGGCCTCCGGCACGTAGAACGGCGCGTTGGCGAGGCGGGCGGCGTCGTGCTCCTCGCCGCGCTGAAGGGCCTCGAAGAGGTCGCGGATGTGGAGGATGCCGACGATGCGGTCGATCGAGTCCTGGTAGAGCGGCAGCCGCGCGTGCTTGGACTCGAAGAAGCGGCGCGCCAGCTCCTCGAAGGAGGCGTCCGCCGGGCCGCTGACGATCTCGACCCGCGGCGTCATCACGCTGCGCACCTGGGTGTCGCCGAAATCGACGATCGAGCGCACCAGATCCTCCTCCTCGGGCTCGAGGATGCCCTCGCGCACGCCGACGTCGATGAAGGCCTCGATCTCGTCGTCGGAGGCCGCCTCCTCGTCCTCCTCCGAGCTGGGGTGGGGCAGGAAGGGGGCGAGGGCCCAGATCAGCGGCAGCAGCAGGAAGCCGAGACCGCGCAGGACGGCGGTGGAGTGCCGCAGGGCGTCCTCGGCGTGACGCTCCACCAGGTAGCGGTTGAGCCACTCCAGGACCGCCAGCAGCGCCACGACCGCCGCCAGGGCGATCCACGCCGCCGACGCCGCCTGCCGTTGGCGCAGACGCTCCCACAGGACGCAGGCGAATATCACCACCGCGAGCCGCGCCATGATGCTCAACAGGAATCGGAAGGCGGCGAAGCGCGGCGGCGCCGAATAGGTCGCCAGCAGCCGTCCGCCGGCGCGCTCGGCCCAATAGCGCAGGCGGATCGGGCCGCTGCGCTCGAGCAGGGCCGAGGAGGTCACCAGCAGCACCGCGGCGACGCCGGCGGCGACGGCGATCCAGCTCAGCAGCAAGACTTGCTCGCCGGGATCATCCATCGCCACCAATCCACCGTCGGCGCAGGCGCCTTTCCAGGTGCTCCATGGTCCCGTCGTCGGTTTCGTGGTCGTAGCCCAGGCAGTGCAGGAGGCCGTGCAGCATGAGCACGCGCAGCTCGCGGTCGGGGCCGTGACGGCGCTGCGCGGTCTGCCGCCGCGCCGCCGGCACCGAGATCACCACGTCGCCCAGCGGCCGCTGGCCGCCGGCCGCCGGCTCGCCGTCGGGAAAGCTGAGGACGTCGGTGGTCTTGTCCTCGTGGCGGTAGGCGCGGTTCAGGCGGCGCATCTCGCGATCGCTCACGAAGCGCACGGCGAAGCTCGTGGCGGCCGGCGCCAGCGCCGCCACCACCGGCGTCAGCCAGCCGCGGTGGCGGCGGGCACCGGCCTCGGGATAGCCGCGGGGGTTCTGCAGGGTGATCTCGCAGCGGCCCGCGGGCGTGCGGCGGCGGTCGGGAGGTTCGTCGGACGAGGGCAGGTCGGAGTCCGTCATGGTTCTGCTCGGTTCAGCTCGCCGTATGATCCTGCTCGGCTCAGCTCGCCTTGCGCTGGCCGAGCTCGGCGTCGCGGGAGGCGTCGCGGAGCGCCGGCCGCGCGAGCTCCAGGGTGCGGCCGTCGCGGCTACGGCTGTCCTCGGCGTCGGCCTTGGCCGTGATCTTACCGCTCCCCTTCGCCTTGCCGGGGGCGTTGCCGGGTTGGTTGAAGTCGAAGCCCGGGTAGTCGACGCGACGGTGGTAGATATTGGTCAGGACCTTGAGGAAGGCCTCTTCGACCCGTCCGAGGTCGCCCAGGGTGAGGTCGGTCTGGTCGAGCTGGTGGTCCTGCAAGGAGCTGTCGAAAAGCTGGCGCAGCAGGCCGCGGATCTTCTGGCGGCTGGGCTCGACGAGCGTGCGGCTGGCGGCTTCGACGCCGTCGGCGAGCATCAGGATCCCCATCTCTTTCGACTGCGGCTTGGGACCGGAATAGCGGAAGTCGTCCTCGCGCACCTCCTCGGTCTCGGGGTCGCTGCGCTCCCTGGCGCGGTTGTAGAAGAACTTGATCAGGTGCGTGCCGTGATGCTGCTCGATGGCGTCGAAGATCGGCTGCGGCAGGTGGTGCTTGCGCGCCAGGTCGAGGCCTTCCTTGACGTGGTTGATGAGGATCAGCGCGCTCATCGAGGGCTGGATCTTGTCGTGCGGGTTCTGCCCCGGTACCTGGTTCTCGACGAAGTAGTGGGGCCGGAAGACCTTGCCGATGTCGTGGTAGAGCGCCGCGGTGTGCACCAGTACCGAGTCGAGGCCGATGGCCTCGCAGCCCGCCTTGGCCAGGTTGGCGACCGCGATCGAGTGCTGGAACGTGCCCGGCGCCTCGAGCGCCAGGCGGCGCAGCAGCGGCAGGTTGGTGTTCGACAGCTCGAGAAGCTTGATATAGGTGGTGATCGAGTAGAGCGCCTCGAAGATCGGCACCGAGAAGCTGACCACGGAGGCGGCCAGGAAGGCGCCGGCCAGCGCGCAGAGAAGGTCGAAGCCGAGCTGCGGCATGCCCCCGGCGACGTCGCCGGTCAGGGACTTCAGGGTCACCACCGCGGCGGCGTTGGCCAGGGCGATCACCCAGGCGGCGCGGATCATCACCGAGCGCTGCTTGAAGTGGTGGTGATCGAAGGCGAAGACCGCCGCCAGCGAGCTCACGAGGCTGTAGAAGGTCATCGTCCACTGGGCCTCGCCGCCGGCGATCCGTCCCACCAGGAGGGCGAAGACGAGGGTAAGGAAGAAGGCGACGTTGCGCCCGTAGAGCAGCACGCAGAGGAGCGCCAGCGAGGCGAAGGGCACGGCGTAGGTGTAGCTCGCGAGCGAGCTCCACGGGGAGCTCTGGATGGCGCCCGCGAGCGCCGTGGCCACGAAGAAGGCGAAGCTCACGCCGAGGGCGTGGACCGCGAGCACGATGAGGAGCTCGTTGAACAGGCGCACGCGGCTGCGGTCGCGGCGGCTCTCGAGGCCGGAGCCGAGCCACAGGAACGCCATCGCCGCGGTCAGCAGCAGCAAGGTGCCCGCCCCGGTGAGCCAGGGCCGCAGCCGATCGCGCGGTCCCGCCATCTCGGCGATCGTGCGCGCCGCCAGGTCTTCCACGAGCTCGCCCTTGCGCACGATCACCTCGCCCTTGCGGGTAGGGTGGGAGAGCGAGCCCACGGCGTCGGCCGCGGCCTTGCGCCGCCCCAGCGTCTCGGAGCTGTTGAGCGTCAGGTTGGGCGTCACGTTGGCGAGCACGAAAGCGGTCAGGAGCTGGCGGTCGCGCCCGGCGAGGCCGTCCCAGGTGCGCAGCTCCTGCTCGACCGTCTCGCGGAGCTGGTCGCGGTAGTCGAGATAGCGGTAGAGGTCGAGCTGCACGCGCTCCGGTCCGGCCGGGAGCTCGCGCACGGTGATGCCGGTGGCGCGGTGCTCGAGCAGCAGCGCCTTGTCGCTGACCACGCCCAAACGCAGCACCCGCCGGATGACGCCCGCCAGGCGGTCCTCGAGCTCGACGGAGAAGCCGCGCAGGCGCAGCCACTCCACCTCCTCCGGGGCGAGCTTGAGACCGCTCGCCTCGGTCAGGGCCTGGATCAGGTCGGGCGCCAGGTCGACGTCCGCTTCGTCCCCGGGGCGCGGCTCTTCGTCGTCTTTCGCACGCGGCTGGAGCAGCCGGCGGCCGGCGACGAAGAGGGCGCCGAGCTGGCGCAGGCGCTCGGTCTCGACGCCGCGGTTGAAGTCGTAGACCGGCAGCACGGCCGCCGCCGCCTGCCGGCGCAGCTCCTCGGTGGCCGTGGGATTGATCACCGACAGGTCGCGGTCGGCGACCCAGGTGCGCGTGGCGATGGCGCCGGCCTCGACCCGCGAGGGCTGGAACAGCCCCGACGGCAGCAGGCACCAGCCGGCGAGGAAGAGGAAGGCCAGCGTCCATACCTGCCAGAGCTCCAGCCCGTGCTCCCAGGTCGTGCGGATGCGGTGCTTGACGCGCGCCAGCCCCTTCTCGGGGGGCCGCCTGAGCGCCGCCGTCCGCGTCGCCCGCCGTCCGGTTCCCTGCGGACGGGAAGGGCCCTGCGTCCGGGAGGTGGCCTGCGGCCTGGAGGATCCCTGCGACCTGGATTGTCCCATGCTCGAGCGTCGGAACGTAGTTCGTGGGTCTACTTTACACCCGCCGGCGGCGGCCGGCCAGCGGCGCTCGCGGCGCCGCCGCGCGGGCCGTCCTGGCGGCGGCTCTCGAAGGCGTCGTAGGCGGCGACGATCTTCTGCACCAGCGGGTGACGCACGACGTCGCGCTTCTCGAAGCGCACCACGCCGATGCCCTCGATCCCGTCAAGGATCTCGAGGGCCTCACGCAGCCCCGACGTGGCGGACTGCGGCAGGTCGATCTGGGTGACGTCGCCGTTGACCACCACCTTGGAGCTGTAGCCCATGCGGGTGAGGAACATCTTCATCTGCTCCGAGGTAGTGTTCTGGGCCTCGTCGAGGATGACGAAGCTCTCGTTCAGCGTGCGGCCGCGCATGAAGGCGATGGGCGCCACCTCGATGGTGCCGCGCTCGAGCAGGCGGCTGACCTTGTCGTAGCCCATGAGGTCGTAGAGCGAGTCGTAGAGGGGCCGCAGGTACGGGTTGATCTTCTCGGCGAGGTCGCCGGGCAGGAAGCCCAGCTTTTCGCCGGCCTCCACCGCCGGCCGCGCCAGCACGATACGGCGCACCCGCTTTTCGAGGAAAGCGGCGGCGGCCATGGCCACGGCGAGGAAGGTCTTGCCGGTTCCGGCGGGGCCGATCGACATCACCATGTCGTGGTCGAGCATCGCCTGCATGTAGACGCGCTGGTTGAGGCCGCGGGGCGTCACCATGCGCATGGCGGCGGCGAGGGTGGGATCGCGCGGCAGGAAGAAGTCGATGAGCGACGCCTCGGGGTCTTCCTGGGCGATGCGGATGGCGGTCTGGATGTCCGCCGCCCGCAGGCGAAAGCCGCGCTCGCCGATCGCCGAGAGCTCGCCGAGGAGCTTCTCGACGACGCCCACGGCGCCGCCCTCGCCCTCGACGCGCAGCTCGGTGCCGCGCGCCGCGATGCGGACGTCGAAGGCGCGCTCGAGGCGCTTCAGGTGCTGGTCCTGGATGCCGAAGAGGGTCTCGAGACCCTCCTCGGCGAGGGTCACTCGTGCCATGGACGTCAGGGCCGACGTAGGGGCCGGGTGGGCGGGTGGAGTGGTCTGCTCAAGGTGGTCGGTCGACGCTGTTCAGAGGGGCCTTCCCCTGTGTCTCCGCGGCGGAGCTACCGGACGACGTCCCAGTATAGCAGATTGGCGGCCCAGAGCCCCACGACCTCCCAGGTTCACACCCTGGGTCGCCGTCAATCCTTGTACTCGTAGAAGCCGCGCCCGCTCTTGCGGCCCAGGCGCCCCGCCTGCACCATCTGCTTGAGCAGCGGCGGCGGCGCGAAGCGCTTCTCGCGGTACTCCTCGAACATGATGTTGGCGATGTAGTAGGTCGTGTCGAGCCCCACGAAGTCGAGCAGCGTGAACGGCCCCATCGGGTGGCCGCAGCCGAGCTTCATGCCCTGGTCGATGTCCTCGAGCGTGCCGACGCCCTCTTCGTAGGCGCGGATCGCGTCGAGCAGGTAGGGCACCAGCAGCCGGTTGACGATGAATCCCGAGTTGTCGCGGCATTGGACGGGCTCCTTGCCGAGCGAGCGCACCAGCTCGGTCACCCGCTTGACCACCTCGTCGTCGGTCATCAGGGTGCGCACGACCTCGACGAGCTTCATCACCGGCACCGGGTTGAAGAAGTGGAGGCCCACGAAGCGGTCGGGCCGTGACGTCGCCGCCGCCATCTGGGTCACTGTCAGCGACGAGGTGTTGCTGGCGAATACGGCCGTCTTTTTGACCACCTCGTCGAGCGCCGCGAAGGTCTTGCGCTTCTCCTCGAGGTTCTCGACGATCGCCTCGATCACCAGGTCGCAGTCCTGGAGCGGGTCGAGGTCGACGTAGCCGGTGATCCGCGCGAGCACGGCGTCGCGCTCCTCGGCCGCCAGCTTGCCGCGGTCGACGGCCCTGCGGAGGGAGGCTTCGATGCGCTCGCGGCCCTTCTCGAGCAGCTCCTCGCTGACTTCGCGCACCACGGTCGTGTAGCCGGCCCGCGCCGTCACTTCCGCGACGCCGGAGCCCATCAGTCCGCAGCCGAGCACGCCTATCTTCTTGAACTTCATGTCGTCTCCTTCCAAGAGCGGCCGCCGGTCGCGGGACCGCCGGCCGGATGCTTCTTCGAGTCTTCCGGCGCCTCACGCCGCGCGCACCGCGGCGAACGCCCGCGGCAGCGCCGCAATCAGGTCCTCCGCGGCGAGCGCTTCGGGCGCCCCGTCGACGAGCGCCAGGTCGCCCGCCAGCCCGTGCAGGTAGACGCCGAGCTGCGCCGCCGCCAGCGGCTCGTAACCCTGGGCCAGGAGCGCCGCCACGAGGCCGGTCAGCACGTCGCCGCTGCCGCCCGAGGCCATGCCCGGATTGCCGGTCGGGTTGACGAAGACCTCGCCGTCCGCCGCGGCCACGAGCGACCGGTGGCCCTTGAGCACCACCACCGCTCGCGCCTCGCGCGCCGCCCGCCGCGCCGCCGCGACGCGGTCGGCCTGGACCTCGGAGCAGGCGACGCCGAGCAGCCGCCCCATCTCGCCGGGATGGGGCGTCAGCACCGTCGGCGCCGGCCGCTGCGCGAGGTCGGCCAGGCGGCCGGCGAAGGCGTTGAGCCCGTCGGCGTCGAGGACGATCGGGATCGCCAGCTCGCGGACCAGCAGACGCACGGCGTCGAAGGTCGCCGCCGCGGTGCCGAGGCCGGGGCCGACGGCAGCCGCCTGGATGTCGCCGACGGCCGCGAGCACCGCGTCGACGGCCGCTCCCGTCAGCGATTCGCCGGGCAGCGGCAACGTCATCGACTCGAGGGAGCCGCCGTCGACCGTGGCCAAGAGCGGCTCCGGCACCGCCGCCGTTACCAGCCCGGCGCCGCCGCGGACCGCGGCGCGTGCCGCCATGATCACCGCGCCCGCCTTGCCCGGCGAGCCGCCGACGACGAGCGCGTGGCCGTAGGTGCCCTTGTGGCTCGCCGCGGCCCGCGGCGCGAGACAGGCGGCGAGCTCGTCGCCGGTGAGGAGGTGCAGGTTCCCAGGCGCCTCCTCGACGAGCCACGGCGGGATGCCGAGGTCCGTCACCACGACCTCGCCCACGGCGTCGGCCGCCGGCGCGAAGACGTGCGCCACCTTGACCGCCGCGAACGTCACCGTGAGCTCGGCGCGCCCGTGCGGCCCGAGGACCTCGGCGCGGCTGCCGTCGAGCCCGCTCGGCAGGTCGACCGCCAGGCACGGCGCCGGCGCCCGGCCAAGCCATTCGGCGAGCTCGGCGAAGTGGCCCTCGAGGGGCCGCGTGAGCCCGGTGCCGAAGAGCGCGTCGACCAGCACCTCGGCGCTGGCGCAGGCCTCGCGCACCGCGCCCAGGTCGGCGTCGGGGCCGATCTCCTCGACGGCGATTCCGAGCTGCTCGAGGATGGCGAGCTGCGCGCCGGCGTCGCCGCCGGGGCGCGAGCCGCGGACCACCAGGTAGACGCGGCAGCGGTAGCCGCGGGCGTCGAGGTGGCGCGCCAGCGCCAGGCCGTCGCCGCCGTTGTTGCCCGGGCCGCAGAAGATCGCCACCGTCTCCGCCCGCGGGAAGCGCTCGGCGAGCGCGTCGGCGACGCCGATCGCGGCGTTCTCCATCAGCACCATGCTCGGCACGCCGATCTCCTCGATCGCCCGGCGGTCGACCTCGCGCATCTCTTCGGCGGTCAGGATCCTCATTCGCGTTTCCCGCTTGAGCAAGCCGACGCTAGCAGATCAGACGGCGCAGCGGTGCAGGCGGCCCCAGGATTCGAGCAGGGCGCGGGTGCGCGGGCAGGCGTCGCTCGCCGCCGCGTCCCGCCTCGCCAGGCGGCCGGCGAGCGACGCGAGGTCGGCGGGGCGGTCGACGTCGTGGCCCGGCGGCAGCAGCTCGGTCTCGAGGCCGAGCGCGGCGGCCCGCGCCAGGGTGTCGGCGAGCACCGTCGACGTGCTCCAGGCGATGCCGTCGAAGAGCTCGCGGCGCACGGCGGCGCGGCGCAGGCCGATCAGGAAGTAGCCGCCGTCGGGCACCGGCCCGAGGACGAGGTCGGCGCCCGCCGCCAGGCGGGCGAAGGCGTCGTCGACGGTGGCGCTCGTCAGCTCCGGGTGGTCGCTGCCCACCGCCGCCACCGCCTCGTGGCGTCGCGCCGCGCCGGCGAGGGCGTGGTAAAGCCGCGCGCCGAGGTCCTCGCCGACCTGGCGCCGCGGCGGCGGCGGCGGCGCGGGCAGGGCCTGGCCGTGGTCGAGGGCCCAGGCGATCTCGAGGTGGTAGTCCCCCGCCGCCAGACGCTCGCACAGGTCGTCGCGGAAGGCGGCGTGGAGCTGCGCCGCCTGCGCCGCCGTCAGCTCGCCGACGAGGCGCGTCTTCACGCGTCCGGGGCGGGCGGGCTTGGTGAAGACGATCAGAGCGTTGCGGGTCATCGATCCCGGGAAACGTCGGACCTGTCGGACCTGTCGGACCTGTCGGACCTGTCAGACTTTTCCCGAGCTCCGCGCCCCACCGCCAGCGCCAGGGCGACGCCGCAGGCGAAGGCCACCAGCGGCAGCGCCCACACCGCCCCCCGCGGCGCCCAGGCGCCGAGCTCGCGCCGGGCGGCACGGCGCAGGGTCGCGAGGGCCGCCTCGGCGTCGCGGCGCCGGGCGCCCAGGCGCTCGAGGGCCGCCGTCTCACGGCTCGCCATCATGGTCTCCTTCCGGAAGGGCGGCGTCGTCGCGCACCAGACGCTCCCGCCACCAGGCGAGGTGGTCGTCCAGGCGCGTGCGCGCCAGCACGGCCGGGTTCTCGAAGCGCCGCAGGAAGCCGAAATAGGCGACGCTGGCCAGCGCCAGGATCACCGCCAGCACCGCCGCCGCCACCGCCAGCGTGGCTTGCCAGGGCACCAGCTCGGTGAAGTGCTCGACCAGTTGCACCGCGGCGGCCACCATCAGCGCCACCAGCGCCAGGAAGAAGCAGGCCGCGGCGAAGATGAGGGCCGCCGCCGTCGCCGCCCGCCGCAACGAGCGCTGGAGCCACTGCTGGCGCAGCACCTCCCACTCCGCGCGCAGGACGGCGAAAACAGCCTCGCCCACGGCCTGGAAGACATCGACCCAGTCGTCACGGCGTTTCCCCATGTGCTCCGCCAGCTCCTTGTCCCGCCTACCCGCCGATGCTCACGCCGCGGGTCACGAAGCCGGTCACCGCGCCGATCTCGTCGTGGACGCCCACCGCCACCACCTGGCGGCCCTTGCGCATCTGCAGCGTCACGTCGTACTTGTAGAACTGGTCCTGGGCGCCGGCGAACTCGGCCGACGGGATGTCGATCGGCACCGGCACGTCCTGCACCGGCGAGACCCCGCCCTCGTCGTCGAGCGCGGCGATGTAAAGGCGCACGCGTCCGCGGTGGAACTCCTCCTGGGGCAGGAAGCTCAGGCGCCCGATCGGGATGCGCACCGAGATCGGCACCAGGAAGCGGCGGCCCCGGTCCTCCGGCGTCTCCTTGCCGAACTCGAGCTCGACGTCGAGTGGGTTGCTCTGGTAGCCGAAGTGGAGCGCGGCGAGCGTGCTGTCGGCCATGCGCGTCGACATCGGCTTGTCGCGGTAGCCCTCGCGGTGGCGCACCTTGTACTTCTTGCCGTCGTCGCCCTTCACCTTGACTTGCACGTTGTGGTAGCGGCCCGACTCGTTGCTGCCGGAGCTGAAGCCCAGCGAGTAGTAGCTCTCGAAGTCGTCGGCCACCTGGTTGAGACCGTTGGTGAAGTCGTTGGTGTTCATGATCACCGTGCCGCCGGTCTCCTGCGCCATGTAGACGAGGGAGTTCTGCAGGTTCGAGAAATGGACCTGGTCGATGAAGGCGCCGCCCTGGGGGGTGGCGTTGGAGGCGTCCATGTAGGAGTAGGTCCGCAGCCCCGCGGCGTCCAGGGTGTAGAAGGTCACGCGGTTGGCGTTGGCCTTGGCGGTCAGCCGCTGGTAGTCGCGCGTCATGTCGTAGCGGTGGATCTCCATCAGCACGCTGCCCTGGCCGGAGTCGCGGAAGCGCTCCTCGAGGGCGTAGAAGATGTCCTCGCCGGGGCGCATCGACAGGCCGTCGCTGACGTAGAGGATCGCCTTGCGGCCCGGCAGCCCGGCCAGCGTCTCCACCATGTCGTCGATCGCCCGCAGGGTGAAGCTCATGTCGTTGTAGATCGATTCGGCGTAGGTCGTGGCCCGGCCGCGGACGTGGTAGAACTGCTCGGCCTCGTAGATGGCGTCGAGGATGTCGCGGCGGTCGGAGTCGAAGTGCACGGCGTTGGCCGTGTGGGTCTCGAGCTCGTAGAGCGCCGAGGCGATGAGCTCGGGATCGCTGGTGAAGGGATGGCGCACGTGCATCGAGCGTTCGTAGGTCACCAGCATCACCCGGTCCTCGTCGCCCACCCGCTCGCGCAGGAAGGTGCGGATGAAGCGGAACGCCTTGTTGCGGGTGAAGGGGTGCAGGTTCAGGTTGTCGACGTAGACGATGAGGTGGAGCTGCTGCTCCTCCGGCACCGGCGGCTCGTCGTCCACTGGCCGCCCCGGCTCCTCGGGCGGCGGCAGCATCTCGATCCCGTCGCCCCGCGCCGCCCCGTCCTCCACGGCGTAGAAGTTGGTGATCGTCACCGGCTTGCGGTCGACCTCGAGCACGAAGTCGTCCTTGGTGAGACCGGTGATGCGGTTGCCCTTCTTGTCGGTCACGTAGACTTCGACGTTGACGATGTTGACGTCGACGGTATCGAAGAAGGGCTCGCTGCCTTCGTTGGCGATCTCCTCCGAGGACGTCTCCGGCGGCGCCTCGGCCGGGGGCGTCTCCGGCGCCGTCTCTTGGGCCACGACGTGGGCCGGCGGCGCGAGCGCCGCCAGGCTCCCCAGGAGGAAGACGGTCGGGATGAGGCGTCTGAGCTGCATGGGTCGTCTCCTTGGTCGCCGACGCGATCGGATCGATTATACTGCAACCGCGGCGGCGCGGCGGCTGAGCACGTGGCGGACGATGCGCGGGCCGTGGTCGCGCGAGTTCTCGATGAAGATCTTGCCGGTATCGCGCCCGGCCTGCGGCGTGCCGGCGACGTAGAGGCTGGGCACGTTGGTCTCGCAGGTCTCGGGGTCGAACGCCGGCACCAGCGTCTCCTCGTCGACCGCGATGCCGCAGCGCCGCTCGAAGCCCACGTCGGGCAGGTAGCCGATCAGCACGTAGACGGCGTCGGCGTGGATCGTCCGCCGCTCGCCGCCGCGTTCCGCCTCCACCTCGCCGTCGCCGCGGAACTGCCTCACGGCGGTCTCGAAGCAGGCGGCGATCGAGCCCTCGGCCACCCGGTGCTCGAAGTCGGGCTTGACCCAGTACTTGACGGTGGGTTTCACCGCGGGGCCGCGGTGGACGAGGGTCACGCGCACGCCGTTGCGCCACAGGTCGAGCGCCGCCTCGACGCCCGAGTTGCCGCCGCCCACCACCACCACGTGCTGGCCGAAGTGGTAGTAGGGCTCGCGGTAGCGGCGGTGGACCCAGGGCAGGTCCTCGCCGGGCACGCCGAGGGTCCGGGGGTGGTTGAAGTAGCCCATGGCCAGCGCCACCGAGCGCGCCCGGCGCCGGCGCTCGCGGCCATCGCGCGCCCGGGTGCGGACCACGAAGTGCCCGCCCTCCCCGTCCGTGCGCCGGACCTCGAGGACCTCCTCGTAGAGGGCGAGCGGCAGCTCGTAGCGACGCGCCACGCCCTGGTAGTAGGCCAGGGCCTGGCGGCGGTTGGGCTTGTCGTCGGGGATGCCGAAGGGGACGTCGGCGATCTCGAGCTTGTCGCGGGTGGTGAAGAAGATCATCCCGGTGGGGAAGTCCACGATCGCGGCGCACAGCGGTCCGCGGTCCACCAGGAGCGTCGCGAGGCCGGCCTTCCTGGCCTCGGCCCCGATCGCGATGCCGGTGGGTCCGGCGCCCACCACCAGGAGGTCGAGCGGGTCGTCCATCTCAGGAGCTTATCCGATCGGCTAGGATAACGGCCGGTCGCGACCGGACACCGCCGGCCGCAGTCCAGCCGCGCGATGAGCGTCCTCGACACCCCACCGACGCCGGCGGCCCCTGGGGCCGCCGAGCCGAAAACCCGCTTCCTCCCCGACGACGAGCTGCGCGCGCTCGCCGCCGAGCACGGCACGCCCTTCTACGTCTATTCCGCGGGCGTGGTGCGCCGCCGGTTTCGCGACCTCGGCGGCTTCGACGTGGTGCGCTACGCTCAGAAGGCCAACCCCAACCTGAGCCTGCTGCGGTTCATCCGCGGCCTCGGCGCCGCCGTCGACGCGGTCTCCGGCGGCGAGGTCCACCGCGCCCTGGCCGCCGGCTTCCGCGACGACGAGATCCACTTCACCGCCGACGTCTTCGACCGCCGGATCCTCGAGCTGCTCGAGAGCCACGACCTGCCGGTGAACCTGGGCTCGGCCGACATGATCGAGCAATTCGCCGCGGTCCGTCCGGGCGGCGCCGTGGCGCTGCGGATCAACCCCGGCTTCGGCCACGGCCACGACTGGAAGGTCAACACCGGCGGCGCGCACTCGAAGCACGGCATCTGGTACGAGGAGCTGCCGGCGGCCCTCGAGCGGACGGCGCGCGCCGGCCTGACGGTGACCGGCGTCCACGTCCACATCGGCTCCGGGTCCGACTTCCTGCACCTCTCCCAGGTGCGCCGCGCCCTCGCCGACGCGGCGCTCGCCGCGTCCGCGACGGTGGAGTCGATCTCCACCGGCGGCGGCCTGCCCATCCCCTACCATGCCGGCGAACCGCCGTTCGACGTCGCCACGTACACGCGCGACTGGCGGGAGACGAAGCGCGAGCTGGAGGAGGCGATCGGGCGTGAGCTGACGATCGAGGTCGAGCCCGGGCGTTACCTGGTGGCCGAGGCCGGGCTGCTGGTGACCGAGGTGCGGGCGGTCAAGCAGAGCGGCGCAGTCCGTTACGTCCTGGTCGACGCCGGCTTCGACAACCTCGTGCGTCCGGCCATGTACGGGGCCTACCACCACATCTCGATCGTCGGCCGCGACGAGGAGCCGACGCGCCCGCGGGTGGTGGCGGGTCCGCTGTGCGAGTCGGCGGACATGTTCACCCAGGGCAAGGAGGGCCGGGTGGAGCCCCGCGAGCTGCCCGCCGCCGAGGTCGGCGACCTGCTCTGCGTCCACGACGCCGGGGCCTACGCGGCGTCGATGGCGTCGAACTACAACAGCCGTCTCTTGGCGCCCGAGCTGCTGGTCGAGGCCGGCGTCGCCCGGCTGGTGCGCCGGCGTCAGACGGTCGAGGAGCTGCTGGCGCCGGAGCTCGAATTGCTGTAGAAAAAACGCATGATCCCCTCCCACAAGCGACTCTCGGAGCCCGGCAGCGCGCCGGGCACCCTGCGTCCGCCGGCGCGGCGCCGGGTCGAGAAGGTCACCGTGACGGTCATGAGCTACGGTCCGGACCGCTTCGAGGAGACGCAGTGCGCCTCGATCACCGAGGCGCTGGCGGCGATCACGGACGAGGCTCCCGGCGTCACCTGGATCCACGTGGCGGGCACCCACGAGATCGAGGGTCTCCAGGCCCTCGGCGCGCGCTTCGGCCTCCATCCGCTGACGCTCGAGGACGTGGTCAACTCCGGGCAGCGGCCGAAGTTGGAGAACTACGACGACCACCTCTTCATCGTCATGCGGGTGATCCACAGCGCGGCGGCGGTCGCCGGCGAGCAGGTCAGCATGTACCTGGGCCGCTCCTGGGTGCTGACCTTCGAGGAGATCCCGGAGGACGCCTTCGACCTGGTGCGCGAGCGCCTCCGCCGCGGCAAGGGCCAGATCCGTTCGGCGGGCGCCGACTACCTCGCCTACTCCATCGTCGACGCCGCGGTGGACCATTTCTTTCCGGTGCTGGAGACGCTCGGCGAGCGCATCGAGGCGCTCGAGGAGGAGCTCGTGGAGGACCCCGACCGCCGGACCCTGGAGAAGATCCACCAGCTCAAACGCGAGCTCCTCCTCATCCGCCGCGCCGCCTGGCCGCAGCGCGAGGTGATCAGCTCTCTGGGGCGGCAGGAGTCCGACCTCGTACACCGCGAGACGCGCGTCTTCCTCCGCGACTGCTACGACCACACGATCCAGATCATGGACATCGTCGAAACCTACCGCGACCTGGCCAGCGGCATGATGGACCTGTATCTCTCGAGCGTCAGCCACCGCACCAACGAGGTCATGAAGGTGCTGACGGTGATCGCTTCGATCTTCATTCCGCTGACCTTCATCGCCGGCATCTACGGGATGAACTTCAACACCAAGGCAAGCCCGCTGAACATGCCCGAGCTGAATTGGTATTGGGGCTATCCGGCGCTGTGGCTGGTCGTGATCGGGCTCGCCGCCGGGATGATCGTTTACTTTCGACGCAAGAGATGGATCTGACGCAACTCAAGGCTCGATCGAATTGAGCCCCACGAACGTGCCGCCGTTCTGGTGGCACAGCACCCGCATCAGGGTGGCGAAACGCACGCCGGTGTACGGCGAAACGCCGGCCGCGGTGAAGACCACCGGGAAGCCCACGCCGTGGATCCGCACCTTCGCCTTGCCCGCCTGGTCGCGAGAGTTGTACTTGGCGACCTCGTCGAGCACGGCCTGGATCGAGTCGCCGGTGTACTCGTCGCCGAAGACGTAGATCGAGACTTTCTTGTCGGGCGCCGCGAAGTTGACGATGGCCCGGCGCACGCCCTCGACCGGGCTCGAGTTGCTGAAGACGTTCCAGTTGCGCAGGGTGGAGAGGATCAGGCGCCGGCGGCCCGGGGTGTCGGGGATCCACTTGCCGGCGTAGCTCGAGAACATGTACTGTCCCATGTCGTTCATCACCTGGATGCCCTTGACCGTGGGATAGACGTCGAGCACCTGCTCCATCTTGCGCAGCACCGCCGGCCAGGCGTAGCCGAACATGCTGGGCGAGGTGTCGATGACGAAGATGACGTACTCGCTGTCGACCGGGATGCCGCCGATCGTCGCGTCCTCTTGCGGACGGCGGTAGCTCTCCCCGAGCAGGCGCTTCATTTCCTCGCTGAGCTCCTGCTGGGCCGCCAGCAGCCGTCCTTCGAGGATCTCCTGCACCTGCGAGAGCTGCCGCGTGGAGGCGAACTCGCCGCGGATGCGCGACAGGTCGCCGCGCAGGCGGGCGACGAGCTCCTCCTCGTGCGACAATTGCTCGCGCCTGGACCTGAGCCGGCGCTCGAGCACCGGGATCTCGCCGCGGATCCGCGCCAGCTCGCGCTGCAGGTCGGCGACGCGGCCGTCGAGGTCCTGGCGGGCGCGCTCGAGGGCCTGCGGCTCGCCGATCTTGGTCAGCACCAGCAGCATCACGATGGCGCCGAAGCCGCAGCTCACGGCATCGAGGAACGACAGGCTGACGCCCTCGCCGGCGCTCGCGCTGCGACGCTTGCGGCGCCTCACGGCCAGTCCTCCGGCGGGCTGAGCAGCGAGCCGCGGGTCTTCATGGCGAGCTGCCAGAAGGCGCTCGCCGCCATCGGATCGCCCTCCATGGGAAAGAGGATCACGTTCACGGGAAGGCCCGCCGGCAGCTCCTGGACGGCGCGCTCGAAGTGCTTCAGGCGGTCCTTGGCCGACACCTTGCCGCCGCGCGGACGCTCGCGCCCCTGGGTGGGCAGGCCGTCGGTGAGCAAGATCAGGTTGTCCGGCGCCGGCCGCAACGCGCGGATCGCCGCGAAGGCGTTGTGCAGGCTGGTGCCGCCGTCGGGCGCCACGGCGCGCAGCGTCGCCACCGCCTTGCCGAGGGCCTCCGTGTCGCCGGCGGACAGCCACTGGCCGCCGGTGCCGTCGATCAGCGGCGCCGCGGTCTCGGCGAAGGTGTAGACCTGGAAGTAGCTCGCGCGCGGCAGTTGGGTCGCCAGCCAGTCGACGGTGGCCACCGCCTGCTGCCATTTCTCGGCGCGGATCTTGCGCTCGTCGGGCAGGTTGCGCCGCACCACGACGTTGACGATGGTCTCGTCGAGCATGCTCGCGGAGACGTCGACGAGCAGCAGGATGCGCTCGCCGCCCACCTTGAGACCGGTCAGGTACTGGCGGTCGCCGTCGCCGGTGAACGCGCGCACCCTCTCGCCCGGCGTCTCCTCCTCGGGAACCGAGGCGGCGAGACGCCGGGCTTCGTCCTCGAGCGTCTTGAGGTCGGTCTGGAGCTTGTTCAGGCTCTCGCGGCGCGCCAGCGTCTCGGCGTCGAACGTGGCGAGCTCGACCTGGACCTCCTGCAGGGTTTCGATCAGGCGCCGCGACAGGCCCTGGGCTAGCGCGTGCCGGCGGTCGACCTCGCGCAGGTCGTTGCGCAGCACCGCGAGGCCGGCATGACCCTGGAGCACCTCCTCCTCCAGGCGGTCGACCTCGCCCGTGAGGTCGTAGGTCACGCGGTCGGCGCGCAGCGAGACGCCGGCGTTGATCACCATGTAGAGGAGCACCACGGCGCCGAGGCCGCAGGTCATGGCGTCGAGGAACGCCAGGCCGAAGACGTTGGCGGCGCGGCGGCGCGCCATCACCGCACCGCCTCGACGGCCGGGAGGACGTCCGCGGGCAGCCGGATGACGAAGGGCAGGGCGTCCTCGCCCGGCGCCAGCACGGCGCCGTGCACGGCCAGGGCGCCCGCCGCCGCGGCTCCCGCCGGCAGCACGGTGGCCTCGCCCAGCGCTCGCAAGACCCCCGGCAAGGCTGCCAGCCGGGGGGTGACGAGCAGCGCCGGCCGCTCGCCGCCGCGGCGCGCCGCGCGGACGAGCTCGTCCGTCCGCTCGCGGAGGGCGGCGCTCGCCGTCTCGAGCTCGCCGAGGGTGGTCCCGATCGCCCTCTCCGCGAAGACGACCTCGGCGCTCTCGGCGCCGGCGAGGATCGCCAGCCATTCGTCGAGGCGGCGGTAGAGCTCCTGCTCGCTGGCCGCCGAGTGCAGGGGGTCGAAACGCGTGGCGCGCACGAAGAGCTCGGCGAAGCGCCGCGCCAGGGCGTCGCGGACGGCCACCAGGCCGATCCCGTCGTCGACCCTGACGCGTCCGCGCTCCAGGCCGTCGGGGCCGCGGCGAACCTCGGTGGCCACCAGACGGTGGAGGTGGACGTCGAGGTGGATCGTCTGCGCCGCCGCGACGCCCGACGCCGCCGCCAGGGCCGCGTCGACCAGGCCCTCCACCGGGATCCCGCAAGCCCGGGCGATGCCGAGCGTGAGCGCGAGCTGGCGCTCGGAGAAGGCCCCCGAGAGCGCCAGGACCACGCTCCCTACGCCGCCGCCCACCCGTTCCCAGAAGGCGTCGAGGTGGGCATGGGCGAGGTCGGCGGCGCTCAGAGAATGGGGGAAGGGACGCGCCAGGGGACAGTCGTCGAGGTCGTGCCAGAAGCGGTGGTGGACCTGGCGCGGGCGCAGCCGCGCGCGGTCCGCGGCGGCGCGTCCGACGGCGAGGTCCTTGCCGTCGACGAGGGCGTAGCCGGGCTCGGGCTCGACGCCGGAGGGGACGGCGACGAGCCCGGCGTCGTGGATCTCGATCGCGAGCGTCATGGGGAGGAAGGCACCTGGAGGTGACGGATCAGGTGCTGGTCGAGGTAGGTCTCGGTGTCGTGCACCAGGCGCTCCTGCTGGAGCTGGAGCTGGTGCAGCAGGAACATGAGGACGATCGAGATCAGCAGCGCGATGAACGTCGAGTTGAAGGCCACGCCGAGGCTCTGGGTGACGCCGGCGATGTCGCCTTCGACGGCCTGGTGGGCCTTGCCGAGGGCGTCGCCGATGCCGCGCACGGTGCCGATGAAGCCGATCGACGGGATCGCCCAGGCGATGTAGCGCACCATCGAGAGCTCGGACTCGAGCCGGTCGCTCTCGGCCTCGCACGCCGCGTGGGCGGTGTCGGAGGCGTCCTGGACGTTGCGGGTGGCGCCGAAGCGGTGGAGCGCGCTGACCAGCGAGCGCGGCAGCAGGGAGCGTTGGGCCGCGGCCGGCAAGGCCTCGATCTGGCGGGCGTACTCGCGGGCGTCCTCGGGCAGGACGCGGGTGCCCTCGCCCAAGGGCACCAGCTCCACCCTCAGCAGGCGTTCCTGGCGCGCCGAGGCCGCGCCCTTGTAGGCCATGATCGCCAGCGCCCAGAGCATGAGCACGAAGCACGACTCCTGCTCGAAATCGCGGACGATCACGAAGAACGAGCGCTCCTGCACGTAGTCCGCCTCGGCCTGCATGCGCGCCGTCTGCTCGGCGAGGATGGCGTCGGCGTTGGGCCGGACCCAGGCCACGTAGACGGCATGCACCACGATCACGGCGACGATGAGCGAAGCGAGCTGGTAGACGAACTCCACCGGATAGGACTTCTTCATCCCGGTGCGTCCTCTTCAGATGTCGACGGGAAAGGAGATGGCGCTGTCGGCGGGCAGCTTCTCCGTGGGGACGAAGGTCTCGAGCTCGTCGTCCGGCGCGGCCGGGCTCTGGCCCGGCGCGGTGGCCACGACCGCGCCCAGCGCGAGGAGAACCAAGAGAAGGAAGAGGAGCTTTGGTGGGGAGATCTTCATTGCGGGCTCCTGGAGTTGCGGTCTGATCTTATCGGGGCCGGATCGGCCGGCTGCATCCCATGCAATTGCGATTCCAGCCCGTCCGACAAGTCTGACCCGTCCGACAAGTCCGACCCGTCCGACACCTCTCCGGCCCCTACCGGCCGCCGTCGTGGCGGGCGAGGATCTCCTCGAGCCTGCGCACGCGGGGGTGCTCCCCCGCGTCTTCGAACTTCTGCGCCCTGCGCAGCATCCTGCGCGCCGTGCGCAGGTTCCCCGACGAGGCCGCCAGGTGGCCGAGGGCGGCGTACGCGTCGGCGTCGTCGGGTTTCCGGCGCACGGCGCGGCGGTAGAGCTTCTCGGCCTCGTCGAGGCGGCCGCCCAGCAGGCTCACGTCGCCGAGGGTGAGATAGGTGAAGGGGTTGCGGTTCGGCGACGAGGCGAGGATCTGCTCGTAGGCCCGGGCCTCCTCGAGGCGGCGCAGGAGCCGCAGCAGCGAGGCCAGGTTCTGGTAGGCGGAGTAGGTGCGCGGATCGATCTCGACGGCCTTGCGGTAAGCCTGCTCGGCCGCCCCGTGGTCGCCCTGGCGGCGCAGCGCCACTCCGAGGTTGACCCAGGCGTTGGCAAGCTGCGGATCGATGCGCACGGCGGTCTCGAGCCAGCGCACGGACGCCTCCACGAGCCCCGCCTGCAGGGCCTCGGCGCCGCGGTTGGAGTGGAACATGGCGATCGCCGTCAGGTCGGAGATGCGGGAGAAGTCGTGATAGTCGTCGGGCGGAGTCTGCGAGAAGTCGAAGATCGTGCGGTCGGAGAGCGTGCCGTAGCCCACCGCGATGTGGTCGGAGACGACCACCAGGTCGCCCTCCCGGCGATAGCTCTCGATGTCGTTGACGCCGAGGTAGTACACCTCCACGCCGAGCTCCCGGGCCATGCCCACGAAGAGATTGGTGAAGGCGAGGCAGTTGGCCTGGCGGTACTCGAAGACCTCGACCGCGGTGCCCGTGTAGCCCCACTGGTAGCGGACCGGCAGTTGGCCGGGGTCGAGCAGGCTGGCCTGGAGCCGAGTGAGACGCTCGAGCTCGCTCTTCGCTCCGTCCACGGCCTGGTGGGCCCAGGCCCGCATCTCGTCGGTGATGCCGTGGGGGTAGACCACCGCGTTGGGATCGAGACCGCGCTGGCGCAGCTCCGTGGCGACCTCGTCCGCGTCCATCGTGGTCGAGCGGTACGAGCACGCCGCGACGACCAGGAGAAGGCCCGCGGCGGCCAGCTCCGCCGCTCTCGGTCTTGTGTTTCGCATCCCTGCCTCCCGAATCTCCTTTCCCCGTCATTGTACGACGAACCGCGCCGTGGTCTCGGCGCCGCAGCCCCGCCGGAGAGCGACTCACCCCGTGCCCGGCCGGCCGCGCCGCCGCCCCAGGCCTCCCAGCCACATGGCGAGCTCGGGGCTCGACCGCCACCAGGCGAAGCCGAGATAGAGGAGCGGATACAGCGGCAGCGCCACGAGCGCCTGCGCCCGCACCGGCAGCGACGGCGGCAGTAGCGCCCACAGCAGGAGGGAGGGCAGGGCGCAGGCGGCCGCCAGGGCCGCCAACCGGGCGAGCCGCCGCGCCGGCAGGCGCAGGTCGGCAATCCGCTCGCGCAGGCGCCGCCGCAGCAGGGCGAGCTCGAACCACGCGCCGACCGACGCCGCCGCCGCCAGCCCGGCGGCCCCGAAGTAGAGCCCGTCGCCGTCTCCCGAGGTCCCGGCGACCGGGTAGCGATCGAGCCACGCCATCAGGGCGACGCCGAGTCCGGCGTCGACGGCGAGGCGCCACGCCGCGACGCGGGCCGGCGTGCGGGTGTCGCGCAGGGCGAAGAACGTGTTCTGGAGCAGCCGTGAGGCCGTCGACGCCAGCATGCCCAGGGCGTAGCCGGCGAGCACCACGGCGACCAGCACGTTGCCCTCCGGCCCGAAGCGGCCGCCGCGGAAGAGCAGGCCCGCCACCAGGTAGCCGAAGAAGAGGTAGCCCACGACCGACGGACAGATGACGAAGCCGGCCTGGCGCAGGGCGCGGCCGAGGCGCTCGGAAAGGCGTGGGCCCAGCTCCTCGGGCGTCAGCCGCGACATCTCGGGGAGCTCGGCGGCGGCCACCGAGGTGCCGAAGGCGTGCATCGGCAGGTTGATCAGGATCACGGCGAAGTTGAGGGCGGCCGGCGCCCCGGCGTGCAGGAAGCTCGCCAGCACCACGCTGACGTACATCGAGATCTGCACCACGCCGCGGCCGAGCAGCGCCGGCCCGAACGCCCGCAGCGCCTCGCGCACTCCGGGCACCGCAAGGGGGCGCCAGGTCAGCCGCAGACCTCCCATGAGACGCAGCACGGCGGGCAGTTGCACCAGGAACTGCAGCGCTCCGCCGAGGAGCGCTCCCCAGGCGGCGGCCAGGAGCCAGCGGTCGAGCACGGCCAGGCCAGCGTCCTCCGGGTGGAAGAGGAGGCCGGCCGGCGCCGCCGCGCCGCAGAGCGCGGTCACGATGGCGACGTTCCACGCCACCGGCGCCACGTAGGGCAGGAGGAAGCGCCGGTGGCTGTTGAGCACCCCGAGGGCCCAGGCTCCGAGGGCCAGGAAGGCGGTCATCGGGAAGATCACCCGCACCACCCGCACGGTGAGCTCGAAGCGGTCGACGTCGATCTCGCCGGCCGCGACCCGGGCGGCGTCCCGGAGGAAGCCGGCGGCGCCGATGGCCACCAGCGGACGCGCGAAGACCACGCCGGCCACGGCCGCGGCGCCGACCGCCGCGGCCAGCAGCGCGAAGGCGGCGCCGGCGAAGCGGGCGGCGTCGTCGCGGCGGCCCTCGGCCAGCAGCCGCGAGTAGACGGGGATGAACCCCGCCGACAGGCTCTGCTCGCCGAGCAGGTTCTGGATCGCGTTGGGCAGGCGCAGCGCGGTCTGCCACACGTCGGCGTGCGCGGCGACGCCGAAGAAGCGCCCGATCGCCACCTGCCGCACGAGGCCGAAGACGCGGCTGACGAGGATGCCGAGGGCCACGAAGCGCGCGCCGCTGGGGCGCTCGGGGCTGCTCTCTTCGCTCATGGCGTCCACGCGTGCCATCACGCTGCTATCATCTTCCAGGCCGAAGCCATGACGACCGCGGTCCGCCATCATGTCAGGTTCCTGGCCGTCGGCGTCCTGGTGTCGCTGGCCGCTTGCGGCCAGGCTCCCGGAAGCGCCGCCTGGACGCGGGCCGACCTGTGCAAGCTGCGCTCCCGGGAATCGGGCCTCGAAACGAGGTGGGTTCGGCTGGGTGAAGGCGTCGCGGGCACCCGACGCCACCGGCTGGCCGGCGAGATCCGGGCACTCGTGGGCGTGGCCGGGCGCGACTACGCCTGGTCCCTCGACCTCGGCGACGAGCCCTACCTCTCCTTCGTGCCGGCGGGCCGCGACGCCCTCGGCTGCCGTCTGGCCTACGCCGTCAGGATCGTCGACGCCGGCGGGACGGTGGAAATCCATCGCCAGCCGATCGCGGCGCCCGAGCCCTTCGCGCCGCCTCCCGTCGAGGTGCCGCTCGACGCCTTCGCGCGCCGGCGCGTCCGCCTGGTGTTGCGGGTCGACGCCGAAGGTCCGGGCTGCGACGCGGCAGAGGCGCTGTGGGGCAACCCGGCGGTCTACAGCCGCGGCGCCGCCGAGCCGACGCCGGGCGACGGACGGCCCCACGTCGTCCTCTTAGGGCTCGACACCGTCCGCGCCGACGCGGTGGGAGCCTACGGCGGTCAGCAGACCTCGCCGACGCCCGCGATCGACCGCCTGGCCGCCGAAAGCGACGTCTGGCTCGAGGCCTACTCGCCGTTCAACGTTACCAATCCGAGCTTCGCGTCGGTCCTCACCGGCCTCTACGGCAAGCGGCACGGGGTCTACGACTTGCGCACCCCTCTGGCCGCCGACCGCACGACGCTGGCGGAGCTCTTTCGCGACGCCGGCTACGACACCGCCGCGATCGTCGCGGCGCGCCACCTCGGCGGCCGGCAATCCGGCCTCGCCCAGGGCTTCGAGAGCTACCAGGTGCCGCCCCGGGAGTCCGCCGCCGAGGCCGTGGTCGACGAGGCGATCGACTGGATCAGCCGCCGCCGGCGTCCGTTCTTCCTCTGGCTCCACCTCTTCGATCCCCACACCCCGCACACGCCGCCGCGGCCGTTCGCCCTGGGGTGGCGTCCGGCGCGTCCGGGGCTCGGCCCGGTGGGCGCCTGGACGCCGTTCCGCCGGCCCGGAGCGGTGGCCTACGATCACCGGACCCTGGGCGGCCACCGCGACCTCTACGCCGGGGAGATCGCCTACCTCGACCGCCACGTCGGCCGCCTCCTCGACTTCCTGGCCAGCCGCGCCCTGCTCGAGCGCAGCGTCGTCGCGCTGGTGGCCGACCACGGCGAGAACCTCGGCGAGCACGGCGTCTCCTACCGCCACACCGGGCTTTGGGACACCACGACCCACGTGCCGCTGACGATCCGCTGGCCCGAGCTCTCCCCCCCGATCCCCCCCGAGGGAGCCGGCCGTGAGGGCCGCGGCCGCCGTCTTCCCGGCCTGGTGCAGACGCTCGACCTGTTCCCCACCCTGCTCGCCGCCGCCGGCCTCGCGGCGCCGCCGAGCGACGGCGTCGACCTGCGGCGCCGCGAGCGCCGGCCGGCCGTCTTCGCCGAGGCCTCCAGGGGCCAGGGCGCGATGGTACGCACGCCGCGCCACCTCCTCTTCTGGGCCTTCGAGGAGCAGATGACCCTCGCCGCGGGCCGGTATCTCTTCGACCTGGAACGTGATCCGGCCCAGGAGACCAACGTCGCCGGCACCGCCCTGGCGGTGGAGGAGGAGCTGATGGCGACGCTGGAGCGCTGGCTGGCCGACCGGCGCACGGACCTGCCGCCGCCGGCGCCGCTTTCCGAGGATGAGATCGAACGGCTGCGGGCGTTGGGCTACGTTGACGGCCGGTAGGCCAGGTGTAGGGGCGCACGGCGTGCGCCCTCCGCGGGCGTTGGCGCCGCGCCGTGGGCGCACGCCATGCGCCCCTACACCACGCCGGCGTCCCCGCCGGACACGAGCTTCGCACCTGGTGCTGAATCGATGTCCGAGCCGGACAAGCGCTTCAGTCCTGGTGCTCAGTCGGTGTCCGAGCCGGACATGGGCGTCAGTCCTGGTGCTGAGTCGATGTCCGAGCCTGACACGGGCTCCACACCGACTCCGGACTCGTCGCCGGTGAGGGTCGGGCGCACGCGGGGTCGGGCGCACGCCGTGCGCCCCTACACCACGGTATAATGGAGGGGCGACGCCGGAGAGCTCCAGGTGGTCGCCGGCGCGGCGGCGGCACGTCCGCCTCCGCGCGGGAGGAAAGTCCGAGCTCCTACGGGCGGCATGCTCGCTAACGGCGAGGCGTGGCGACGCGACGGAAAGTGCAACAGAGAGCAGACCGCCGGGGACGACGTTCCCGGCAAGGGTGAAACGGTGCGGTAAGAGCGCACCGCCCTTCCGGCGACGGAAGGGGCACGGTAAACCCCATGCGGAGCAAGACCAAATAGGGAGACGGACCCGCGGGCCGCCCGTCCCGCCCGCGCCGCGAGGCGCGGACGTCTCCGGGTAGGTCGCTGGAGGCCGGCGGCAACGCCGGTCCTAGAGGAATGACCACGAACGGCGGCGCTGCCGCCGGGACACAGGACTCGGCTTACGGAGCTCTCCGGCGTCGTCTTCATCTCATGATCGTCCCGGCGCTTCCTCCCCCCGTCCTGCCCGGCGACCGCGTCGGCGTGGCGGCGCTCTCGGGCCCGATCCGGCCCCAGCGGCTCGACGCCGGCCTGGCGGCCCTCGCCGCCCTCGGCTACGAGCCGGTGCCGGCGGCCAACCTGCGCTCGTGCCACGAGATCTTCGCCGGCACCGACGCCGAGCGCCTCGACGCCTTCCACGAGCTCGCCGCCGACGGCAGCTTGCGCGCCATCGTCTTCGCCCGCGGCGGCCACGGCGTGCTGCGCCTGCTGCCCGACCTCGACTGGGAGCTCCTGGCGCGCCACCCGCGGGCCTACGTGGGCTACTCCGACCTGACGCCGTTCCTGCTCCAGATCGCGGCGCGGCTCGGCCTGGTGGCTTTCCACGGCCCGATGGTGGCGGGCAACCTCGCCGACGGCCTCGACGAGGCCGAGCGCCGCAGCTTCGAGGACGCGCTCGCCGGACGCTACCCGGTGGAGCTCGCGGTGGCGACGGGCCCGGGTCCGGCCGGGTCCGGCCGGCTCGCCGGCGGTTGCCTGAGCCTCTTGAACGACACCCTCGGCACGCCCTGGGCGGCGGACCTCGGCGGCGCCGTCGTCTTCCTCGAAGAGACCGACGAGCCCCTCTATCGCTTCGACCGCATGTTGACCCACCTCAAGCTCTCGGGTAGTCTGGTGGAGATTCGGGGCATGGTGAGCGGCCATCTGATCGGCGTCGACGGGGCCGGCGAGACCGAACGCCACGGCACCCGGCGCTGCCGGGATCTGCTCCGCGAGCTGGCTCGAGGGGCGGATGCGGCGTTCGCCTGGGGGCTCGACGTCGGCCACTCCCGGCCCAACCTGACCCTGCCGCTGGGGATGTGGGCACGGCTCGACCCGGAGCGCGGCAGCTTGCTGCTCGATCCCGCCGCGGCCCCGAGCCCGGAGGCGAGCCAGCGATCCTAGGGACGAAAGCACATGGCGAAAGCGGTTTTCAAGGCCACCAAGTCGAAGTCGGAAGCCAACTTCATCGTCGAGCTCGACGAGGGCGACTTCATCTTCCGCGAGGGCGACCTCGGCACCGAGATGTACATCATCCAGTCCGGCCAGGTCGAGATCCTGAAGCGCCAGGCCAACGACGAGGAGCGTCAATTGGCGGTCCTCGGCCAGGGCGACTTCTTCGGCGAGATGTCGATCCTCGAGGACCTGCCGCGCACCGCGTCGGCGCGCGCCCTCTCGAAGTGCCGGCTGGTGGAGATCAACGGCACCACCTTCGACAGCATGCTGCGCAAGAACCCGGAAATCGCCGTACGGATGATGCGCAAGCTCTCGCGCCGGCTGCGCCAGACCGACGCCCTGCTGCGCGACGTGCTGGGCTCGGAGGAGAGCCAGGTGCCCGAGATGCCGGCGCCCGAGGTGCGTCCCACCGGCGGGCACGCCGCCGACAAGCTCGTCCACGAGGAGTCGGGCATGGAGCTCCACCTGGCGGCGGGCGAGGAGACCACCGTCGGCCGCCGCGACCCGGTGACCGGCATCGACCCCGACGTCGACCTCACCCCCATCGACTCGCAGCGCTCGATCAGCCGCCGCCACGCCACGCTCTTCCGCCGCGGCGGCAAGTTCTACGTGCGCGAGGAGATCGGCACGATGAACGGCACGTTCATCAACGAAGAGCGCATCCAGACCGGCGTGCCGGTCGAGTTCAAGGACGGCGACGAGGTGCGCTTCGGCCTCGTCAAGACCGTCTTCCACGCCGCCTGACGTCCGTGCGCGTTCTCCTCGTGGCCAACACCCTGCCGCCGCGCGACCTCTCGGGGGCGGGGGAGCAGGTGCTGCAGCTCGCCGCCGGCCTGCGCGAGCTCGGTCACGAGGTCGAGGTGCTCGGCCGCGGCCAGGTCTTCACCGCCGCGGGCGAGCCGCGGCGCGCCGGCGTCGCCGGCCCCAAGGTGCTCTTTCCCGTCACGGTCCTGGCGGGGGCGTGGCACACGTTGCGGCGCCTGCGTCCCCACGTCGTCCAGGTCCACGAGTCCGACGCCGCCCTGGTGGCGCTCCTCGTCGCGGTGGCGCGCCGCTTCCTGCGTCCCCGTCCGCGGCTCGTCGCGCTCCTCCAGGTGAGCTACCTCGAGGAGATGCGGGCGGTGCGTCCGCTGCGCCACGGGGGGCGCGTCCTCGGCCGTCCCGGCAGCGTCGAGAAGCGCTTCCTGTGGACGAAGGCGCCGCTCCAGGTCGTCCTCGGGTGGCTGACGTCGCGGCTCGCCGAATTCGTCCTGGCGCCCAGCCGCCGCACCGCCGACGAGATCGAGCGCGACTACCGGGTGCGCGGCGTGCGGGTGCTGCCCAACGTCACCAGAGGGCTCCCCGTGCCGCCGGCGGCGGACGGCGACGAGATCGAGCCGGGCTACCTGCTCTACGTCGGCCGTCTGCGGATCCGCAAGGGCGTCGAGGTGCTGCTCGAGGCGATGGCGCAGCTCGTCGCCGAGGGCCGCGCGGCGCGGCTCCTGATCGCCGGCAGCGGCGAGCAGGAGGCGTCGTTGCGCCGCCGGACTCACGAGCTCGGGCTCGCCGGGGCGGTGCGACTGCTCGGCCGCTGCGACGCGTCGCGGGTGCGGCGTCTGCTATCGGGAGCGCGCTGCCTGGTGGTGCCGTCGATCTACGAAGGCATGCCGCTGGTGATTCTCGAGGCGATGGCCGAGTCGGTGCCGGTAGTGGCGTCGGCGGTGAGCGGCATTCCCGAGGTCGTCGTCGACGGCGAGACCGGCTGGCTGGTGCCCCCGGAGGACCCGCCGCGTCTGGCCTCGGCGCTGCGCGAGGCCCTGGACGACGCGGCCGAGGCGCGTCGGCGGGGCGAGGCCGGGCGGCGACGGGTGACGGAGACGTTCACGCCGCGGGCGGCGGCGCGGCGGTGGGTCGAGGAGATCGAGCACCTCCGCGCGGGGGTTGTATCCCAGCAGACGATCGGATAACACCGGATTGAAGCCTGCTGCGCGAGGCGGCGGAGCGCTGGCCGCCGCGTCCGCGTCGCGTGAGGATGAGCCGCACCGGCGGCCCCCCTGAGATGTCGCCGTCACCACGGACCTGAAGCTCCTGCAGACGCTCGATGTCGCCGTCAGTAGACGTCTGAAGTAGGTGAGATTCCCCACATGCCTGGGGAGGACGGATCGATCGACGCCGGCGTCGTCCTCGGCCGGGGACTCCTGCTCGGGCGCAGCGGTGGGTCGAGGAAATCCGTCCGGGCGACAGCGTTCAGCCCGAGCCGTGAGCCTCGGGTACCCTTGTAGCGATGACCAGAACCTCTTTCGTCCTCCTCCTCTTCAGCCTCCTGCCGGCCTGCAGTGACGCTCCACCCCCGCCGCCGCCCGCGCCGGAACCCGCGGCGACGGCTCCCGCGCCGCCCCCCGCCGACGACCTCCCCCTGGTCGTCTTCCTCGGCGACAGCCTGACCGCCGGCCTCGGGCTCGACGAGGAGCGCGCCTTCCCGGCCGTGATCGGGCGCCGGCTGGCCGCCGAGGGCACGCCGATCCGGGTGGTCAACGCCGGCGTCAGCGGCGACACCACCGCCGGCGGGCTGCGGCGTCTGCGCTGGCTGCTGCGCCAGCAGCCCGACGTGGTGGTCGTCAGCCTCGGCGGCAACGACGGCCTGCGCGCTTTCGACGCCGAGATGAGCGAGGAGAACCTGCGCCGCATCGTCGTCGAGACGCGCGCCGCCGGCGCCCGGGTGCTGCTGACAGGCATGCTGGTGCCGCCCAACTACGGCCCCGACTACGCCGAGAGCTTCCGCGCCATCTATCCCCGGCTCGCCGCGGAGCTCGACGTGCCGCTGGTGCCCTTCCTGCTCGATGGCGTCGGCGGGAATCCCGAGCTCAACCAGGGCGACGGCATCCATCCGAACGCCGAAGGTCAGGAGCGGGTCGCCGAGATCGTCCTGCCTTACCTGAAGGACGTGCTGGCCGAGCTGACCTCGTAGACAGCCCCGGAAGTTCTTACAAACTCGCGTGTAGGACTTGCGGACCGAAGCGCTCCGCTCCCGCAGGCCCGCGCCTGATAGAGGTGACGCGGCCCTGCCCGAGCCCTTGGCATACCTCGTGCATATCTCGGGGGTCGAGGTAGATCGATGCAGGAGCAACTACTCACGCAGCCCGTCGAACAAACGCAGGCTTCTTTCGACTTGGTGGTGGAAAAGCTCGACAGTTGGCTCGCTACAACGATCGCGATGCTCCCCAATCTGGTCGTCGCGGCCCTCATCGTCGTGGTCTTCACATTGGCCTCGAAGCTCGTGCAAAGGCTCACTCGGAAGGTCCTGCTGCGGGTGACGAACCCCTCGATCGCGCGGCTCATGGGGACGATCGCCTGCATGCTCGTGATCGCCGCCGGCCTCTTCTTCGCCCTCGGCGTGCTCGAGCTCGACAAGACGGTGACCTCGCTCCTGGCCGGCGCGGGGCTCATCGGCCTCGCCCTCGCCCTCGCGTTCCAGGACCTGACCGGAAACCTCATCGCCGGCTTCTACATGTCGTTCAAGAAGCCCTTCGTGCCGGGTGACCTCGTCGAGACCAACGATACGTTGGGCACCGTCGAGCTCACCGACCTGCGGAGCACGGTCCTGCGCACTCCCGAGGGCCAACTGGTCATGATTCCGAACCGGCAGGTTTTCGACAGCAGGCTCGTCAACTTCACCTGCGGCGGCAGCCGGCGGGTCGACGTACCCGTGGGAGTTTCGTACGGCGACGACCTCGAGCAGGTTGCCGAGATCGCCGTCGAGGCGGTTTCCGCCGTCGAGGAACGCGACCCGGAGCGCGACGTCGAGCTCTATTACGCCGGCTTCGGCTCGAGCTCGATCGACCTCACCGTGAGCTTCTGGATCTCCTCGCGAACCGCCAACTACCGGGGAGCCCGCAGCGAGGCGATCGTGCGCCTGAAAAAGGCCTTCGACGAGCACGGCGTCACCATTCCGTTCCCCATCCGTACGCTCGACTTCGGCATCAAGGGGGGCGAGCACGTGAGCGAGGCGCTCTCGCCGCTGGCGACCGCGGCCGGTTCGCCGGACGAGTCGACCCGTCAGCAGCTCAACACCTTGCAGTAGACGGCCTTGCCGTCGCCGGGGCCGTAGAAGTCCTCGAGCCGCGCGGCGAGCTCGTAGCCGCACCGCTCGTAGAAGGCGCGGGTCGGGACGTACTGGACGCGGGTGGAGGTGTCGAGGTAGATCCGCGTCCCGCCCCGGCGGCGGACTTCGTCCTCGGACGCCGCCAGCAGGCGGCGGCCCAGGCCGCGGCCCTGGCAGCCCGGGTCGACGGCGATCCAGTACAGGTCCCAGCTCGCCACCGTCAGCGGGATCGGGCCGAAGCACGAATAACCCAGCATGGCGTCGCCCTCGTCGGCAAAGACGAAGAAGTAGTCGCTCGCCTCGCCGCGCCTGAGCCGTTCGTCCACCAGCTCGACGGCGATCACGATCTCCTCGGCCCTGAAGAAGGCGGTGGCCGCGACGATCTCGCGCACCCGCGCGCGGTCCGCCGGCCGCGGCTCGAAACGCAGCGTCAGGTCGTTGGTCACCGGCTCGTTCATCGTCGTGCGACCCCTGTGGCCAGGCCGGTGAAGAAGTGCCGCGCGTTGACGCCGAGGCTGCGCGTGCGGTAGCCGCCCTCCTGCACCACCAGCAGCGGCCGCCCGAGCTCGCCGATGCGCTCGCCGTTGGCGGCGAAGTCGGCGGCGGTCAACGTCCAGGTGCCCGTCGGGTCGCCCTTGGCGCCGTCGAGGCCCAGGGCCACCACCACGAAGGTCGGGTCGAACCGGTCCACCGCCCGCAGCGCGGCGTCCAGCGCCTTCAGGTACTGCCGGCCGTCGCGCGCCTCGGGCAGCGGCATGTTGAGGTTGAAGCCCTCGCCGTCGCCCTCGCCCCGCTCTTCCTCGAAGCCGGTGAAGTAGGGGTAGGCGAAGCTCGGGTGGCCGTGGATCGACACGGTGAGCACGTCGGCGCGGCCGTAGAAGACGTCCTGCTGGCCGTTGCCGTGGTGATAGTCGACGTCGAGGATCGCCACCTTGCCGTGACGGCTCAGGTAGTGGGCGGCCACCCCCGCGTTGTTGAAGTAGCAGAAGCCGCCGAAGCTGCGGCGCTCGGCGTGGTGCCCCGGCGGACGCACCAGGGCGTAGGCGAGGCGGCAGCCGGCGAGGATCTCGTCGGCCGCGGTGAGGGTGCAGTCGACGCCGCGGCGCGCCGCGAGGTAGGCGTTCCTGTGGATCGGCGTGAAGGTGTCGATGCAGAAGTAGCCCGCCAGCACCGACCGCTCGCGCGGCAGGCGGTCGGCGTTGCGGATCGGGAAGACGTAGGGGTAGAGCGACTTGCCCTCGGGCACCTCGCGGCAGGCGCGGCGCAGGTAGTCGACAAGCCGGGGGTCGTGGACCTCCTTGACCACGCGCTCGCCGTGCTCGCGCGGCTCCAGGCGCGCGAACATCCCCGTGGGCTCGATCTCCTTGAGGATGCTCGAGATCCGCGCCGGCGCCTCGACGTAGCCGCGCTCGCGCACGTGGTGGATGTCGTGGCGGTCGTTGACCACCAGCGGGATCGGCTCCGCCGCCGGCCGCGCCGCGCCGCGCGCCGCCGGCGGCCGGGTGTGGCGGCGCGCGCGCAGCCGCACCGGGTCGTCGGCGATCGACTCGACCACCCGCCGCACGTAGCTCGGCGGGCAGAGCTCGGCGTACTTGCGCTCGAGGATGGCCCTGACCGCGGCGCGGACGAAGGCCTGGCCGGGGGGGTCGGCGTGCTCGAGGCCGTCGAAGACCAGGTGCGGCGCGCCCTTGTCCGCCGGGTCGACCGGGGTTTCGTAGGCGGTGTCGGCGATCGGGCGGGCGCCGTAGCGCTCGTAGAACCTGAGCCGCGCGGCGTTCTGCGCCACCACCTCCGGCGGATAGGCGTCGGGGTCGGCCGGCAGGCACTCGTAGAAGATGCCGCGCATGCCTTGCGCGGCCCCCTCCTCGCGCACCCGTTCGTAGAGGACGCCGCCGATGCCGCTGCCGGTCCTGCCGCGGGGCGTGGCGATGTATTCCAGGAATCCGAAGCGGAGCTTGGGCTCGTGGAGCAGCAGGGCGAAGCCGCGCACGCGGCGGCGGCCGTCCTCGGCGACGTAGAGCAGCGGCCGGAACCGCCGCTTGAAGGGGTCCCGCAGGTCGCTGGCGAAGCTCTCCACGTCCTCTTCGGAAAGCCCGTCGAACTGGCTGCGCAGGATCTCCCGGGCCTGACGCAGGGCTTCCCGGTCGATGGACAGGATCTCGTCGTAGACGCGGCGGATGCGCAACATCTTGGTCGGTTCAGGATACCGCCATGACGGGCCGCGGACCAGGGCGCTTGCCGCCGGCGCGCGCCAGGGCGTCGTCGAGGATGCGGGCGATCGCCTCGTCGTAGCCCACGCCCGCCTCCTCCAGGGCGGCGGCGAAGCCGGCGTCGGGGGAGAGACAGGGGTTGACGTTGACCTCGAGGATCCACGGCTTTCCCGCGCCGTCGACCCGGAAGTCGACGCGGGCGTAGCCGGCCAGCCGCAGGCGGCGCCAGGCGCCGCGGGCCAGCCGGCCGAGCTCGCGCAGCAGCAGCTCGTCTTCGGGCGGGAAGTCGAAGCGCCTCGGCGTGTGGCCGTACTCGAAGGAGTCGGGCGCCCACTTGGCGTCGCGGCCGACGATCCGCGGCTTGCCGGCCGGATAGCCCACGAACTCGATCTCCGCCGGCGGCAGCACCACCAGCCCCTCGGGCGAGGCCAGCAGCGACACGTTGAATTCGCGGCCCTCGACGAAAGCCTCGGCGAAGCCGGCGCCGGACAGGCGCGGCAGCATCGCCCGCAGCCGCGCCCGCAGCGCCGCGGGGCTCGCCGCGGCGACGACGGCTTCGTCGTCGAGGGCGGGCGAGCCGTGGTCCCATACCGATTTCAGGATCGCCCGCGGCGGCGGGCTCGCGGCTTGCGCCGCGTAGCCCGCTTCCGGATACACCGCCAGCACCGCCGGCACCGGCAGGGCGGCCGCGCTCAAGCGCTCCTTGGTCAGCAGCTTGCTGGTGGTCACGAAGACGGCCTCGGTGGGCGCGCCGGTGTAGGAAAGGCCGACGGCGTCGAGCAGCGAGGGCACCACGTGGATGAGCCGGTCGTGACCGCCGAGGCTTTCGACGAGGTTGAAGACGACGTCGGGCGAGAGCTCCTCGAGCCGCCGCGCCAGCGCCGCGAGGTCGAGGTCGCAGGCGACGGGCTCGACGTGGTGGCCGCGGCGGACGAGGGCCGCCGTGACGTGCTCGGCCTGCACGAGCACGTCACGTTCGTCGGGGCCGGCTTCGGGGCCGACCGCGTTGTGGACGACGGCTACGCGCACCCGGACCTCTCCACGACTACGCCGCCAACTCGACGGCCGACACGGCGACGCGGGAGGACGCCGAGGCGACGATGCGGCCGATCAGGTCGAGATAGGGGATGCCGAGTCGCTGGCAGAGGATCGGCAGGTCCGAGTGCTCGGGATGGAGCCCCGCCAGCGGGTTGACCTCGAGGAAGGCCGGCCGCCCCGCGGCGTCGCAGCGCAGGTCCACGCGCCCGGCGTCGCGGCAACCGAGCAGGCGCCAGGTGGCCAGCGCCAGCTCCTCGGCCTCGGCGACCACGCCGTCGCCGTCCGCCGGCGCCAGGCGGTACTCCACCAGCTCCTCGCAGCGCTCCTTGTTGACGTAGGAGTAGACACCCTCCTCGGCGCCGGCGAGCAGCACCACGTCGAGGGTGCCGATCACCTCGGCGTCGGCGCCGGTGCCCCAGATGCCCACCGTGAGCTCGCGGCCGGGCAGCAGGGTCTCCACGAGCACCGGCTGGCGGTAGCGCTCGAGCAGCCCCAGGCACGCCGGCGCCAGCTCCTCGCGGCGGCGCAGGATCGACGCCGGCGTCACGCCCTTGCCGGTGCCCTCGGCCACCGGCTTGACGAAGAGGGGCGGCGCCAGCGTCACGCGCTCGGCCTCCTCCACGCGCTCGACCAGCGCGAAATCGGGCGTGTAGAGCCCGGCGTCGCGCACCACGCGCTTGGTCACGGCCTTGTCGAGGGTCAGGGCCATCACCAGGGGATCGGAGAAGGTGTAGGGGATCTCGTAGTGATCGAGGAGCGCCGGCACCAGGGCCTCGCGGCCCGGGCCGTGGAGACCTTCGGCGATGTTGAACACCAGGTCCCAGCTCTCGCCGGCGGCCAGGCGCGCCACCAGCTCGCGGGCGTGGCCGATGCGCTCCGGCACGTGGCCGAGCTGGCGCAGCGCCCGCTCGAGGTGCTCGATGGTGTCGACGCGGTCGTGCTCGGCGGTCTCCTCCTCGCCGTAGCCCCACGCCAGGTACACGTCACGCAGGTCGTAGGTCAGTCCGATACGCACCTTGAGTTTCCTCCAGGGGATGGTCAGTTGGAAGGGCGGGCCGCCGCCGCCGGCGGATCCGGGTAGCGGAAGATCTCGCCCTCGTAGTTGCGCAGCAGCAGGTCGTCGCCGTCGCGGCCGACCACGCTGTCGGGGAAGAGCGGGACCTTGCCGCCGCCCCCGGGCGCGTCGATCACGTACACGGGCACGGCGTAGCCGGTGGTGTGGCCGCGCAGGGCCTTGACGATCTCCAGGCCCTTGGCCACCGAGGTGCGGAAGTGAGCCGATCCGGTGATCGGATCGCACTGGTAGAGGTAGTACGGCCGCACCCGCATCATCAGCAGGCGGTGGACGAGCGACTTCATGGTCTCGGCGTCGTCGTTGATGCCGCGGGCGAGGACGATCTGCGCCCCCAGCGGGATGCCGGCGTCGGCCAGGCGGGCGCAGGCGCGGAAGCACTCGGGCGTGCACTCGTCGGGGTGCATGAAGTGCAGGCTCATCCAGAAGGGATGGAAGCGGCGCAGCCTCTTCGCCAGGGCGGGCGTGACGCGC
This sequence comes from Thermoanaerobaculia bacterium, assembly GCA_036397835.1. Classification (GTDB taxonomy): domain Bacteria; phylum Acidobacteriota; class Thermoanaerobaculia; order Multivoradales; family J023; genus DASWIG01. The sequence goes on from DASWIG010000280.1 coordinate 64,166, forward strand.
TGCGGCAGCACCGCCGGCATCTTGGTGCCGAGGCGCAGGAACTCCACGTGCGGGATCGCGCGCAGGCGCCCCAGCAGCCACTCGAGGCGCTCGTCGGAAAGCGCCAGCGGGTCGCCGCCCGAGAGCAGCACGTCGCGGATCTCGGGATGCTCGCGGATGTAGTCGATCGCGGTTTCGAGGCGGGCTTCGTTGGGCGCGATCTCGCCGTGGCCCACCACCCGCGAACGGGTGCAGTAGCGGCAGTAGGTCGAGCAGAAATCGAGCACCAGGAAGAGCACCCGGTCGGGATAGCGGTGCACCAGACCCGGCACCGGCATGTGGGAGTCCTCGCCGAGCGGATCGTCTGCCTCGCCGGGGGAAGGGAAGAGCTCGTCGACCACCGGCACGACGGTGCGCCGCAGAGGATCAGCGGGATCCTCGCGCGAGAGCAGGCTCATGTAATACGGCGTCACGCCCGTCGGCAGCATCGAGCCCCCGCGGACCAGCGCCTCCCGCTCCGCAGGAGACAGCACGAGGTAGCGCTCGATCTGCGCCAGACGGGTGATGCGGTGGCGGCTCTGCCAGCGCCAGTCGTTCCAGTCGGCGGCGGGGACGTCGGGATAGAAGGTCTTGCGAAAAGCGAGGGTGCGGGGATTGGGGCGTGATTGGGAGCGGGCGAGGAAAGAGGGTCCTTGAAGGAAGGAAGAAGGGGGCCTTCGTTTTCGTCGTGGCTCGTCGCTACTGGGGGGCTCCTCGCTGGCTGGAACGCTCTGTCCGGTCTCGGTCGTGAACGACGTCAAAAGGTCCAAGGTCGACACCTCCCGCTGGGATTGGCACGCGCCGTGAACCCGTGATCGCCGCCGCGACCCATTCGCACCGAACCGCTCACGGGCGGCGCCTTGCCCGTTGATCGTCAACACGTAGCAATCGCGATGCCAGCATGACGCCGGCGACGCGAGGACCGAGAAAAGGAGCCCTTGGAGCCTGGGAGCGGCGTTCGCCCGCGGTAATCGGAAACCGGAGCCCGAAAGTCCTCGGAATCCGTTTTCTGTTTTGCGCTGGCGGGCGCTCGTCGTCGCGGATCGTCATTGGCGATATCGTACAGGCGATGGCGAGCGAAGCGATCGTCGGCGTCGACCTCGGCGGCACCAAGGTCCGGGTCGGCAAGGTGCGGGGCAGCGAGGTCGAGCGCCGCCACGGCCGCCGCATCCGCGCCCAGGAGGACGAAGCGAGCGTGCTCGGGCAGATCTTCGCCGCTGTCGACGAGGTCTTCGACGGCGACGTCGCCGGCATCGGCTGCGCCGTGCCCAGCGTCGTCGACGTCGAGCGCGGCATCGTCTACGCGGTCGAGAACATCCCCTCCTGGCGCCAGGTCCACTTGAAGGACGAGCTCGAGCGTCGCTTCGGCGTGCCCGCGCTCGTCAACAACGACGCCAAGGCCTTCGTGCTCGGCGAGCTCTGGTTCGGCAAGGCCCGGGGGTACCGCCACGTCGTCGGCCTCACCCTCGGCACCGGCCTCGGCGGCGGCGTCGTCATCGACGGCCGCCTCTACAGCGGCAGCAACTGCGGCGCCGGCGAGGCCTGTCGGTTATGTGGTCGATCGTCTTCTCGCTGGCCTTGAACTCCGTCGCCCGGAACCACGGCTCGTTTTCCGGGATCTTGTGTACGGGGATCGTCGGCGGCGCGTTCGTCTCGCTCTTGGTCGGCTGGCTCGGCGACCAATTCGGCCTGCGGGCGGGCATGACCGTGCTCTACCTGACCCTGGGCTACATCCTGGCGATCGGCTTCTGGGCGCGTCCGCTGATCGACAACGCGACCATGAGCCTGAAGGAGCTGCTGCTCTACCTGCCGCGCAAGCTGAGGGGCGCCGGTGGGTAAGGCCAGGGGGACCGACCTACCCGAGCGGCTCGACGCGATCCTCGAGCCGGGCTGGCGCGGATGGAACGTCGCGAAGGAGCGTACCACGGCCGGGTTTGGGCGACCTCGGCATGACCGGCGAGAGGTCCGCGGGGCTCCTCTCCCGTGTGGCGTGCCTACTGGGGAGAAGAGAGCCCCGGCACGTGCTACAGTCGAGTCTCGGGCAGGCTCTTCGCCGTCCAAACCTGATCCACCTTCCGGAGAGTGGTCCATGCTTCAGGATCTGCGCTTCGCCTTCCGCATTCTGCGCAAACGCCCGACGACGACCACCGTCGCCCTCCTGACGCTGGCCGTCGGCGTCGGTGCCGTCACCGTGGTCTTCAGTCTCGTCGAGGCTATATTGCTGCGCCCCCTCGACTTCCCCGACGCCGGCCGCATGGTCCGCCTCTACGCCACCCAGGAGGTCTCGGGCGGCGACCGGCTGCGCGTGACCGAGGGCGCCTTCTTCGACTGGCGACGGCGCGCCGGCGCGTTCGACGCCCTGGTGGCCGCACGCAACGTCGGCCTCAGCGTGACCGGCGCGGCGCAGCCTCTCAATCCCCTGATGCGCATGATCTCGGAGGACTACTTCGAGGTGCTCGGCGTGACGCCGATCGCCGGCCGCACCTTCCGCCGCGAGGAGCACCGCGAGGGGGTGCGCGTCGCGATCCTGGATTTCGGTTTCTGGCAGAGCTATTTCGGCGGCGATCCAGGCGTCGTCGGCCGCAGCCTGGAGCTCAACAACGAGCCCTACGAGATCGTGGGCGTGATGCCCGCCGGGTACCGCAACCCGGCGTTTCCCGACCACCCAGTGCTGTGGCTGCCGCTCGTTGAGGCGGCCGCGCCCGACCGTCGCGGCGCCACGCTGGTGGTCATCGGCCGCCTGGCGCGCGGGGCGACGCGGGCGGCGGCGCGGGAGGAGATGGACCGGGTCTCGGAGGAGCTGGCCGGCCTCTATCCGGCCACCGACGGCGGCCGCGGAGCGCGCCTGCTCGGGCTGCGCGACTCCCTGGTCGAGGGCCTGCGGCCGGCGCTTCTGGCGCTGTTCGGCGCCGTCGGTTTCGTGCTCGTCCTGGCCGGCGCCAACGTCGCCAACCTGTTGCTGGCCAGGGCCGTCGGCCGGCGCCAGGAGCTCGGCTTGCGGCTGGCGCTGGGGGCGGGCCGCGGGCGCCTGGCGAGGCAGCTCCTGGTGGAGAGCTCGGTCCTCGGCCTGGGGTCCGGCGTTCTCGGTCTGCTGCTGGCTTTTGGGGCCGTCGGTCCGCTGCCCGGCCTGGCGCCCTCGAACCTCAACGTACCGCTGCTCGACGGCGTGCGGCTCGACTTCCGGGTCGCGTCTTCACCGTTCTCACGGCGCTGATCGCCACCCTGATTTTCGGCCTGGTGCCGCTGCTGCAGGTCCCGGGCGCGAAGGCCGCGGCGGTCGCCGGCTCGCGCGGCCACGACCAGGGCACCGGCCGCCGCCGCTTGCGCTCGTCGTTGGTGGTCGCCGAGGTGGCGTTCTCCATGATCCTGCTCATCGGCGCCGGCCTCATGGTGCGGACCTTCGTGGCCCTGCGCTCGCTCGGCCTCGGATTCGAGCCCCGCGGCCTGCTCACGGTACGCACCGGCGCCCGCGGCGCGCCGGAGGGCTTCGAGGAGTTCTACCGTCGCGTCGGCGAGAGCTTTGACACTCTGCCCGGAGTCGAGCGAGTCGGGGCCTGCGAGATCCTGCCGATGTTCGCGGCGTTCCGGCCGTCGCTGTCGGCGCGGGGAGCCCACCAGCCTCCGGCGGCCGACGGCAGCCAGCCGCAGGCGATCCCCCTGCGCGCCTCTGTGGGGTTCTTCGAGGCGTTTGGCCTGCCGATCGTGCGCGGGCGCGCTTTCACGCCCGACGACCGTCCCGACACCGAGCCGGTCGCGGTCGTCAGCCGTGGCCTGGCGCGGCAGATCTGGGGCACCGACGACATCGTCGGCCGCCAGCTCGTCCTCGACGAGGGAGACGGACGGACCGTGCGCGTGGTGGGCGTGTCAGGGGACCTGCGCGGCCTGGTCCAGGCTCCCGAGCCGCCGCCGATCCTCTACCTTCCGAGCGCCCAGGACCCCGCCCGCAACATGTCCTTCTTCCTGCGCGTCAGGAGCGACCCGCGCGACGGCGTGACGCGCAGCGAGGAGCGCCTGCTGTCGCTGGTGCCGGAGGCCGAGCAGAAGGTCTGGGCCGTCAACCGCGACGCGCCGGTCTTCCTGGCCACGACCATGGGGCAGATGGTGCGCGACATCGAATGGCAGCCGCGGTTCGTGATGCAGTTGCTGGTGGGCTTTGCTTCCTTCGCCCTGCTGCTCGCCGCCACCGGCCTCTTCGCGGTGCTCTCCTACGCGGTGACGGAGCGACGCCGCGAGATCGGCGTGCGGGTGGCGCTCGGCGCGCGGCGCGGCGACGTCGTGCGCATGGTGCTCGGCGACGCCGCGCGCCTGACGGTGATCGGCCTCGTCGCCGGCGTGGCCGGGGCGCTGGTGCTCAGCCGTTTCCTCGCCGGCCAGCTCTACGGGGTGCGGGCCACCGACCCGCTGACCTACGGCGCGCTCGCCGCGCTCCTCGCCGCGGTGGCCCTGGCCTCGGCGTCCCTGCCGGCGCTGCGCGCCACGCGGGTCGACCCGGTGGAGGCGCTGCGCAGCGAGTGAGGCGAGGCGGCCAGGCACCAGGGGCGCGGCTCGCCGGCGCGTTGAGGCGTCGAGGGCGTGAGGCATTCCAGATCTTCCGGCCAGACGCCGCGATCCGGGATCCGTCCGGGCTGAAAGTCGCGACGCCCCGTTCCGGCGTTCCAGATCCGAACCTCCGAATCGATGGCAGTGTGCTCTTTGAATTGGCTGATCACGTCACCGGCTTCGGTCCAGGTCCGTCGCCCGCCTCTCGAGGACGACTTCTGCCCGGCCTGTCCGGCCGGCCGGAGCGCGGGGCTTTCACGAGTTATGTTCCAGACCCGGCGTGGCGTGGCGTAGGCGCGTGCCGCATATCCGCGCCCGTGGCTACTGGGACGTCACCTTCTTGCTGCACCTCGGAGTTCCGCTGCAGTTCTCACTTGGCGCATGCTTTTTCTTGCATTCCGCCGGTGTGCAGTCGGTTCCATCGGGAACGCAGCCTTTGACGATACAGACAGGGCCATCGCAGCCCGAATGTGAGCATTCCACTTTTGCCGCCAGCGTCTGACCATTGAATAATGTCAGATTGACGAGCTGAGTGCTGACCTGCAATGTGTCCCCGGCCTCGTTTTCCCAGATCAGCGTCTCGGGCTCGCCAAGGGGCTCGACGCTGGTCGCGATCAGATTCAGGACCAACAGATCACCGTTGTCCAGCTCCACGCCGGGTTCGACCGCCAGAGCGACGGAACTCGACAGCAACAGACACACCGACAGTACCGACAGTACGGTAGCTCTCCGCATGGCACTCTCCTTTGAGCCATTCGCTCGTGAGACGTTTGGGGCGTTCCCTGCTCAGACCAAAGCCGACGTTCAGATCATAGTCGACGATCAGGTCGCGTGTCAAGTAGGAAAACCAGGGAAATCAGGATAGAGTCGGTCGTATGGACGTCGTCGCCCAAGACCCCCCCTACAGCCGGGACGACCTGGTCGCCGCCCTCGAGGACATGCACCGCGAGGTCGGCGCCTACTTCGCCGAGCTCCCCGGCGACGCGCTCTTCCGTCATCCCGAGGCGGGCGTGTGGTCGCCGGCCGAGAACTTGGTCCACCTCGTCAAGGCCGTCAAGGCCCTCGCCGACGCGATGGGACGGCCGCGCTGGCTGCTGGCGATCCTCTTCGGCACCGCGCGCGGACCGTCGCGACGGTTCGAGGAGATGCGGCGGGTCTACCAGGAGCGGTTGGCGCGGGGCGGCCGAGCCGGCGGCAGGTTCGTGCCGGACACCCTCGAGCCCGAGGATTCGCAGGTGGCGCGCTCGCGGATGCTGGCGGGATGGCAGCGGGTGGGCGCGGACCTCGTCGGCAAGGTGCGGCGGTGGCCGGAGGCGAGCCTCGACCGGTACCGTCTGCCCCATCCCCTGCTCGGCAAGCTCACGGTGCGCGAGATGCTCTTCTTCACGCTCTACCACGACCGTCATCACCTGGAAATCGTCCGCCGGAGGATGGGGAGTTGAATCGGCGGACGTTCCTCGCCGGCGCGTCCGCGTCGACTCTCGGCAGGCCGATCCTGGACAGAACGCAAGGAGGGCCGCCATGACCAGCGTCAATACCGACGAGACCGATCTTCGCAAGCCGCTGCGGCTGTGGCCGGGCGTGGCGTTTGCGTTGCTCCTGTTCGTGACCCTGTACGTGGTGCCGATCTTTGTGCCCGGGGCTATGCTCTTCGGGTTGATCGGCGCGAGCGTGGGGGCGTTGGGGATTCTCCTGTGGTGGCTGTTCTTCAGCCGGGCGGCCTGGATGGAGCGCCTGGGCGCCCTCGTACTGGCGACCGTCGCCATGGCCGTGACGTATCGCTTTCTCGACGAGTCGGTGCGACGGGGAAACATGGGGTTTCAGTACTTCGTCCTCGCGATCCCGGTCCTGACCCTGGCTTTCGTGGCCTGGGCGGTGGCCAGCCGTCGCTTCTCGGACGCCCTTCGTCGCGCGACGATGGTCGCGACCATCCTGCTCGCGTGCGGAGCGTGGACGGCGGTGCGGAGCAAAGGCGTCACCAGCGCCGGCATGGCGCAGCTCACCTGGCGGTGGACGCAGACGCCCGAGCAGCGGCTCCTCGCGCAGGCCGACGACGAGCCGACGGCGATCGCTTCGGTTCCGGCGGCGGAGCCCCAGCCCTCGCCCCCGATCGTCGCCGAGACGCGACCGCAATGGCCCGGCCTTCGCGGACCGGAACGTGACGGCATCGTCCCCGGCGTACGGATCGAGACCGACTGGTCGCGATCGCCGCCGGTCGAGCTGTGGCGCCGGCCGATCGGACCGGGCGTCTCGTCCTTCGCCGTTGGCGGCGACGTCCTCTATACCCAGGAGCAGCGCGGCGAGGACGAAATCGTCGGCGCCTACGACGTGACGACCGGCGAGCCGGTATGGAGGCATCGCGATGCGGCCCGATTCTGGGACCCGCACGTCGACGCCGGTCCGCGCGCGACGCCGGCCCTCGCCGGCGAGTGCGTTTACACCCTGGGCGCGACCGGAATCTTGAACGCCCTCGACGCCGACGACGGTGCCGTCGTGTGGTCCCTCGACGTGACGTCCGACGCCGGCGCGAAGCTCCCGACCTGGGGCTTCGTGAGCTCGCCGCTGGTCGTCGACGACCTCCTCGTGGTCGCGGCCGGCTCCCTTCTCGCCTACGACCTCGCCACCGGCGCTGCGCGCTGGCGGGCCCTGCCCGGGCGCGGCAGCTACAGCTCGCCCCACCTCCTGACGATCGCCGGAGTCCCGCAGATCCTGCTGATCGGCCACGCCGCCGTGTTCAGCGTCGCACCGGCTGACGGCACCCTGCTCTGGGAGCACCCATGGCCGGGCTTCGGCATCGTGCAGCCGGCCCGGATCGCGGAGGGCGACCTCCTGATCAGCATGATCGACGCCGCCGCCGTTCCGGTCGGCACGCGCCGCATCGCGGTTGCGCACGGGCCCGCGGGATGGAGCGTGGAAGAGCGCTGGACGTCGCACCGGCTGAAGCCCTCCTTCAGCGGCTTCGTGGCTCACGAGGGCCACGCCTACGGCTTCGACGGCAGCATCCTGGCCTGCATCGACCTCGAGAGCGGCGAGCGCGAGTGGAAGGGCGGACGCTACGGCCAAGGCCAGCTCCTGCTGTTGCCCGACCAGGATCTGCTGCTGGTGCTCTCCGAGCAGGGTGAGCTGGCGCTCGTCGAGGCGATCCCCGACCGCTTCACGCAGCTCGCGCGGCTCCCGGTGCTCGAGGGCAAGACCTGGAGCCAGCCGGCCCTGGTCGGCGACGTCCTGTTGGTGCGCAACGGCCTGGAGATGGCCGGCTTCCGGCTGGCCGCGCGGGCGCCGGTTTGATGGTTGGCTGTATGCAGGACCTAAGCTCTCCAATAGGGCAGGAGGTCGCGCACGAAATGGACCAGCCACTGCGATCCGCCGTCGCGGATCCATGGCGGCGGTCTTGCCGGCGCCCGGTGGTATCGTCGCCGGCGTGACGATCGCGATCCGCTCCGAGACCGTCGACGACCGCGACGCGGTCTACCGGGTTCACGCGGCGGCCTTCGGGCGTCCCGCCGAGGCCGACCTCGTCGACCGTCTGCGGCCGGCCGCGCGTCCGCAGGTCTCCCTCGTCGCCGTCGAGGACGGCGAGGTCGTGGGGCACGTCTTCTTCAGCCCGGTGACGGTCGAGTCGTCCGCCGCCGTCTTCACCGCCTTCGGCCTGGCGCCGCTGGCGGTGCTGCCCGGCTTCCAGCGCCGGGGCGTCGGCACGGCACTGGTGCGCGAAGGGTTGCGCGCGTGCCGTCGGCTGGGCCATCACATCGTGTTCGTCCTCGGCCATCCCGAGTACTACCCGCGCTTCGGCTTCGAAACCGCCGCCGCGCGCGCCCTGACGAGCGTGTACGACGTGCGGCCCGAGGCTTTCATGGTCGCCGAGCTCGAGCCCGGCGCCCTCGGCGGACGCGAGGGCACCGTCAAGTACCGTCCGGAGTTCGAGGGCATCGACTAGCCGCGGCGTTCTGGTACGCTTCTTGCGATGAATGCCGACGCCCATAGTCCTTACAGCCGAGACGACCTGATCTCGTCCCTCGAGGACGTGCACCGCGAGGTCGGCGTCTACTTCGCCGAGCTCCCCGGCGACGCGCTCTTCCGTCATCCGGAGGCGGGCGTCTGGTCGCCGGCGGAGAACCTGGTCCACCTCGTCAAGGCGGTCAAGGCGGTCGCCGACGCGATGGGACGGCCGCGCTGGCTGCTGGCGATCCTCTTCGGCACCGCGCGTGGACCGTCGCGGCCCTTCGAGGAGATGCGGCGGGTCTACCAGGAGCGGTTGGCGCGGGGCGGGCGAGCCGGCGGCGACGACGTCGATCTGCGCGTCGCCCGACCACCACGACCCGTCTTGCCCACCCGGCGCCGGCCGGTCACCACGACGAGCTCGCGCGATCCGAGCCGTGCCGCGTCTCCAGGGCTTCCAGCTCTCGTTCCCGATCGACGAACATCTCTACGCTCCAAGGTCGAAAACGGTAGTCCACGATTAGTATAATCCAGGACTACCGTTTCCCGCCTTCTTGACCCGCCCCGTATGCCCCTACCGCTCCGTGGGCTGTCGTTCGTAGACGTCCATCTCCGGTCGGTCCCAATCTTCCGCGAAGGTCGCCAACCGGGCGCGCAGGTCGGCTGCCTGGGCTTCGTCGACCCCCTCGGCCCGCAGGTCGATGGGGCGCGGCTCGAGAAAAGTGACGACGACGGGCGTAGGGTCATGCACGTCACCGGGCGTCTCGTTGAGCTCGATTCTTCCTTGGCGAAAGACGCCTTCGACCGTCTTCAGCATGGCTGTCCTCCTCTCTGGAATCTTATCAGGATTCGGGCCACGGCGCCTGCCCTCGGAATCCGGGTAGGGCAGGCTCCGCCTGCCGTTTCGCGACGCCGAAGACGTGGAGGACGTCCTCAGCTCCACCGCACCAGGATCTTGCCGGCCAGCTCCAGCGCCGCCGCGCCGGCCGCCTCCAGAAGCTGGCGATCGACGCTGGCGAGCGCGGCGTCGACGAGAGCCTCGACCGCGGCGAGTCCTGGAGGAGTGTCGGGCTTGAACGCTCCGAGCACGTGTCAAGTGCGAACGGAGGCCATTCGCATAAGTGGAGGCGCTCGTTCTCGAAGGCCGGCGCTGGAGCCGTCATCGAGCGCCGACGACCTGCGTCGGGTCGACGAGCAGGACGTTTGGATCGTCCTTGCCGAGAGCGGTCAGCTCGGCGCTGAAGCCGCTGCGGCTGAACAGGGCGTACCAAAGCTCCCATCCGCGCTCCTTGCCCAACCACGTCCGCGCGTTGGCCTTGAGAGCGTCCAGGTCCGCGACGCCCATCTTCTCCCGTCGCCACCGCGCCTCGCCCACGAGAGCGCAGCGGCGAGAGCTCTGCACCGCGACGACGTCGATCTGGGCGTCGCCCGACCACCACGACCCGATCTCCTCGGGCCAGAACGGCAGCGTCCGGCTCGCCGCCAGCTCGAGGACGTGCCGGCGCGCCAGCTCTTCCCACACGGAGCCCACGAAGCGGTCCCATCCGGGACGCAGGACCTCTCGGATCAACTGCTCCGTCTCGCCGAACTCGATCTGGCTCGTATAGGGGAGGATCCATCGGCCCCAGAAGCGGATGTAGGAATCGGCCAGGTGCCAGCTCCCCCAGCTCGGACTCGAGCGCCGCGGTCCCACCGCCTGTCGGTGCTCGACGAGCTTAAAGCTCCAAGGTCGAAAACGGTAGTCCACGATTAGTATAATCCAGGAAATCCAGGACTACTGTTTCCCGCCTTCTTGACCCGCCCCGTGTGCCCCTACCGCTCCGTGGGCTGTCGTTCGTTGACGTCCATCTCCGGTCGCCTTCGACCGCCGTCCGACCGTCGGCGGCGGCCAGGCGAAGCTGCTCGTCGTCGCGAAGCCCTCGCCGACCGACTTCGTGGATGCTGAGGGCGTCGAGCCCAAGACCGCGGGCAGTCTCGGCCACCGTCGGACTGAGATCCTCGTCGAGGAGGAATCTCATCTCCGGTGTGCTCTGGGCGTCGAGAAGGGCAGCTCACGCCGAACCCGTTCCGGCGACCAGCTCCGCTCGCGCTCCAGGCGGGTGTCGATCTCGCCGGGATGGAGCTTGTAATCGGCGAGCACGGCTCTGAGCTGCGGCTCCGTCAGCCACTCGTATTGGCGGCGAAGCTCCTCGTAGTCGCCGTCACATCGCTTCCAGGTGGCGACGACCTCCCAAACGTCGAGGCCCGTGCCGGCGACGACGGCGCGGCGGCCTGCGGGACCGTCGACGAAGACGACGCCGGGCGCCCGCCGCATCTTGAGCGCCTCGGCGAGGAGCTGCGACGCGGCTTCCTGAAAGTCGGTCGGCACGAGCGCTCTGGGACGGCGAAGGCGATCACCGGTGAAGGACCCGTCAATCCGACGGGTTGCCCATCCACGACCCGTACATCGGATTGGGAATCACGACGTACTTGCGGCCGAAGTCGGCGAAAGCGGCGTCGGGCTCGAAGCGCAGGTCCTGGCCGAGGTCCGGGAAGTCGTGGATGTTGTCGCCCAGCCACAGGACGATCTCGAGCGGCGGCAGGCCGGGGGCGGCGGTGCCGGCCTCGACCCGGGCCCAGCGCGGCTCCTTGCGGCTCTCACCGCGCCGGCAGAGTACCACGTCGTACGGCAGCCCGAGGTCGCGGAAGTTGGCTTCGGTGTCAGGGCAGATCGCCTAGTCGCGGTTGGTGACGATGGCGATCCGGCCGCCCAGGTCGCGGACGCGCTCGAGGAACGTTCGCGCGCCGGGCAGGGCCATAGCCTCGCGCCGCCGCGCCCAGGCGTACCAGCGCTCCCGCGAGAACGGCTCGCCGCTCGCCTCGAGCTCTTGCTGGAACCGGCTGTTGGAGATCACGGTCTCGTCGGCGTCGAGGGCGACGGCCCAGGTGCCCCCCTGGCGTCCCGCGGCGAGCTCCTCCAGCCGCTACCCGGCGAGGGCGTAGGCCTGGACGAGCGCCGCGGGATACTCGGCCGAGTCGCGCCCCCAATGGATCGCCAGCTCGGCGGACGCCGGAGGCGCCGGGGGCGCTTCGGCGACGGGGGCGGTGCCGGCGCCAGTCGCGGCGCAGCCGGTGAGGAGAAGCAGGACGAGGAGGTGACGGAGACGGTCCATGAGCGAGTCCTCCGCGGACGGTGCCGTTCGTGTTCGACTCCGTCGAGCCTAATGCTTTTCGCCGCCGGAAGCGAGGGGAATGCACACGTCGAGCTTCCCGATGGCCCGGTATGCCGGGCCGAGGTGCACTGGTACGAGGCTGGAACCTCGCGTACCGGCCAGCCAGCCGGAAATCCCAAGCACCCCAACGAGAACCTCCGCGAAGAAAGCTCACCGAAGAGATCACCCCCTTGAATAGGACGGTATGAGGGCACAGAAATGTTTCTTAGGACGCAGCGGTCGGAGGCCGCGGGCGCTTTGACGCTACAGAATGGGCATAATCCGGATCGCCGATAGAAGGCTTCGGTGGTACCACGGAGTTCCCCAGGAGATGCCGCCGTTCCATCCGGAGCGAGCTGGGTTTCCCGTTGGCCCTCAATGTACTCTGAGTAGTTCAGAATCATGCGGATTGGGCCATGTTCGTGTGGCGACTGAACTGAGTTGAGGCCGCATAACGCTCCGGTTCAGCGGCGGCCGCGCAGCGGCCGTCCGGCTGCATGCTGTTGTTAGACGCTCCCTTCCATCTGTTCGGGAGCTCTCTTGTTGAGCAACTCGCCAACATGGTTTTCAAGCCAGGCGCTCCAGTGGTCCATGAACAGAATCCAGCGCTCCGTTTCGGTCGGCATGAAACGCTTCGGATGCCCAGCTGATTCGATGATGGCACGTACCCATCCTCGAATCTGACGAATCTGCGCCTCAAGTTCGTCCTTGTAGTCGGCCTCATCGCGTCCAAACCCCTTGCCGTGGGCCACCAGATTTCGAACAGGAAAAGCGATATCACGGATGGGCCACTCAAGAAGGCACCGGCACGTATCAAGCGCATCATACCGGCTCATTCGCCGCGATGCGAGTTTGTTCGCGTACTCCCTTGGGACGCCCCGATCAGTGAATGCGGCGAAAACCAGATTGCAGATGAAGCTCTCGGTGACTGCGGCAAGCATCACGGTGGCGGCCATGAGGCTTCCGTCGCGAACGAGCACCAAGAACTTGTCTGTTACGGGCATATCTCCTGCGTAGCCCGCCCATTGCAGCAGCCCCCCACAGAGGCTGCACCGTTCCCATTCATGGCACCCAGTGAGGCTCGAGAGGAATTCCGACGCGGTGCTCTCGTAGTCGTTGAACGCGTATTCCACCAGGAAACCTTCGCACTTTTCGCCGCATACGAACAACCACTCGCCCTCGTAGATGCGCTGTTCGTAGATTCGTCTCGCTCGGCTCATCCGTTCCTGTCACCTTGTGCGGCTAATGGCATTGAGCTGAGCGGCGGTCCTCCGTCCGCTCGAGTGAATGGTTCTGCGGCGCCTCGTATGAACGAGATCGTTCGCGGATGAGAGAGCGGCGGTTCGCGATCGGAGCCCCGGAGGGGCTCAAGAGTAAAGCCCGGGGCTGGCGCCGCGGAGCCCCAGCGACGCGGTGCGAGCCCCGGGTCAGACGCCCCCGAATTCCCCCGCCCTGGAGGGGCGGAATCCGTTTGCCTGTGCTCCTCAATCCCACAAGTAGTCTTCATTGTATTCGATACCGTGCTTCTCCAACAAGGCGAGAAACTCCTCCTCAAATGATCTTTCTCGATGATGCTCAGCTTGCGTCTGTATGTACCGCCTGACTTTCCCAACTTGTGATTGGCTCACAGTGAAAGCGTCGTAGCCGGTTTGCCATGCAAATCGATCACCGGGCCGCTCACGATTGACCCAACCTGACGAATCCGACTTGAGGGCTCGCAAGATGTCGGATACCGCCTTGCGGGCTGGAAGCCTTGCCAGGCAATGTACATGATCAGGCATGCCGCCGATCTCAATGGTTTTTCCGCCCTGATTACGGATGATCCCACCCATGTAATCGTACAATGGTTGTTGAACCTCGTCGCCAATGAGCGGGATCCGTCCTTGGTGCTAAAAACGAGATGGTAGAGGAGGTTGGTCAGAGTGCTTGCCATGATTCATCCTTTTCTGCTGATTTCGGGCTTCCGGATTCCGCCCTTTCAGGGCGGGGGGATTTGGCGGGCGCTATCCCGGGGCTCGCGCCGCGTCGCTTAGGCTCCGCGGTGCCAGCCCCGGGCTTTACTCTCAGACCCCTCCGGGGTCGCGGATCCGGACGCCCAGAACGGGATTGCTCTATCGGATGGATCACGGTCAACCTCTGGCGTAGTCCTTCCAGCGGAAGTAGACGCGATCGTCCTCAAGCTTGAGCAGCCGTGGGTTGGAGATGGCGACGCGATGGGTGTAGCGCGCCAGGCACTCGAGCGCCTTGTCCGATCCCCCGAAAGGGGGCTTGCTATAGACCTCGAGGACGTACACCGCGAGGTCGGCGGCTACTTCGGCGAGCTCCCCGGCGATGCCCTCTTCCGCCGTCCCGAGCCGGACGTCTGGTCGCCGGCGGAGAACTTGGTGCACCTCGTCAAGTCGGTGAAGGCGGTCGCCGGCGGCATGGGCGTGCCGCGCCTGGCCTTGGCGCTCCGCTTCGGCATCGCCCGGCGGCCGTCACGACGCTTCGAGGAGATCCGGGAGATCTACCAGCAGCGGCTGGCGCGAGGCGGCAGGGCTCCGGGCAGGTTCGTGCCCGACGCTCTCGAGCCTGACGACCCGGAAGCGGCCCGCTCGCGGATGCTGGCGGGCTGGCAGCGGGTGGGCGCGGACCTCGTCGCCAAGCTGCGGCGCTGGCCCGAGCCCAGCCTCGACCGCTACCGGATGCCCCACCCGCTGCTCGGCAAGCTCACGGTGCGCGAGATGCTCTTCTTCACCCTCTACCACGACCGTCACCACCTGGCGATCGTCCGCCGGAGGGCGCAGGGCTGAGTCGCGGGTCACCGGCGTTCGCACCGGACGTACTCCCGCCACGCCTCCTCGTAGCGAGCCGAATCTGACCTCGCCGCGTTGCCCAGTCGGTCGAAGAACCCCGGAAGACAGGCGACGCAGGCCTGGTGGCGGCGCTCGGCGTCCGCCGGCGCCTCGCCGAGCAGGGCCCGGCGCAGAGCGGGGGACAGACAGCCGCGGGTCCGGGCTCGGATCCGGGCGCGAAGATAGCCGACATCGTCGCGGGCGTGCGCCCATATCCGCACCGCTCCCCGGTTGGGAACCGTCGCGATCCGCGAGCCGTCCGGACTGAAAACGGCCCGCATCGAGCTCGTTCGGCCGAGGGTGGCGATCCGTTCGCCGGTCCTGGCGTCCCAGATCTGAGCGGCCGCGTTCGAAGCGGGAGCCAACAACAAGGAGCCGTCCGCGCTGAATACGGGTGTGCTGACGTTTCCCTCGAGCTCGACGGCGACCTCCCCCGACTCGGCATCCCAGATCCTCCGGCCCGCCCCCGCGATCCGGGAGCCGTCCGGGCTGATCGTCGCGACGCCCGCCCGCCGGAGGATGGCGATCGCCGCGCCCGTTTCGGCGTTCCAGATCCGGGCCTCGGAATCGATGGCGGACGTCAGGACGCGAGAGCCGGTCGAATCGAACGACGCGGCGTGGAGCTCGGCCTTGTGTCCTTCGAGCGTGACCAGGGCCGCGCCGGTGGCGGCATCCCAGATCCGCGCCGTCTTGTCGTCCGACGCCGTCACCACCCGAGCCCCGTCAGGGCTGAAGAGCGCGGTCCGGATCCTGCCCGTGTGCTCGGTGAACCGGCTGATCACGTCCCCGGTCTCGGCGCTGAAGGTCCGCGCCGTCAGGTCGTTCGACGCGGTGACGATCCGGGAGCCGTCGGGGCTGAAGGAAGCCGCTCGCACGTGGCTCCCATGGCGGGAGAGCGTGCTGATGGCCGCGCCCGTCTCCGCGTCCCAGACTCGTGCCGTGTTTTCCGCGCACAGGGTGACGATGCGCGTACCGTCCGGGCTGAACGGGGACCCGTTGGACCAGCTCAGAGCCCCGTCGACGCCCGCGATCCTCACGCCGGTCTCGACGTCCCAGATGCCGACCCTCAGTTGGCGATCGGCGACGAGCCCCACGGTCGCGATTCGCGTGCCGTCCGGGCTGAACCACATGCCGGGCTCCCAGTCCCCCCGCTTTTCGAGCGTGGCGATCGGCTCGCTCTCCCGGATGTCCCAGACGCGCGCGGTCCCGTCCGCGGCGGTCACGGCGCGGGCGCCGTCCGGGCTCAGCCCGACGGCTGCCACCGGCGCGGCGTGGCCGCCGAGGACGAAAGCCGTGCTCTCCGCCCAGAAGTCCCAGACCCGCGCCGTCCCGTCCTCGGAAGCCGTCAGCGCGACCGACGAGGAGGCGCCGAACAAGACCGCCGACACCGGCGCCGTATGGCCCTGGAAGATCCTGATCAAAGTGCCGTTCCGGGCGTCCCAGACCCGCATCGTCCGGTCGTCGGAGACCGTCACGACCCGCGAGCCGTCCCTCACGAACGAGGCATCACGGACCGCCGCCCCGTGGCCCACGAGGACGGCTCTCGTCTCAGAGGTCCAGACGCTCCAGACGCGCGCGGTCGCGTCCTCGGAGGTCGTCACGACCCAGGCGCTGTCCGGGCTGAACGCGGCGCTCGAGAGCCGTGCCGTATGCCCTTCCAGGGTCATCAGAGCCTCGGCGTCCGGCTCGGCCCTCGCGCTCCAGACGCGAGCCGTCCCATCGTCGGAGGCGGTGACGCCTCCCCTGCCGTCGGGGCTGAACGAGGCGGCGACGACCTGATCCCGGTGTCCTTCGAGGGTAACGAGCGCGGCGCCCGTCTCGCCGTCCCAGATGCGCGCCGTCATGTCGGCGGAGGCCGTCACCACCCGGGTGCCGTCGGGACTGAAGGACGCCGCCGTGACCCGGTCCCCGTGCCCTTCGAGGACGACGGTCGTCGCCCCCGACCGGGCGTCCCAGACGCGCGCGGTCCTGTCGTCGGACGCCGTCACGATCCGGGTGCCGTCGGGACTGAACGAGGCGGCGACGACGCGGCCCTGATGCCCTTCGAGGACGGCGCCTGCCGCGCCCGACTCGGCATCCCAGACCCGCGCGGTCCTGTCGTCGGAGGCGGTCACGACCCGGTTGCCGTCGGGGCTGAACGACGCGCTCGTCACCGCCCCTCCATGTCCTGTCAGACGCACCTCGAGGGGCGCCGCCAGGGCCGCGCGCAGCAGGTCGGCGAGCGGTTTCGGCGACTCCCGGACCTCCAGCGCCACCAGGCCCGCCAACGAGCTCTCGCCCTGGGCCAGGAGATCGGCGACCGCCTGGTCGAGGCCCTTGGGATCCTGATCCGGGGGCTCGCTGAGCGCGTCGGCGGGCCTGTCCCTTTGCCGGCAGCTCCCGGCGAGGAGCAGCGCCAGGACGGCGACGCGGGACATCGTCCACGCGGGCGAACGCCGGCTGCCTCTGGACTCTTCTCTCACTGGACCTCCCTTCACCGATCCTCGCGGATCGCTCGTCACCCCGTCGACGCCGCGACTGACGGCGTCCCCCGGAGACTACCCCATACCCCAGGCGCACACTGATATCATCAAACGATGACGGTGGACGCCAAGAACCCCTATGGCCGCGACGACCTCGCCGACGCCCTCGAGGACCTCCGGAGGGTGGGGAGTTGAATCGTCGGACCTTCATCGCCGGCGCTTCGGCGTCGACGCTCCTGGCCGCCTTGCCCGGAAGCGGCGGAAGCGACGCTCACCGCATCCGCAGCCTGCGTCTCGCCACCTCGACGGCGTTGGGCGAGATGAAGCGCTTTTATCAGGAGACGATGGAGCTGACGGTCCTCGCGGAGAGTCGCGACGAGCTCACGATCGCTGCCGGCGCGACCGCCATCACCTTCTTCGCGTCCGCGCCCGAGCAGGGCGCGCCCTTCTACCACTTCGCCTTCAACATCCCCGAGAACAAGATCCTGGCGGCCAGGGACTGGCAGCTCGAGCGCACGCCGCTCATCCCTCCCTGGGAGAGCCTGCGCGACCCCGATCTGCCGGACGAGGTCGTCGACTTCCGCCACTGGAACGCCCACTCGGTCTTCTTCTGGGATCCGGCCGGCAACCTCCTCGAGCACATCGCCCGTCACGAGCTCGGCAACGCCGCGTCCGGCCCCTTCACCAGCGGCGACGTCCTCTACGCGAGCGAGATCGGCCTCGTCGTCGACGACGTGCCCGCCGTCGCCGCGCGATTGCGGGAGACGTTCGGCCTTGCGACGTACGTGGAGGGCAGCGAGCAGTTCACCCCCGTCGGCGACGCGCACGGTCTGCTCCTGGTGATGAAGCGCGGCCGCAACCTGGGCTTCGGCGAGGGCAGGCCCGGAGGCGTCTTCCCGACGGCGGCGGGCCTACGCGCGTCGAAAGAGGCGCGTTTCGCGTTGCCTGACTTTCCCTACGAGGTCACGGCGGCGTAACCAGTTGCTCCGGGCCGGCGAGGGGTGATAAGAATCCGCCCCTCACAGAAGGAGACTTGTCATGCGGTTGAAGGCCTTCTCCGCCCTCCCTCTCGTCCTCGTCCTCGTGATCCTGTTGCCGGCGACGGCCGGCGCCGAGCTCTGCGACGACATCGACGCCGTCGCCGACGGCTGGGCCGCCGTGGCCGACGCCCTCGAAGAGACCGCCGGCGAGGACGTCGGCGACCTCGACCTGCCGCGCCTCGAACGCGACGTCAACATCCTGCTCGACCCGACCGAGAAGCTCGGCAACGCGCTCGTCGAGTTCGGCAACGCCGACGAGGAAGCCCTCGGCAACGACCTCCTCGACATGGTCGACGAGATCCACGACATCGACGGCGACGACCTCGCCGCCTACCTCGTCGACCGCATCGACGACCTCGTGGACACCCTGGACGACGTCGTGGCCTACTGCGACGAAGTCAACGAGTAGCGCTCAAGAAAGTCGGACGTGTCCGACAAAGTCCGACGCGTCCGCCGGTAGGGCAGGCTCCGGCAGCCGATTCGCGACGCTGACGCCGTGCCGCACGTACAGCGCGTATTCGATCCTCATGAACGATCGTCTTCCTTGCTCAGCTTCTCCTTGAGCTCATCCAGCGTCAGCCAATGATCCGGATTCCTGTCATCCAGACGCCGGCTCAGCTCCTCAGCATGCTCGGGCATTCTCCTCATTCGCAGGACGGTCAGATAAGCGGCGAGCCGATCCTGCTCCTCAGGAGCCAAGGTTTCGACTTCCTTCTGTATGACGGCGAGATCCATGACACCTCCGGTGGTCCTTCGGCACTCGGCATGACGGCCTGGTGATCCCAGCAGGGCTCCTCGTCGGCGGCATCCGGCAGCGGCCGGATCGTGGCCAGGACCAGAGCATACCCGATCGGCGGCCGATGTGTACGACGTGCACGTCCGAGCTCAGCACGAGAGGATCGACTCCTTGACCCGCCCGCCTCAGGTTCGGTAGCCTGCTGCCAAGCACCGCCGACCCCAGAGGAGGAAGGCATGGACATCTCGCGTCGCGGCTTCCTGAAAGTCGGCGCCGCCGGCCTCGGCATGAGCGCCCTCGGCTTCGACCTCGCGCCGGCCTACGCCGCCTCCCGCCAGCTCAAGATCCAGTACGCCCGCGAGTACCGTACCGTGTGCCCCTACTGCTCCGTGGGCTGCGGCACCCTCGCCTACGTCCACGGCTCGGGCGGGCTCAACACCGTCAAGACCCTGGTCCACGTCGAAGGCGACCCGGACAGCCCGATCAACGGCGGCACCCTCTGTCCCAAGGGGGCGTCGCAGATGCAGCTCGCCATCGGGCCGCGCCTGCGCAAGGCGCCGATGTTCCGCGACGCCGGCGCCCGCGAGTGGCGCGAGGTCGACTGGGACTTCGCCATGGACTGGTTCGCCCGCCGATTCAAGGAGTCGCGCGATCGCACCTTCGCCCTCCGCGACGAGGAGGGGCGCACCGTCAACCGCTGCGAGGGCATCGCCTGGGTGGGCAGCGCCACCGTGGCCAACGAGGACGCCTACCTCATCGTCAAGGCGATGCGGGCGCTCGGCCTGGTGTATCTCGAGCACCAGGCCCGGGTCTGACACAGCCCCACGGTGGCCAGTTTGGCCGCCACCTTCGGCCGCGGCGCGATGACCAACCACTGGAAGGACGTCAAGAACGCCGACGTCATCCTCATCATGGGGGCCAACCCCGCGGAGAACCACCCCTGCGGCTTCAAGTGGGCCCTCGAGGCCCGCGACCGGCGCGGCGCCACCCTGGTCACCGTGGACCCGCGCTTCACCCGCACCTCCGCCGTCGCCGACCGCCACTTCCAGATCCGCCCCGGCTCCGACGTCGCCGTGCTCGGCGGCCTCGTGCGCCACACCCTCGAGAACGGCCTCCACCACGCCGACTACGTGCGCCTCCACACCAACGCCTCGTTCGTCGTCGGCCCGGGCTACGACTTCCAGGACGGTCTCTTCTCGGGCTTCGACGAGGCCCAGGCCCGCTACGACAAGTCCGCCTGGGACTACGAGCGCGATGGCGACGGCTACGTCGTCCGCGACCCGACGCTCGAGCACCCGCGCTGCGTCTTCCAGCTCCTCAAGGCCCACTACGCGCGGTACACCCCCGAGCGGGTCGCCCAGATCGCCGGCTGCACGGCGGACGAGTTCCGCGAGCTGGCGGCGATCGTCTGCTCCACGGGGACGCCCGAGCGCGTCGGCACGATCATGTACGCCGTGGGCTGGACCATGCACACCGTGGGCACCCAGATCATCCGCACCGCCGCCATCCTGCAATTGCTCCTCGGCAACATCGGGCGTCCCGGCGGCGGCATCAACGCCCTGCGCGGCCACGCCAACGTGCAGGGCGCCACCGATCATGCGATCGTCGCCAGCAACCTCCCCGGCTACCTGAGCGTCCCCAAACCCGAGCAGCCGACGCTCGCCAAACACCTTGAAGAGTCGACGCCGGCGCCCCTCGCCGCCGACGCCATGAACTACTGGGGGAACTACCCGAAGTTCATGGTCTCACAGCTCAAGGCCTGGTTCGGCGCGCACGCGACGCCCGAGAACGACTACGGTTACGGCTACCTCGCCAAGCCCGCGGGCGACGCCACCTGGCTCACCATCTTCGACGAGGCGCGCCACGGCCGCATCGAAGGGATGGTCGAGCTCGGCTTCAACTCGCTGCTCGCCGGACCCGACGTGCCGCGCCTGCTCGGCGCCATGGCGAAGATGAAGTGGAAGGTGGTGATCGATCCCTTCATGCTCGACAGCGCCGAGTTCTGGAAGGCCCCCGGCATGAAGCCCGAGGAGATCGACACCGAAGTGCTCTACCTGCCGGCCACCCACTGGATCGAGCGCGCCGGCTCGTTCACCAACTCCGGACGCTGGGCGCAGTGGAAGGAAGAAGTGATCGATCCGCCCCACGGCGTGCGCGCGGACACCTGGATCGTCTCCGAGCTCTTCTGGCGCGTCAAGGAGCTCCATGAGAACGAAGGAGGCGTCTTCTCCGAGCCGATCCGCGCCCTGGCGTGGGATTACGCCGACCCCCGCGAGCCGACGCTGGAGGAGCTGGCGAAAGAAATCAACGGCTACGACCTGACTACGGGCAAGCTCCTGTCGTCGTTCGCCGAGCTCAGGGACGACGGCACCACGACCTCGGGCAACTGGCTCTACTGCGGCAGCTTCACCGAAGCCGGCAACCAGATGGCGCGCCGCGACACGGCGGACCCCGGCGGTCTCGGCCTGCACCCCGGCTGGTCGTGGGCGTGGCCGCTGAACCGCCGCGTGCTCTACAACCGCGCGTCCGCCGACGCCGCCGGCAAACCCTGGGACCCCAGGCGCCCCGGCATCGCCTGGAACGGCCGCGAGTGGACGGGCGACGTGCCCGACTACGGCAAGACCGCGCCGCCGGACCGCTACGGCGCTTTCATCATGACCGAGGAAGGCGTGGCGCGGCTCTTCTCGTCGAAGCTCGTCGACGGTCCCTTCCCCGAGCACTACGAGCCCGCGGAGAGCTGCACCGTCAACGTGCTCCACGAGAAGACCCCCGTCAACCCGGCGGTGCGCTGGTACGACGGCGTCCGCGAGACGCTGGCCGGCGCCGGCGACGACTTCCCGCACGTGTGTACGATCTATCGCGTCGTCGAGCGCGAGCACTTCGTGACCAGCAACGTGCCGTACCTCGTCGAGGCCATGCCCGATTTCTTCGTCGAGGTGCCGGACGGGCTCGCCAAAGAAAAGGACATCGCCAACGGCGGACGCGTGCGCGTGTGGTCGAAGCGCGGCGAGGTCACCGGCACCGCGATCGTCACCAGGCGCATCCGTCCCCTCACCGTTAACGGCAAGACCGTGTGGACGGTGGGCATCCCCGTCCACTGGGGCTTCGTCGGCATCACCCAGGGGGCGATGGCGAACCAACTGACGCCTTTCATCGGCGACGCCAACACCCGCTGCCCGGAATACAAGGCGTTCCAGGTGAACATTGCGAGAGCGTGAGGTGCACGAATGAGTCAGCTAGCCATCAAACGCATCTCCGCGACGCCCGATCCCGTCTCCAGTTTCCGCACCTCCCCCGAGTATGCCAAGCTCGTCGACATCTCGCGCTGTATCGGCTGCAAGGGCTGCGAGGTGGCGTGCAAGGAGTGGAACGACCTCAAGGCCGAGCCGACCTGCAACTTCGGCAGCTATCAGAGCCACGAGGACCTGACGCCCGACACCTGGCTGCTCATGCGCTTCGACGAGATCGACGTCGACGGCCGTCTGCAATGGCTGATCAAGAAAGATGCCTGCCTGCACTGCGAGGAGCCGGGCTGCCTCTACGCCTGCCCCTCGCCCGGCGCCATCGTGCAATACGAAAACGGCATCGTCGACTTCAACCAGGAAAACTGCATCGGCTGCCAGTACTGCGTCGCCGGCTGCCCGTTCGACGTCCCGCGCTTCGACGCCGGCACCCGCAAGGTCTACAAGTGCAACATGTGCATCGACCGCGTCGAGGCGGGGCTCGAGCCGGCGTGCGTCAAGACCTGCCCCACCCAGGCCATCTCCTGGGGCTCGAAGGAAGACATGGTGGCCTTCGGCGAGGAGAAGGTCGAGCGTCTCAAGGGTCGCGGCTTCGAGCACGCCACTCTCTACGACCCGGCGGGCGTCGGCGGCACCCACATGATGTACGTCGTGCCCCACGGCGACCGACTCGAGGACTACCGGCTGCCCGCCGATCCGGTCGCGAGCCCGGGACCGCTCCAGGGCCTTTCCGTCCTCAAGAAGCTCGGCGCGTACCTCTTCGGTCTCGGCGCCGTGGCGGCGGCGTTGCACTACCTGGGCGTCGGCCCCGAGGTCCCCGACGAGGAGGACGAGCCATGAAGCGCGACGACCTGAAACGCTTCACGTTCGCCGAGCGCGTGGTGCACTGGGTGGTTGGCCTTTCGTTCACGTTTCTGTTGCTGACGGGATTGGCGTTCTCCTATCCGTCGCTTTTCTGGCTGACGGCCCTCGTCGGCGGCGGGCCGGCGGCGCGCTGGATGCACCCGTGGATGGGCGTCGCCCTGAGCGTCGGCCTGGTGGCGATGTTCTTCCTCTGGCTCAAGGACATGCTGCTCGGCAAGGCCGACGTCCACTGGCTCTCCAAGGTGCGGCACTACGCCCTGCACGAGCGCGACAAGGTGCCGCCGGCCGGCAAGTACAACGCCGGGCAGAAGCTCTTCTACTGGCTGATGATCTTCCTCGGGCTGGCGCACCTCGCGACCGGAATACCGCTGTGGCGTCCCGCGGGCTACGGCGCGGGCTTCCTCAACGCCATGCGCTTCGTCCACTACCTGGTGACGGTCCCCGGCGGCTTGCTGTTGATCGTCCACGTCTATCTCGGCACGGTGGCCTATCCGGGCACGGCGCGCGGCATGCTCTACGGCCGGGTGAGCCGGGCCTGGGCGCGTCTGCACCATCCGCTGTGGCACGAGCGCGAGACCAAGCCTTGAGCGGCGCCGGGGTTAGTGCTGCCGGCGTCTCGCCTGCCTGGGCGCAGCGGCGTCTGCGTACGCGGAAGTGGCTGGCGCGCGAGCCTCCCGCCGAGGCCATGCTCGAGCTCTACCTCGAGCTCCTCGACCTCCAGGAGCCGCTCTACCACGAGGCGCGAGCGGCCGGCTGGAAACAGCTCGACGCGCTTCCGTTTGCTTCCTTGGTGCCGCGCTTCCGGCGCTTCGTACGCGAGGTCGAGCCCGCGGCGACGGAGGTCCTGGCCGCGCGCGCACGGTCCCTGGAGACGGCGGACGCCGCCGCCGCGGCGAATCTCCTGGCGGATTTCCTCGACCGCCATGAGCTCGAGGGCGTCGCGGCGGAGTTCTACCCGCGGGCGTTCCTGCAGCCGATCGCCGAAGCCGTGGTGGAAGACATGGACGACGCCGGCGACGGGCTTGCGCGGCTCTGTCCGCGGTGCGGCTGGCCGCCGCAGGTGGGCGTCCTGCGCGACGAGCCGGACCTCAAAGGCGCGCGGCTGCTGGTGTGCTCGCTGTGCTCGTCCTCGTGGCGGTACCGCCGCGCCCGGTGTCCCCGCTGCGCGGAAGACGACCCCGAGAAGCTCGTCCACCACCTGAGCGAGGCGCTCCCCCACGTCCGCGTGGACGCCTGCCGGACGTGCAACGGGTACCTGAAGACGGTCGACCTGAGGAAGGACGGGCTGGCCGTCCCCTTGGTGGAGGACCTGGCGACCGTGGAGCTCGACCT
>DASWIG010000281.1:0-7626 GCA_036397835.1 Thermoanaerobaculia bacterium
ATGGCCGCCAGCTCGGCGATCAGGGCCTCCTGGGCGCCGGGCAGGCGCAGGTCGGCGCGGCTGTGGGCCTCGCCCGAGAGGATCGCCTCCTCGCCGCCGAAGAAGAGCACCACGTCGGCGTCCGCGGCGGCGGCGCGGGCCCCGGCGAAGCCCTCCCGCGTCCGCGTGCGCGAGGTCGCGAGGCCGGGGGCGAAGGTCATCCGGTCGCCGAGCCATCCCTCGAGGGCGGCGCGGGGGGTCACGGCGTCCTCCTTGTGGCCGTCGAACGTCCAGGTGCCGAGCTGCTCGTGCGGCGCGTCGGCGAGCGGACCGATCACCGCCACCCGGCCGACGTCGGCGGCGAGTGGCAGCAGGCCGCCGTCGTTCTCGAGCAGCACCACGCTCTGCCGGGCGGCTTCGCGCGCCGCTTCGAGGAAGGGCGCGGGAAGGACGACGCCGTCGCGTCCGGCGTCGCGCTGGGGGCGTTCGAAGAGGCCGAGCCGCAGCTTGGCGCAGGACGCGGCGCACCGCGTCGTCGACGGCGGCGATCGGCACCTCGCCGGCGTCCACCAGCTCGGCCAGGTGCTCCTCGTAGGCCTGAACGTCGAATCCGTCGTCCAAGCGCGAATGGCCATCATGTCCGGAGGACGCGGCTCGTAGGGAGAGCCGGGGAGCTCCGGCAGCCCGTAGCGCTGGCTGGCGACCTCGACCTCGAGCGGCGATTCTCCCGTCATCTCGACGCTCAG
Organism: Thermoanaerobaculia bacterium; assembly: GCA_036397835.1. Taxonomy (GTDB): domain Bacteria; phylum Acidobacteriota; class Thermoanaerobaculia; order Multivoradales; family J023; genus DASWIG01. The sequence continues at coordinate 726 of DASWIG010000281.1, forward strand.
CTCGAGGCCGGACGCCGGCGGCGCGCTGAAGATCAGAGTCGGGCCCGGGCGTGAGCCGGGCTCGATCCGCTGCCCGTCGACCGCCAACGCGCGGATTCCCTCCCGGGGCCGCAGGATGACGTGAAAGCCGCGGGCCTCGAATGCGACGCGATGCGCACGTCGAGGGTTCGAACGCCCGCTTCCTCCCTCTCGGCGAGGAGCGTCACCTCGGGCTTGCCCAGGGAAGCGACCGCCGCGGAGCCGCGCAGGACCGGGATCGGGAATCCCAGGATCTCCGGCCGCGGCGTGCGCTCCGGATCGTCGGTGAGGAACCGCCGGGTCCAGGCGTCGGGAGCCCGATTGAAGCTGATCCAGGAGGCCGTCTCCTCCTCGGCGTCGAGAAAGTAGAGGAGGCTGTTGGGGCGCCTGTTGTCGACGTCGTACCGGGAGGCGAGCCGCACGGCGACGATCAGGACCAAGCCCAGGGCCACCGCCGTCGCCGGCACCACCCACCACCGGGGGAGCGACCTCGAAAGCGCCAGGTACGGCGCCAGCAGACCCACGAGGATCAGGAACGCGAAGACGCCGACCAGGAGCGCGGCCGGCGCCGCCAGGGCGACGCCGATCAACGCCAGGGTAGGGGCCCACAGCAAAACGGCCACCGCGGTCAGCAAGGCGAGAGACCCGAGCTGCACGAGCGTCACGCGCTCGGCCGGAGCTTCGCGCAGCCAGAGCGCCGCCACCGGGAGGGCCAGGAGAAGGGGCAGGGCGAAGAGATAGCTGGCGCCGGGAGCCACGACGGAGAGCAGGACGGTCAGGACCAGCCAGACCAGGAGCCCGGCGCCGATCAGGTTCTCGACGTCGAGCTTGCGGCTCGTCAGGCGGTGGATCCACAGCGTGACTCCGGCGGCGATCAGGGTCAGAGCCAGGAGATAAAGGGAAGTGCTGGTCCAGCCGTTCCACAGCGCGTAGTCGTAAGGGACTCGCATCACGAGACGGCTTGCCGCGAACATCAGGACAAAGCCCAGGATCAAAGCCCCCGCCAGGTTGACGACCAGCCCCAGCAGGAGGCGGCCGATCGACAGCCGGCCACGCCGCAGGCCGACGGCCAGGAGGGTGATCGTGGCCAGGGCCAGGAGCAACGCCAGCGGCAGGACCAGGGCCTGCGGATACGTCACGAAGGTCCCGGGGAGGTTGAAAAAAACAGCGTCGCCGCCCTGGCGGTAGCCGTCGAGGTCGCCGCCGGCAAGGCGCCGGCTCAGCTCCAGAGCCGTTTCGCCGTGGTGCTGCACGCTGTCGCGGTCGAGTCTCGCGAGGGAGTCCTGAGCCGTGTGGTAGGCGGTGGCGCCGTGGATGAAGGCGAAGTTGAGCCCCGCCAGGCCCGCCCGTTTGAACACCGAGAAATCGGTGTCGTTAGGCATCCGCTTGTAGACCTCGTAACCGAAAGGAGGCCGCGGCCGGGTGGTCGAGCCGGCCCAGCTCGCGGACCAGCCGGGCGTTCCCCACGCCCGTCTCGAACATCAGCGCCGGCCCGCGGGTGCCTCGGGCTTCGAAATTCAGCGCCACGGCGACCTCGCCGGCCCAGGGGTGCTGCTCCATGAAGGCCCTGGCGCCCAACAGTCCCGTTTCCTCGGCGTCGGAAAAGAGGAAGAGGACGTCGCGGGCGAGCGGCGGACCGTGCTGGAGGGCCCGCGCGGTCTCCAGCATCGCCGCCACCGCCGCGCCGTCGTCGGCGGCTCCGAAGCTGGTGGGCGTGCTGTCGTAATGGCTTGCCAGGAGAAGCCCTTTGCCGCCCTCATGGCCCGGGAGGCGGGCGAGGACGTTGGTCACCTGGGCTCCCGTGACCGGGCCCGGGCCCTGGATCAGCGACGTGGCCGTCTGGAGCTCCGGCTCGAGCCCGAGGGCCTCGAGCTCGCCGACGATGTAGCCGCGCACCCGTTGGTGCGCGGCGCTGCCCACGGGATGAGGCTCACGAGCGATGTCCTCGAGGTGCTCCCAGGCCCGATGGGCCGAGAACCGGTCCGGCGGGCTGTCGAGGGGCAGGGCCTCGGGCGCCCTCGGAACATGGACGCCGACGGCGGCCGACGCGATGATGAGAAGCGTCACGGCGCTCCAAACGGCGAATGGTTTCATGGCTTTCCCTTTCGACTTGGCGTCAAGCTCTGGCCCGAGCGGTCATGCGCTCCTCCTCGTCGCGCGCGCCGACGTCTCGCGCAGCGAGGCGGCAAGCAGGCAATCACAGGAGCATACTCCGGGCCTCCTCGAGCACCGCGCGCTGGGCCATGGTGAACGTCCGCTTTCCGGCCTGGATGTCGGCAAGGTCCCGAGCCGCGTCCTGATCGCCCGATTCGATCAGCTTGACGAGGAGCCAGCGGACCTCGTTGCAGGCACGCCTGCGGTCCGCGACCAGTTGGGTTCGGAGGTTCAAGGCGAAAACGTCGATGCACTTGCGGCCTCGCACGGTCCGATGACCCATGAGCCCGGTCCGGGTGTCGACCATGAGGTGAAGCTCAGGATCATCCTCCGCCCGGCCGCTCGCCGGGTGAATCAGCAGCGGCTTCTCCGTCGGCACTTCGTCCGGCTCCTGGGCGTGCCGTCCCTCCACCGGAAATCGATTGTGCTTGCCGACCTTTCGGCCGTCGATCACCGCCGGCTGGTTGCACAGCGTGCAGGTAGGCAGCAGGTTTCGCCAGTCGAATGCCAGCCAGTAATAGCCGGGATGACGCACGGGCTGTCCGCGCGCGTCGAGTCGCACTTTGCCCTCCGCGTCGAACAGGACGATCGGCTCGTCGTCCTCGTCCGTCACCCCGGCCTTGGGCCGGAAGTGATCGACGTCGCCGCGCTGGTAGTCGGCGGTCGGCGCCTCGCAGTAGGCGCACTTGCCGTAGAAGGGCGGACCCTTGCCGAAGAAATAGCTCTTCTTGATGGACCTGCGTCGATAGAGCGAAGTGATGACCGGCGTTTTCCCCCGCGCGACGCGCGCGCAGACCTTGGCGGTCGCCTTGTCGCAATCGGCGAGCCACCGCAGCCAGGTCTTGGTGCCGGGCGGATCGAGGTCGATCTTCCTCAATCCTTCTCGTCTCCGGCGAAGAGCTCGTGGAGCTGACGGCGGACCTCGAGATCGAGCAGCTCGGGCTTCACCGCGGCGACGCGTTCCTTCAGCGCCGTCTCCACGGCCTGCTCCACCTCCCGTTCGACTTCGGTCTCGCCCGTCCGCAGGGTCGCCTCGAGCGACGCGCCCAGACGTTCCATCTCGGCGTTTTCCTCCGGCTTCCGCTCGGCCTTGCCGAGCAGCTCGGCGTAGCGGGTCATGTCGTCCTCGCTGCCGGGATTGCGGCTGGTGTAGAGGCCGAAGGCGTCGGACGCCAGGACCTGATCGGCCCGCAGGCCGTCGAGCGATTGCGGATCGAGCTCCAAAGTCGTGATCTTGCCGTCCGGTTCGGTGCGCAGACGCAACAGGCGGGCACTCTCGACGTCGGCCGTGCCGACGGCCGCGAGCGGCGTGTGGGTGGAGGCGAAGATCTGGGTCTTGGGAAACTGCTTCCGCAGACGCTGGACGATGTGCCGCTGCCACCGGGGATGGAGGTGCTGCTCGAGCTCGTCGACAAGGAGGATGCCGCCGATGTCGCCGCCGTTTTCGAGCCGTCCGTCGTAGATCGCCCAGCCGAGGAAGTCGAGGACCCATTGTGCGGTGCTGCGGTACCCGTCGGAGAGCGAGCGCAGCGGCTGCGATCCCCACGGGCCGCGGATCTCGAGGCCGGAGCGCGGGACGGACACCTCATAGTCGGACCCCTCGAGCATCAGGATGCGCAGCATCCGGTGTTCGATCTCCGTCCTCAGCGCCGGCTCCAGGCGCAGGAGGATGACCTCGGGATTCTGCAGCACGGTGTCGTCGTCGAAGAGCGAGAGCACCGCTTGGTGGAGCGTGTACTCCTCGTAGCTCGCCGCAGCCTGCCGCGAGCGGTTGGTGCCGTAGGCACAGACGAAGACGTCGTCCCAGGGAAAGGGTTCGGGCTCGGTCTCCTTGCGCACCTTCTCGTCCGGAGTGCCGCCGTTGAGGATGCGCGTGATGATGGCAAGCTCGCGGCCGTTGGCCGGATCGCTGAGCTCGAGGCGGATCGTGCCCTCCTCCGCGCCACGGCGGACGAAGGGACCCGGAAGCTGCTTGATCAGCGCCGAAGCATCGCTCTCGCTCGACAGGCCGAGGGCGATGCTGCGCAGGAGCGTCGACTTGCCGGCGGCGTTGTCGCCGAGAACCATCGTTAGAAGCGCTGGTTTGGCGTCGTCGTCCGCGAGATTCAGGTCGAACGACTCGAAGCAGCGGATGTTGGTGAGGGAGATCCGGCGCACGAGGAGGCTGGCCGCGAGAGGTGTGGCGGAGAGCCGCTCAGCAACGGGGAATTCCCTCTCGGCGCCTGCCAGAGGCTCTTTGGCTACGAGCCGCCCTAGACCTTCGACGAGCCTCTGTAGTCCGCCTGGCACGATCAGATCCACGCCCTCGTGATCCTCCAAGAAGGGAGGGACTGGTAGAGAGAACGACTCCAGCAGATATGCCGGGATAAGCCTTATTCCGCGCTCGCTAAAGGTTTGCCACTCCGTTCGCAGGCTACGATCTAGGAGAGCGCTCGCCGAGACAACAGCGACAACGACCAAATCTTCGGGAACATCGTTCCGCAGCCAGCTGGTTCTGTCGCCGAGCTGGATTACTCCGTCATCGATCAAAGAGACTTTGTCGAACACCGACACCAAGCCGCCAAACCGCTCCTTCAGGGTGCTGATCAGCTCGCTCACTGTCTCGCGATCGGCAAGCGAGCAGCTCACGTAGATGGCTCTGGGATTGGGAATCGGCATGCCGCGTATTCTCTCAGATCACAGCATCGGGATCCAGCCTTCGGGTCGAGTCCTGGTGAGGTCACAAGAAGAACGACACCCCCAGGACGACGGCAAAGCCCGTGACGCCCACCAGCGTCGACACGACCGTCCACGTCCGCAGCGTATCCCGCTCCGACAGCCCCAGGTAGCGGCTCACCAGCCAGAAGCCGGAGTCGTTGACGTGGGAGAGGACGGTGGCGCCCGCGGCGATCGCGACGGTGACGGCGCCGAGCATCGGCGCCGAGTAGGTGCCCGCCTCGACGACCGGCGCCACCAGGCCCGCCGCCGTCACCATGGCCACCGTGGCCGAGCCCTGGGCGACGCGCACCGCCGCCGCCAGCGCGAACGCCAGCGCCACCAGCGGCAGCCGCCAGGCCGTCAGCCCCGCCGCCACCGCCTCACCCACGCCCGCCACGACCAGCACCTTGCCGAGCACGCCGCCGGCGCCGGTGACCAGCAGGACGTTGCCCACCGGCTCGAGCGAGCGCGTGGCGATCTTCTCGAGCTCGCGGCGCGAGAAGCCGCGCCGCAGGCCCAGGACGTAGTAGGCGGCGAGCGTCGCCAGGATCAGGGCCACGAAGGGATGCCCGACCAATCGCAGCAGACCGCGGACGCGTCCACCCTCGTCCAGGGCGACGCCGGAGACCGTGGCGCACAGGATCAGCACGAGCGGCAGGGCGATCAGGCCCGCCGCGGACGCGCCGCTCGCCGCTTCCGGCGGCGGCTCGACGTCCAGCGTCTCCGGGACGTCCGAGGCGACGCGGGGGGCCACCCAGCGTCCGTAGCCGAGCCCGGCGACCACCAGCGCCGGCACGCCGGCGGCGAGGCCGAAGACGATCACCCAGCCCAGGTCGGCGCCGATCAGACCGGCCACCGCCACCGGTCCGGGCGTCGGGGGAATGAAGGCGTGGGCCACGGCCAGGCCGGCCAGCAGCGGCAGCGCGTAGCCCAGCAGCGGACGTCCCGTGCGGCGCGCGAGGCCGTAGACGAGCGGCACCAGGAGGATGAAGGCGACATCGAAGAAGACGGGGATCGCCACCACCAGGCCGGTGACGCCGAGGGCCCACGGGGCGCGCTCCTCGCCGGAGACGCGCAAGAGCCCCCGGGCGACGCCGGCGGCGCCGCCCGAACGTTGGAGGAGGGCGCCGAACATGGCGCCGACGCCGATCACCACGGCGATGTAGCCGAGGCTGCCGCCCATGGCGCGCTGAATCTCGCCGGCGATCTCGGCGGGCGCAATGCCGCCGACGAGCGCCACCGTCACGCTGGTGACCAGGAGCGCCAGGAACGCGTGCAGCCGCACCGCCAGCACCAGCACAAGGAGCAGCGCCACGGCGAAGGCCGCGAGGGCGGCCGGACCCGCGGCCGTCATCGCCTGCGCACCTCGAAGCCCGCGAGCGTCACCAGCACGATCGGCGTATCTTAGCGAAGAGCTGCTAGTATCGTCAGGCCAAAGGGTGACGACCATGAAGCGATTCCTGACTCTGGAGTTCTGGCGAGACGAAGGCTGGTTCGTCGGCCGCCTGCGAGAGGTGCCTGGGGTCTTCAGCCAGGGCGAGACCCTGGCCGAGCTGGAAGAGAATATCCGCGACGCCTTCGAGCTCATGCTGGAGGACCAGCGCGAGCCGGCGCGTCCCGACGCTCAGCTCAAAGAGATCGAGATCGCCGTTTGAAGCGCCAAGCTTTCATCAGGGAGCTGACGGCAGCCGGCTGCTATCTCAAACGGCACGGGAAGAAGCATGACGTCTACGCCAATCCGAGCAATGGCAAGACCGCGCCTGTTCCTCGGCATACGGAGATCAGGGACAGCCTCTGCGACCTCATCCGAAAGCAGCTCGGACTGAGGTGAGCCCGCGGTCACGGCCCGCGAACCTCGAATCCGTCCTCCAGCCCCGCTTCCGCGTTCCAGCCGATCCACACGCGGAAGGCGCCCGGCTCGGTCACCAGCTCGCCGTCGCCGTTGTAGAAGGCGAGGTCGTCGGTGCTGAGGCGGAAACGAACCCGCCGCTCCTCGCCGGGCGCCAGCGTCACGCGCTCGAAGCCCTTGAGC
>DASWIG010000282.1:0-12533 GCA_036397835.1 Thermoanaerobaculia bacterium
CGCGCCTGACGATCGCCGGCGCGGACGTCGACGGCACGCGGGAGATCACCGCCGAGGAGCTCGCAAACGGCGTCGTGCTGGTGCTCGGCGCGCGCGTCGCGCTCCTGCTCCACGTCCTGCAGCCGTCGGTGGTGCGGCCGCCGGCCTTCGGAATGGTCGGCGAGAGCGCGGCGATCCTGCGGCTGCGACGAGAGATCGAGCGGGTGGCCGACCTCCGGTTCCCGGTCCTGCTGCGCGGCGAGTCGGGAACCGGCAAGGACCTGGTGGCGGGCGCCATCCACCAGGCGGGCCCGCGCCGCGACCGGCCCTACCTGGCGATCAACGTCGCGGCGGTCCCGTCATCGCTGGCGGCGGCGGAGCTCTTCGGCGCCGCCAAGGGAGCTTTCAGCGGTGCGGATCGCCGGCGTCCCGGCTACTTCGAGCGCGCCGACGGCGGCACCCTCTTCCTCGACGAGGTCGGCGAGATGCCGCCGGAGGTCCAGGTGCTGCTGCTGCGGGCCCTCGAATCGCGGGAGATCCAGCCGGTGGGGGCCGAAGCGCCGCAGGCGGTCGACGTGCGGGTGATCGCGGCCACCGACGCCGACCTCGAGCAAGCGATCGCCGGCGGACGCTTCAAGGCGCCGCTCTTGCACCGGCTGGCGAGCTACGAGATCGTGCTGCCGCCCTTGCGCGAGCGCCGGGACGACCTCGGCCGTCTGTTTTTCCATTTCCTGCGCCAGGAGCTCGCGGAGCTCGGCGAGCCCGGCCGGCTGGCCGGCGACGGCCGCCGTCCCTGGGTGAGCGCCGAGCTCGTGGCGCGGCTGGCGGCCTACGACTGGCCGGGCAACGTGCGCCAGTTGCGCAACGTCGTGCGCCAGCTCGCGGTAGCGAGCCGCGGCGCGGAGGCGATGGAGGTCGGCCCGCGGATCGAGCGGATGCTGGCCGGGGAGGCGGGATCGACGATCTCTGCTCCGCCGCCGCCTGCCGGTAAGACGCGGGCCGCGTCGGGGAAGTACCGGGACCCGAGCGAGGTGGGCGAAGACGAGCTGATCGCCGCGCTCGCCGCCCACCAGTTTCGGCTCCAGCCCACCGCCGCGGCCCTCGGCGTGTCGCGTGCGTCGCTCTACGTGCTGATCGACGCCTGTCCGCGGATCCGCAGGGCGTCGGACCTCGGCCGCGAGGAGATCACGGCCGCCGCTGATCGCTGCGGCGGCCGGGTCGACGCGATGGCTGAAGAGCTGGCGGTGTCCAAGCAAGGGCTCAAGATGAGGATGACGGAGCTCGGGCTGCGACCTCTTACTTCGACGGGCCGATGAACGTGAAGTTTCCCATCGGAATCCGAACCGGGGCGTGAAGGGCGAGAGCGCGGGTGTCAGCGAGCTGGTCGACCGCTTGATGATAGTGCGGATGACCGGGAGAGAGATGCCAGAACTTGCGGACGTCGACCGATGCACCTCGGGGCAGTGGCTTGCCGTTCGGCGTCTTGAACCGCACGCTCAGATCGCCGGTGAAGTACGGTGGAATCTCGCCTTCAGCGGTGACGACCTCGTAGGCCTTGGCGCACTTCCCAGAGCCTTGGAGCGGGTAGGCCAACCGTTCGTCGCGACACTCCAGGGAGACTTCGGTACCTTCCGGAACCTTGTGGCAATGGGCCTCGAAGCCGAAGCGTTCCGCGCGGCCGTCCTGATTGTAGAACTTGAGAGCGGCCATGCTCGTGGGCGAAACGTCAACGTTGCGCCAACCGGCCGCGCCGTTGTGGTAGACCCACTCCTGGGTGTTCCAATTGCCGCCAAGGTTCGACAACGGATTATTCGTGAAGAACTCTGTGCCGGCGACGGTGATGAGGCAATAGTGCCCCGCTGCGGGCGGCGTGAAGTAGAACGATTCCGAGTTGGCGGCGCGGTCCCCCGGAGCTAACGTTTTGCTGCCCTGCCGCGTCTCGAAAGGCGAGGTGTCCGCCGAGCTATCGGAGGTGAACATTTGGATCCAGCTCATCGGCGGAGGCGAGAAGCCGGCATCACTGAAATACATTCGCAGCACCGGCTTGGTAATCGGGACTTGGATTCCGTAGCTCTGGCACCGGCCGTAGGTGTTGTTCTTCAGTCCCAACTGTGGCGTATAGATGGAATCGCTCCACTGCTCGACCAATTGCTCCACGGTGAGCGCGACCTCGCTGTTGACGACGACGTCGGGGCTGCTCGTTACCGGATCGCTCTTGGGGATTGAACCTCCATCCGTGGGGTTGCCTCGAACCAAGAGGCCGGCCCAGCGGTCGAAGGCGAACTGAGCCGCTTTTTGGGCGTCGGCCGGATTGATGCCGATGCCGGCCTCGATGTCCGATGCGAGACGATTGACGTCCATCTTCGTGGTGGCCCAGTAGGTGTCGGCCCAGAGCGAGCCCACGACCGTCGCCAACGTGGCGAGGCTTGTAGGTGGTTGCATCGCGTCCCAGATTTTCTGAATTCCCGTAATCGGAGAGTCCCCGGCGTTGAAAGAGTCGAGTCCGATTTTCCAGTAGTTTGTCGACATGTGTGTCACTCCTTTTTGATTGAGATGTGTCAGCGACGCCACTTCGGGTCGCTCTCGTCGCTACAGAGCAAGGCCCGTGCCACGCGCAGGAATCGGAGGACGGGTCGCGGTCCGGGAGAGACCGGTCCGGTGGCCATAAAAACCGCGGTGCCAGCAGTGTCAGGAGTGTCGGAGGCGGGGCGTCAGAAGCGTCAGAAGAAGAGTCCCTTGACTTCGCGCGCCCAGCCGGCCTAGATCCTTCTCGCTCGATCGCCAAGACGGGACTGGCACGATCGTTGCGCTATCGAGGATCCGCTGGCGCGAATCACGCCACGCGAAACGAGAAGGAGGTTCGTCATGATCACGACAATCAACGTCACGTTCACAGCCAACACCGAGGGGACGCCGGGTACCTGGGAGTTTTCCCCGGATGTGACGATCCGTGCGGACCATCCCAGTATCGTGCAGTACCAACTGGATCCCGGCAGCACGGAGGGCTGGTCTTTCGAGCGCATCGCGATCGGCGAGAATTCTCCGGGAGAAACGGATTTCATAGAGGTCAGCTTGGCGAGCAACCAGGAGATGGAATTGGCCGGCATCGTGGTGAATGCAGAGTTTCCAGATCCCAGGAGCATACAGATTTCGCTCGACGGCATACCCGAGCAACGTATAGAGATCGGCGTTTTGCTCACCGTAAGCAACGGCATCGAGCGACATACCTGCCGGGATCCCCAGATCGTTCTCGAGCGCGACCCTCTGGTTGTGAGCTGATCAAGTCGCGGCCGCTGCGATCCCGTGGCGTTCGAGGAATTCGCGATAGCTCGGCTCGCGATATCCGATGACGGCGAGTTCTTCGATCAAAGGCCGAGCTTCTTCCGGGTACCCGAGCGACAGCAAGAATCGGATCCGCAGGTCGAGATGCCTGAATGCCCGGTCTCCGGCGAGCAAGCCCTCGGAGAGCTCAGCACCCTCCCGCCAGACCCAGCGTGCCGAGGCGGCGTCGCCGCTCCGATCGTGCGCTTCTCCGAGAAGCCATAGCGTCCGGGCCAGCAACGGGCCGTTTCTGCTGTCCTCAGTATCCCGCGCTAGCACCTCGAAGGTCGCGCGGCAGGCCTCGAGGTCTGGAATCGCCGCGCCGGCTGGTCCACCACGCACCAGGAGCTCGCTTCGCCACAGCCGATGGATCGCCTGGGCGAAACGCCAACGGTGGGGGTCCGACGACTCTTCGATCAGCGCTTGGACGATCTGGCGCTCCTCCTCGAGATGGCGCCGAGCCTGCTCGAAGTCGTCGGCGAGCAGGTGCGCCCTCGCCACCTTGTTGTGGACGAGCGCCAGCTCTTCTCGCCACTCCAGGTTTTCGCGGTCACGCCCGGCGACGCGGGCGGCGATCTCGAGGTCGGCGCGATAGTGCTCGAGCGCCCCGGCCAGGTCGCCGCGCAGCCACAGGACGTCGCCGACGTGGTCGTGGGCAAGTCCGAGGAAGCGCAGTGTCTCGATGTCGTCGGGCGCCGCCGCCGCAGCCCGCCGCATCAGGTCCAGGTTGGCCTCGTAACGCGCCTGGGCACCCGTGAGCTCACCCTGGTTCTCGAGCACCTTGCCAAGCTTGGCGTAGACGTGGGCAAGCTCGACGCTCAGCGGGTCTCCGTCATCCTTGCCGGCGGCTAGCCGCTCCAGCACCTGGGCGCTCACGGCGAGAGCGGCGGCGGCCGGGCCGAGCTTCCCGCGCTTTTCCAGCACCGAGGCGAGGTTGCTGTGGGAATAGGCCAGCTCGAGCTGCCAGGCGGCGTTCTCCGGATCACGGGCGACCAGGTCCTCCGAAATCCGGCGGTAGGCCTCGAACTGCTCCAGCGCCGCTGCCAGGTCGCCCATCTTCCAGTGGAGGAAGCCGAGCCAGAACCGGCTTTGGCCGAGCTCGAATTGCCAGTCGGCGCGGGTCGGGTCGCGCGCCGCCAGGCTCTCGGCCAGGGCCAGCGATTCGCCGAACGCCTCGGCCGCCTCGGGGACACGGCCGAGGGCGAAGCGCACCTGGCCGATCTGGTGCAGCGCCTTGGCGTAGTTGCGCGTCTCCTCGTTGCTGAGGTCTCCTTCCGGCACCGCGGCGAAATAGGCCATCGCCTGGTCGCCGACCTTGTCGAGAACGTCGAGCTTGCCGATCGGCTGCAGGTCCCGGCGCAGGTCGCCGAGCAGGAAATCGATCAACTTCTCCGCCTGCCGCCGTCGCTGCTCGGCGTTTTGGCGGGCCTCGAGCTCGCGGTTCTTGGCCTGCAGGGTCTGGTAGGCGAAGACCGAGATGACCAGCAGCATGACGGTGGCGGCGCCGCCGAGCCAGGCGGCGAGGCGGCGACGCCGGCGCCCGCGCGCCCGTGCTAATCGGGCCTTTTCTTCGGCCCGGCGCCGGCGGCGCCGCTCGTCGAGCGTGCGCAGCCGATCGGCCACCTCGAGGGCGCTGCGCGGCCGGTGCCGCGGCCGGCCGTCGGCGAAGCCGGCGATGTCCTCGCGGAGCAGCTCGTCGCCGACGTCCCGCTCCCAGCCGGCGGCCAGCGGACGCTCGAGGTCGCCGACCACCACCTGGTAAAGCATCACTCCGAGGGCGTAGACGTCGGACTGGATCGTGGGCGTGCGCCCGGTCAACACTTCGGGAGCCATGTAGAGAAGGGTGCCGGGGGTCGTCGAGCCGTCGCCGGCGGCCGTCGCCTCGGTCAGGCCGAGCGCGGTGATACCGCGGGCCAGGAGCCGCCCGCGATCGGTGATCATGCCGATGCCGAAGTCGGTCAGCACCGCCCGCGGCCGGCCCTCGGGGCCGGGCGTGATCAGGACGTTGGCCGGTTTGACGTCCTTGTGCAGGACGCCGACCGAATGGGCCGCTTCGAGCGCCGTCGCGACCTGCGCGATGAGCTCCAGGCGCTCACCGAGGTCGACGGCGGCGATACCGCCGCGGGCCGCGGCCCAGTCCACGAGGTTGCCGCCCGCGGTGTAGGCGGACTCGATGAAATACGGCGCCTCGTCGAGGTTCCAGTCGAGGACGCGGGCGATGTCGTCGCGCTCTCCGAGCTCTTCTTTGAGCAGCCGGAAGACGGTGATCTCGCGTTGCAGCGAGCGCAGCCGCTCGGCCTCGTAGCAGAATTTGAACACCCGGCGCTCGCGGGTCTTCGCATGGCTGGCGAGCCAGACTTCGCCGAAGCCGCCTTCGCCGAGCTTGCGCTCCAAGGCCCAGTCGGGGCGCCGCGGAATGGTGAGGCCCGGCGCCGGACGCCAGCCGAGGATCTTGCTCTGGGCGGCTGCCCGGATGACCTCCCCCGTGGCCGCGGGAGGGCGGAGGGGCGCGAAGCCCTCGGCGCCGACCTCGAAGACCTCGACCGCCTCCTCACCCGGGAAGAGATAGTCGCCGTGGGCCAGCCAAACGATGGTCCCGGAGCCACGGTTCTCAGGGTCGCGGTCCTGCCGCACCGCGCCACGCCGCGCCAGATCGAACACGGCGTGGGTCAAGAGCGTCTGCCGCGGGCCGGCGAGCGAGAGCAGGAGGGCCGCGGTGGCCTGCGCCAAGTCCTCCACCGCGAAGGTCCAGGCGTCCGGATCGCCGTCCCCTGGATCGCCGTCCGATCGCGCCACGCGGCCGACCGTGACCTCGCCGAGGTGGATCCCGACGCGGGTCTCGAGCCGGGTGCCCGTCTTTCGCTCCTGCTGCGCCAGGGTGCGGTGAAAGGCGAGGGCGAAACACACCGCGTCCCACGGCAGCTCGAAGATCAGCAGGCAGTCGTCCTCCGTAGGCGCCACCCGGCCCCGGTACTTCGCCACCAGGTCGCGCGGCGGCTGGCCGGGATCCTCGACCCCGCGGCCGTCGCCGGGCACCTCCAACACCACGGTACACTCCACCAGGTCCACGGCCACCAGGGCCTTGAGAGCGACGCCTTCGGCGATCTCACCCGGCTCCGCGGTGGGATCCGGAGTCAGGAGCGACCACAACTCCGCTCCGATCTCGTCCATGCTCTGGTGACGCTTCGCCGGCTGTTTCGCCAGCGCTTTGCTGACCAGCGACGCGAGCGCCACCGGGACGTCCGGCCGCAGCTTGCGTACGGATCGGACGTCGTGATGGAGGATTTCTTTGAGGAGCACCACCGAGGGGTGGCCGCGGAAGGGACGCTGGCCGGTCAGCATCTCGTAGAGCAGGATACCGAGCGAAAAGATGTCCGCCCGCTCGTCGACCGGCTCGCCGAGCAACTGCTCCGGAGCCATGTAGGCCGGGGTTCCGGGATGCACGCCGAGCCCGGTAAGGTCCGAGAGAGCGGGATCGGCCCTGGTGTTTTCGGGTGACGTTCCGCGGCCCGGCCTGTCGCGGCCCGGCTTGAAGCGGTCCTGCACCAACTTGGCGATGCCGAAGTCGAGCACCTTGATCCGGCCGCCGGTCGTCACCATGACGTTGGCGGGCTTGAGGTCGCGGTGGACGATGCCGGCGGCGTGGGCGGCGGCCATCGCCTCGGCGAGCGCGAGGGCGATCTCGGCCGCCTCGCGCCAGGGCAGGCCGCCGGGCGGGATCCGCTGACCGAGCGGCTCACCCTCGATCAGCTCCATGACGATGACGTCGGCGCCGTCGTGGGTGACGACGTCGTGGATCGTCACGATCCCGGGATGGTTGAGAGCCGAAGCGGCCCGTGCTTCTTGCAGGAAGCGGCGCCTGCGGCTCTCGTCGGCCACTTGCTCCGGGGGCAGGAGCTTCAAGGCGACGAGGCGCTCGAGGCGGATGTGCCGGGCCTTGTAGACGACGCCCATGCCGCCGGCGCCGAGCTCGGCGAGCACGTCGTAGCCTGCGATGCTCTGGCCGATCAATCGACTTCCTTCGATGACTTCCATCTTACCGCCTTACCGCGCGGTGGTGCCAGGAGCCCGTTGTTGACATTAGGCACACGGGCTGCTATCGTCTCACCATGAAGCGACTGCGCTGGAGCGCCGAGAAGAACCAGCTCCTGCTACGAACCCGTGGCGTCTCCTTCGAAGAAGTCGCGCTCCATATTGAACGTGACAAGGTCCTCGACGTCCGCCAGCATCCGAATCAGGAGCGTTATCCCCACCAGAAGATCTTCGTCATCGAGCTCGGCGACTACGTCTATCTCGTACCGTTCGTCGAGGACGAGGAAGAGATCTTCCTGAAGACGATCATCCCGAGCCGCAAGGCCACCAAGGAGTTCCGCGATGGCTGATCTCGACAGCGAAGAAAAGGAGATCCTCGAAGCCTACCAGGCAGGCCGGCTGAAGCCGATCGCCCTGTCCCGCGAGGAAATCGCGGGTTATCGCGCCGCCGCGCGGGCGGTCAGCCGAAAAGACAAGCGCGTCAACATCCGCGTTCCGGCACCGGACCTCGAGCAGCTACAGGTCAGAGCCATGCAGGAAGGCTTGCCCTATCAGTCCCTGATCGCGAGCATCTTGCACAAATACGTCACCGGACAGCTCGTCGTCAAGCCTGATGGCGCCGGCGCCGGCTACTCCGCCCGCGGGGAGATCGCGTGAGCGAGGGAGACCTCGCCCAGGCGGTGATGCCGGGCACGTCCAAAGGATCCAGAACCGGAGCCGGGCCTGCGCGTATTGTACCCCGTAGGGGGCGCGGACGCCCCTGTAAGATCGGGACGACGCGATGTACCGGATCCTCACCTTCCTCGCCCTCCTCGCCCTGGCGCTCGTCGCCCTCTTCGCCCGTGACCTCACCTGGGCGGTGGCGGGCTACAAGCCGCTCGGGATGGCGGGCCCCGAGGGCATCGACGAGCCCGCCTCCTTCGACGAGCGCGCGGCGCCGCGTTTCTTCGCCGAGCGCAACCGGCTCGAGCTCGTGGTGCCGCGCGACACGACGCTCGGCGAGCTGCTGCGTCTCTACCAGATCGATTTCCCCCACGTGCGCCGCCAGATCGCCGAGCAGAGGGGCGTCGACGCCCTCGGCGACGGCGCCGCGATCATGGCCGGCGAGCGCTTCCGGCTGACCCTGACGCCGCCCGCGGAAGGTCAGCCGTGAACGGCGGGCCGGCCAGCGGGAGATTCCTCTGCCTCCACTGCTGGCGCTCGCTCGAGCGGGCGGACGCCTACTTCCTGTGCGCGGCCTGCGACGACGATGTCGAGCGTCCCGTCTGGATGCGGCGCAGCGGCGGCGCCCTGCGGCGTCTGCGCGACGTGCGGCGTCCCTGGTGGTCGCGTCTCTTCGCCGACGAGGGCGGCGGCGAGGGGCCGTGCCCGCGTCATCCCGGCGCCCCCTTCCAGCTCTTCTGCGAGTGCGGCTACCCGTTGAGCGAGCGGGCGGCGCTGCGAGGCAGCCCCCTGGGGCTGGGGATCGCCGGTCCGCGCAGCTCGGGCAAGACGCTCCTGGTCGTCACCATGATGCACGAGCTCCACGGGCTGGAGCTCGCCGGCCGTCCCCTCGGCGCGGTGGGGCTCGACGACACCGAGAGCCGCTTCCACGGGCTCTCGGCCGGCTTCTTCGACCACGGCGACAAGCCTTTCGCCACGGCGCCGGAGACGGACGAAGCGCCGCGCTGGGACGGCGAGACGGCGCCGGGCAACTTCGCCTGGACGCTCACCGTGGGTGGCGCGCGCCGCGGCGCGCCGCCGGCGCTCGTCGCCGTCAACGACCTCGGCGGCGAGACCTGGGGCCTGGCGGGCCACGAGCGACGGGCGCGCTTCGACCGCTACCTCGGCCATCTCGGCTCGCTCATCTACCTGCTCGACGGCAGCTCGCTGGCCGCCGACCTCGGCTTCGCGGTGGACGACGCCTGGGACGCCTCGCCGCCCCCCGGCGACCGCGGCGCCGCGGCGCGCCAGTGGTTCTCGCGCGTCGCCGAGCGGCTCGGCCGGCGGGCGCGGCGGGTGGACCTGGCGCTGGCCGTCTCCAAGGCCGACAGCCTGTGGATCCACGACGACTGGGAGGGCCTGCGCCCCGGAGGCGAGGACGACGACGAGCGCCAGGCGCTCCTCGAACGTCTGCTGCGCGCGGCCCAGCGCCGCGACGTGCTGATCGAGGCGCGCCAGCGCTTCCGCGACGTACGGCTCTTCGCGGTCTCGAGCCTCGGCTTCCTGCCCGAGGGCCGCGACGTCGACGGCGAGGGCCACCTGCGACGTCCCGCCCATCCCTCGGGCGTGACCGAGCCGCTCCTCTGGCTCCTGGGAAAACGCCTGGCGGCGCCGAGGTGACGGACGATGGCGCCGCTCTTCCACGCGCTCTACACCAACGCCTTCGGGCGCCGCGGCCAGGGGTTCCGCACCCTCTTCGTGGCGCCGGAGTGGCCGCCGGCCGACCGCCGGCGCGTCGGCGGCTGGCTCGAGTTTCTGCGCCCGGACGAGGCGGGAGCGGAGGAACGGCTGGCGGTGAACGGCTTCCGCGTCGGCGGGACCCTCCACGCCTGCCTCGCCCGGCTCGACGACGCCTTCGCCCGCGACGAGCACGGCCGCGGGGGAGGAAGGCTGGTCCACGCCCTGCTGCTGCCGCTCGACGAGGACCTCCCGGCGGACGACTTCATCGGCGCGCTGCTCGCCGCGAGCCGCGCCTTCGACCGGCCGCCCGCGGCCGGCGACGAGGAGCGCCTCGAGGCCTACCTCGAGCGCTGCCGGGCCGTTCGCGAAGCGCGCGTCCAGCCGGTGGACCTGGATGCCCTGCGGGCGCTCGACGCGGACTTTCTGATACGTTTCTACGCGTTCTCGACCGGTGCGTCGCGGGCCGCGGAGGCGGTCTTCGGGCAGTCCGCGGCGCCGCTCGCCGACGCCCTCGTCTTGGCCTCCGGCGGCCTGCCGCCGCGGCTGCGCCTCGCCTGCCGCTGGGCGCTGGGACTGCGGGCGACGCCGGAGACGTCGTTCGTGGCCCGCCGCGCCCGCGACGGCGAGGGGCTGCCGCCCGTCCCGGAAGGACCGGGGAGGGCCTACGCCGGCTGGTTGCGCGCCGGGGGAGCCGCTCCGCGGGACTGGGACGTCCGTTCCTGGGACGCCTTGCTAGAACGGATGCGCTGATGCCGAAACCGAAACCCCGCATCGAACACCACAACGCCCTTCCAAGGTTCCAGTCTGCGTGTGCTACCACGCCGCTTGAGACGGAAGGCACTGCAGCCTATCGCCCTGCTCGGGCTCTACTACCCGTGTGACCCTGGACGCCCTCGACGCCGCGCTCGCCGTGCCAGTGCCGGCCTACGAGCCGCTGATCGGCGCCTTTCGCGACCTCGTGGTGCCGTCGAACGTCACCGCCACCCCCGATCTGGCCGCTGAAGAAGCTCAGAGGGCCAGACGACCCCCGATCGGGCCGCTGAAAAAGTTCAGCGGCCAAAACGGCACTCGTTTCGGCCGCGAAAAAAGTTTAGCGGGTGGAACGTCGCTCGTTTCGGCTGCGAAAAAAGTTTAGCGGCCAAAACGGCACTCGTTTCGGCCGTGAAAAAAGTTTAGCGGCCAAAACGGCACTCGTTCCAGGCGCTAAAAAAGTTTAGCGGCCAAAACGACACTCGTTTCGGCCGCGAAAAAAGTTTAGCGGCCAAAACGGCACTCGTTTCGGCCGTGAAAAAAGTTCAGAGAGTCAAGCGACGCCCGATCCGGCCGCCGGAGAGAGCGCAAGCGGCCAAAACGGCACTCGGCTTCGCCGGCACCGCGATTCACGTCTTTGACGTGCTAGGATTCTCTCCGTGAGCCTGACGGAGCCAGCAGCCGCGACGGCGAGCACGTCGCCGAGGTTGGCGTCGAGGCGGTGAACGCGGACGCGCCTTGCCGGAACGGATGCGCTGATGCCGAAACCCCGCGACCCCCAGCAGTACGACGAGGAGTACAAGGCCCTCCAGGCGACCCTGGAGGACTACCTGCGCGAGCAGGTCTCGCTGCTCTCCGACAGCGGCCCGGCGCCCGTGGCGGCGCCGGAGAGCTGGCTGCGCCGCCATCGCGCGGACGTCTACTTCGTCGTCACGCTGGCGCTGATCGGGCTCTTGTGGTGGCGCGCGCCGGCGCCGGCCCCGGCCGCCGAGGACCCCGTTGAAGAGGAACCCGTCCCGCCGCCGTCGTCCCCGGCACCGCCGCCGGCTCCGGAGCCCGCGGCCGGCCGTCCCGCGCCGCCGCCGGGATTCGACGACGCGGACGCCTGGTGGCAGGGCTACGTGGCGGACCACGCCGCCGCGGTCGCGGACTGGCTCCTCGCCGTCTCGGAGACCCGCGGCCTCGAAGCGGGCCAGGTCAGCCCGATGCAGAAGCAGAACTTCGCCAAGTGGTCCGCGACGATCCGCGCCGCGTCCCCGCGCGACGCCAACCTCCTCGCGAGCGTCCGCACGGGCCTCTTCGAATACGTCTACGGACGCTGGTCGCGGGGGGCGGCAGGCGAGACGGGAAAGTGGGAGCGCGTCGACCTCGTGCTCAACCCCGCGGAGTACACGCCGGCGGGGCTGCGCTCGCTCGCGGTCGAGCTGGGCAGGGAGCACTGGTTCGAGGCGTTCGACGCGGAGGACAAGCGGCTGCAGGCGGCGCTCGTCGTCGGCTGGATCGAGCGTCGCGAGCCCTGACGAGCCCTGACAAGAAGTGGTAAGCTGACTCGGAGGTGATGCCGCGTGACCCAATTGACCCTTCAGCTCGACGACGAATTGGCCCATAGGGCCAAGGCGTACTCCGTGCGAACCGGTCAGCAGCTGGCGGACTTGGTGGCCGGTTATCTCGCCAGCCTGACCGCCGAGCCCGCGAGAGCCGCAGGGACCGTCCGGGACTCGTCGGCGAGCTCCGACTCTCTCCCTCAGCGGCAGTACCGTCTGGCGGACCAGTACCCCGGTCAATTCGTGGTCCTGGTGGGCGAACGCGTCATCCATCACTCCGCCGACCGCGCCGAGGCCGGTCGCGCCTACAGGCAGAGGGCAAGGTCCGCGAGTCACGGCCCGCGCACCTCGAATCCGTCCTCCAGCCCTGCCTCCGCGTTCCATCCGATCCACACGCGGAAGGCGCCCGGCTCGGTCACCAGCTCGCCGTCGCCGTTGTAGAAGGCGAGGTCGTCGGTGCTGAGGCGGAAACGAACCCGCCGCTCCTCGCCGGGCGCCAGCGTCACGCGCTCGAAGCCCTTGAGC
>DASWIG010000283.1:0-1858 GCA_036397835.1 Thermoanaerobaculia bacterium
TGCTCGATGCGCTCGATCTCCTGGCGCGCCTCGGCCGGCGTGATGCCGCGGCGCGCGGCGAGGTCGGCGACGCGCCGTTCGAGCGACGCCGTCAGGCGCGCGCGGAAGCCGTGCTCGGCCGGCAGGATGAGGTCGGCGCCCCGTCCCAGGAAGACGGCGTGTCCCTTGCGGGCCAGCAGCAGGAGCGTCTCGCAGAGACGGTGGAAGTAGTCGTTCTTGACGAAGCGCGTCTCGAAGAACGAGCGGATGAGCTGCTCGGACCAGCCGAGGTCGCGCTGGTGGTTACCCCCTTTCAGGGCGATGGGTCGCCCCGTCCATCATAGCGCGTCCGGACGTGGTAGATTCACCTCCACCGAGAGGAGCCCATCATGTCCGAAGCGCAGATTGCCCAGAAAGCCCCCTACGGCCTCGAGCTCGAGCCGCGCACCTACTGGTGGTGCCGCTGCGGGCGCTCGGCCAACCAGCCCTTCTGCGACGGCTCGCACAAGGGCACGGACTTCACGCCCGTCAAGGTCGAGATCGCGGAGAAGAAGCAGGTGTGGCTGTGCGGCTGCAAGCGCACCGGCAACCAGCCGTTCTGCGACGGCACCCACAAGACGCTGTAGCCGTCAGTCGAGACTGGCGAGGAACTCGGCGATCGCCCGGTTGACGGCAGCGGGCTCCTCCATCGTCGAAGAGTGGCCGGCGCCCGGGATCACCACCAGCTTCGAGCCGCGGATCCTGGCGTGCATGCGCTGCGACTTGGCCGGCACCGTGGCCACGTCCTGGTCGCCGACGACGATGAGCGCCGGCAGGTCGATCCGGTCGAGCTCGTCGTAGACGCCCTCGCGCTCGACCACGCCGCGTACCGCGCGCGTGATGCCGACCTTGTGCTGCGTCACCATCCGCCGCCGCAGCTCGCGCAGCTCGGCGGCGCGCGCGGGATCTTCGAGGATCTTGCGGCCGAACATGATCGGCATCACCCGGCCGGCGACCAGCCCCAGCCCGAACCAGCGGGCGATGAAGTTGAGCGTGCGGTAGCGGGGCACGTTCTCGCGCGGCTCCGGGTCGGCCGAGGTCTCGAGCAGGATCAGCGAGCGCAGCAGCTCGGCACGTCGGATCGCCAGCCGCAGGGCGATGAAGCCGCCCATCGAGAGGCCGGCGAAGTGGCAGGGCGCGGCGTCCAGGGCCTCGATGAGGGCGGCGGCGTCCTCGCTCAGGGTGTCCATGTCGTAGCCGCCGGCGGTGACCTCGCTCTTGCCCTGGCCGCGGAAGTCGAAGGTGATCACGCGCCAGCGGTCGCGCAGAGCGGCGGCCTGGGCGTCGAACATCCGGCCGCTCCACAGCAGGCCGTGGGCGAAGACGATCGTCTGCGGCCCGGAGCCGGACTCCTCGTACCAGAGGCGGGCGCCGTTGACGGTGATCTCAGGCATCGACGATCTCAGGCATTGACGCGACGGCTGGGCCGTTGCGGTAGCGCAGCAGCCACGAGGCGAAGAACCCGGCGGCCAGCGCTCCGCCGCCGGCCACGGCCGCGACCGCGGCCGGCTCCTGCCCGACCGCAGCGACGACCCCCGCCGCCCACATCGCGGCGAGACGCGCGAGCTCCGAGGGGATCATCCACGGCCGGCCGTCGAAGAGCACGCCGAGGTTGGTCACCGCCCAGGCCACGGCGAGGGCCAGCGCCACTTTGCTCGCCGCCGACAGCTCGCCGGACCGGAAGAGCAGGTAGACGGCGAGGCCGATGGTGAGCACGAATTGAGTGAAGACGTAGCCCACCAGACGCGCGGGGGCGCGGGCGTCGTACTTGCCGGCCGCGCCGTGGGTCAGCGGGGTCACGCCGGGAGCGTCGCCGAGGCCGCCGGCGGCCCAGTCGGGC
>DASWIG010000284.1:0-16039 GCA_036397835.1 Thermoanaerobaculia bacterium
TGGCTGACCATGGTGCGCGACGTGCGCTTCCTGCTGCCGGCCATGCCGGCCCTGAACGTGGCGCTCGCCGGCGGGCTCGACCTGTGGACGCGGAGGTGGCGCCACCGCGTCGCGGTGGCGGGGATCGCGGCCGTCCTCGCCGCGCCCGGCCTCCTCTATGGCGTCTACAAGGTCTGGGAGCGGGGAAGCCTGCCGGTGACCGCGGACGCGCGCGCCGACTACCTGTCGGCGGCCCTGCCGGGCTACGACGCCGTCCGTTGGCTCAACGAGAACGCGGGCGACGAGTACACCGTCTACGCCTTCGGGGAGCGGCTGCGCTACTACGCCGACGGCCGCTTCCTCGGCAACTGGCTGGGACCGGCGAGCTTCCACCGGGTCTCGGCGTCGCTCGGCAGCGGCAGGGCCTTGCACGCGAAGCTGCGGGAGCTCGGGGCCTGCTACTTCCTCGCGCCCGACGCCTGGCCGCTGCCGGACGACGCGTTCTTCGCCGAGCGGTTCCGCGTCCGCTGGCGCGGCTCGGGCTTCACCGTCTACGAGACCTGCGACCCGTGACGCCGGCGGCTCTCCGCAGCTCGCTGCCGAGGAGCGCCTCCGGCTCCTGGGCGAGGATCCGCTGGACGAAGAGCGGAACCTGGTAGACGTACCGGCCGTGCTTTCCCCCCCGATCCCCCCCAGGGGGGCCGTCCTCACGCCCCAGAACGTACGCCAGCTCCAGACGCCGCAGCGAACGCTGCAGCCGGTCCCCCTCCACCGCGAGGTCCAGCTCGGAGAGGACGCGGAGCGCGTCCTCCAGGGTGAAGCCGCCGTCCCGGACCGTGGCGTAGACCAGGACGCGGTCGAGACGGCTCCTCTCCTTGTCGGGACCGCCAGCCCTCCCCAGCCGCCGAGCGCGTCGTCGATCGCCCAGCTCCCGAGGGCCGCGTCCACGGCCTCGGACGAGATCACGCGTTCCCGTGAGCCGAGTCCCTTGAGGATCTCGTTGCAGGCGATCGAGATCAGGTTGGCGCGTCGCCCGGTCGCGGCCACGAGACGGTCGACGAGGTCGTCGGACGCGTAGCTCAGGCCATGGTCGCCATCGGACGCGTGGCGAGGTCGCGGCAGGCGTCGGCCTCCAGGGCGCCGACGCGGAGCGTCTCGCCGAAGTTGCGCAGCGGCGACTGGTAGTCGAGCACTGCCGCGGCGTAGAGGTCCCAGAAGCCGGCCAGGATGAAGTGGCAGCGCCCCTCCTCGGAGAGGCTCCGCAGACGCGGGTGAGCCGCACCTGCGAAGCGATGATCCGCGCCAGCACCGTCACCGGATCGGCGGCGAGGAAGAGCTCGGTGAGCTGCGAGCCCGAGGGCACGACCTGGAGGCTCGTCAGGTCCGAGCCGGCGAGACGGTGGAGCTCGTCCTGGCGGGCGGGATCGGCGGCGACCACCAGGGTCACCTGGTCGCGGGTCTCGGGACGCGCCCGCAGCCGGGCGAGCACGTCGGCCGCGGCGCGGTCCGCGGGCGGCAGGTGGAGGAGGCCGTGGTCGAGGTTGAGCGGAAAGTCGGCGCCGAACGGCAGGGTCCGCAGCTCGGCGTCGGCGTCCGCGGGCTCCGGCTCGACGCCGAGGCGGTCGGCGAGCCGGCGGCAGCGCGACGCCACGTCCCACAGCCGCACGGTGCCGTCAGAGGAGCCCGAAGCCAGGGTCCTGCCGTCCGGGCTGAAGGCCACGGATTGGACCACGTCAGTATGGCCTTGGAGGGTTTCGAGCGCCGTGCGGCTGGCCACGTCCCACAGACGCACGGTGCCGTCATAGGAGCCCGAAGCCAGGGTCTTGCCGTCCAGACTGAAGGCCACGGAGTGGACAAGACTCGCCCGGCTGATCCCGGCCAGAAGCGACTCGACGTTCTCGAAGTGCTCTCCCTCCTCGACGAGAGGAGGAAAGGACGGCATCGCTACCACGGCGCCGGCGGCCAGAAATCCCAGCACCAGCCACGCCGTCAATCGCATGCCAGCACCTGTCAGCCCACCTCGCGCACCACGTCGCACCGCCACTTCAGCCGTCGGTCGCGCACACCGAGGACGTTGCTCCAATAGAGCCGCCTCAAGAGGCTGTCGGCGAGCCAGGGCCTGACGCGTCCCAGGTCCTCCTGCTCCAGCCACACGCAGATCTGCCGCCGCTTGTCGGGGTCCCTGTCAAGAGGCGTGAAGAGATTCCACACGAAGTCATACTCGCTGAGAGCCTCATGGTCGTCACTCGTCTCCGAGCGCCGCCGTCGTTCCAGGCAGAAACGCACCAATCGTGGATGCCCGCCGCACAGATCGAGGATGGCCTGGGCGGCCGGACGGTCCAGCTCGACGGTCGGGAACTCTCGGCGCTGCCACGCGAGGACGTCCTCGGCCGTGGGTTCCGGCCAGTCGATGCGCTCGGCCGAGTTGAGGATCGAGTACTGGCCCTCCTCGTATTTCAGCGCTGCGAGTTGCCCACCGCCGCTGAGGACCACCCAGAGATTCTGGTGGTGGCTCTCGCTCAAAGCTCGCAACACCCTCCCCAGTTGACACCGGCCGTCCGCGGCTCCTTCTTCGAATCTGCTCACCAGCAAGAAGAGCCGTTCACCCCGACGCAATCGGCGATCGATCTCGTCCTCCCACTGCGTGGCGCTGGAGATCTCTTTCGTGAAGCCGCACTGGCGGCCGAGCCAGGCGAAGTATTCCTCGGACGTGGCCTCGAAACTCCCAGGTGGCGTCACGTGAAGCGTCGCCGAGGCGCCGCGAATCGTCCGAGCGCGTTCCGAGATCCCCGCGATCACTTCGGGCTCCGCCCGGTCGGCCTGGGCCAGGAGCAGGACGATCGGATTACGGTTCAACGTGTCGAAGACGTCGTCGATCAGACGTTCCGCGCCGCGAGGGTCGGACGCCTCCTCGTCGGTGGCGGCCTTGCCGGGAAACGCCGGACGCGTCCGCCCCGGAAACGGCGGCGGCTCCAATGGACGACCGCGTCCGCGCGTGAGCCCGGCGAGAAGACGCTCGCGGGCCGCGTCCTCGTCGAGCCCCACGAGGTCGACGTGGACGATCGTCCTCAGCAGACCGTCGAGCTGCGTCTTCCGCACCTGGACCGGGACCAGCTTGCGCTTCTCGCCGACCGGGTCGTCGGCGAAGGCCGCCGTCCACTCGGCCTTGCCGAAGGCCGAGCGCAGGTAGTCCGGCGAGAGGACGGCGTGCGTGCGCTTCGAGCCGTTGGCGGCCTTGTCCATCTCGACGACGAAGTTCGAGCCGGCGGGGAAGTCCCAGGCCTGGAGGACGGTCGAGTAGCCGGCCTGCTCGAGCTGCCAGGCGATCCACACGGCCCAGGGCTCGTCGTTGGCCGTGTAGCTGACGAAGAAGTCCTTCATCCGTCCCTCCTTCTCGGATCCGATGGCTGCAAGCGTCCCGTAGTGTACAGGAGATCCGCGAGCCCTGGAGCCGACTCATCTTGCCTCCGTCCGCGCCCGCCAGTGACTGAAGTCACTGGCTACCTCTCCACCGTCCCTTCGGGACGAGGAGTGGCGGCAACAGGACGGTGAGGGCCCGTCCAGGACCGTGAATTGCAGTGCCGCGCGCCTCCGGCTCTTGGGCGAGGACGGTCGGGCTCGCTGAGCCGGAGCGTCACGCCCTGGCACGGACGCTCCAGGGCCAGCAGGCCGCAGGCGTCCTGAGTCGACACCGGTCCGGGTTCCTGCTATGATGAGGACCGTTTCGAGAGCGGAGGTTTGCCATGACGAGAACCGCGACAGTATTCTTCGACGGTGAGATCCTGAAGCCGTCTTCCCCGCTCGATCTCCATCCCAACCGCAGCTACGTGATCCGCATCGGAGACGAGGATCCGCTTCCCGCGGACCTTGAAGATACGTCGGAGGAGATCCTCCGTGCGCGGGAGAACCCGCACCCGGAGTCCGAGCAGTGGGCCGAGCTCGGGTTCGAGGACTGGGCAACGCAGTTGCCGGAAGAGGACATCTCAGAGCTTGTCGAGGCGCACGCCGGCACCGAGGTGCGTTGGGTGCCCGGTGAAGGCTGGCGCGAGATCTGAGCCGTGAATCTCCCTCGCGGCACTCTGGTTCTCGTTGGCCTGAGTCCCACTGTCGGCCATGAACAGCGGGGGTCTCGACCCGGAGTCATCGTCAGTGACTCCGGCGCCATCCGAGGTCCGATGTCGACGTTGACGCCGTCTTCGTCAGAGTCGTGAAGCCGTCAGCTCGACGTCGGCGTGTTGCCAGGCCGAGTCGAAGCGTCGCCCGACGTCCTTCGCCTCCTCCGTCCTTCCCTGCGCCGCGAGGCTCTTCTCGAGACCGAAGAGGGACCAGCCGTTCTCGGGCAGACGCTCCAGGTCCTCGCGGTAGACGCGCTCGGCGTCGGCGGCGCGGCCGGCCGCGAGCAGGACCGCGCCCAGCACCTGGCGCGTCGGGTGGTGCCAGGGGGGCGGCTCGTCGTAGCGCAGCGCGTCCTCCAGGCGCACGGCCTGCTCGAGACGGTGGACGGCGTCGTCGTGGTCGCCCTTGGCGGCGGCGATCTCGCCCGCCAGCACCTCCGACGCGATCGCCAGCAGGTCCGCGGCGGCGTTGATGTCCCAGATGGTGACCTTCTCGAGCGCGGGATCGCGCAGCACGGCGGCGAGCGCGGCGAGCGACGCTTCAGCGTCCACCGTCTTTCCCGCGCGCACGAGCGCCAGGCCGCGCGCGTAGTGCCAGACGCCGCGCGGATACACGAGGTCGGCGGCCGGCTCGGGCGCGTCGAGGATCTCCCGCCACTTGCCGAAGCGCGCCTGGGCGTAGAGGGGCGTGGCCCAGTAGTGTTGGAGGGTGCCGTAGCCCTCCTCGCGCATCATCGCCGTGTCGGTCTTCGCGGCCATCGCGCGCGCCGCCTCGAGGGCCGTGGCGCCCCGGCCTTCGAGGGTGGCCGCAGCCCACAGGAAGTGGAAGTTGTGGGGCATGTAGGCGAGCGGGTACATGCCCTGCTCGTGGCACTGCGTCACGTAGTCCTGGTCCGCTGCGATGGCGCGCTCGTTGGCGAGCGACGCGTCGTGGTAACGGCCGACGCGGAGGTAGACGTGCGAGGGCATGTGGACGAGGTGGCCGGCGCCCGGTGCCAGCGAGCCCAGCCGGTCCGCGGCGGCGACGCCGAGCTCCGGCCGCACCGCCTCGACGGCGTGGATGTAGAGGTGGTTGGCGCCGGGATGGTCGGGATGGCGCTCCATGACCCGCTCGAGCGTCGCGAGGACCTCGCGCGTGGCCTCCTTGGGCTCGCCATCCGCCCTCCAGTAGTCCCAGGGCATGGTGTCCATCAGGGCCTCGGCGAAGAGCGTGGCGGCTTCGGCGTCGTCGGGGAAGCGGCCGGACACCTCACGCATGGCGTCGGCGTAGGCGGCGTCGAGGGAGGCGCGGTCCTCCGGCGGCTCGGGCGCGTAGCGCCGGGCGAGAGCGTCGATCAGGGCCTTCTCGCGCGGCGTCGCGCCGGCGGCGAGGGCGCGGGCCTTCTCGACCGCGGCCCAGGCTTCGGGCACCCCCTCGAGGTCCATGGCGGCGTTGATGTTGGGTCCGAGCACCAGGGCCGCGCCCCAGTAGCACATGGCGCACTCGGGATCGAGGCGGGAGGCCTCGCGGAAGGAGCGCGCCGCTTCGGCGTGGTTGAAGCCGTAGGCGAGCACCATCCCCTGGTCGAAGTAGCGCTGGGCGAGCGCCACCTCGGTCGAGACGGGGAAGTGGTGGCCGCCCATGCCGTCGAGGAGCGGCGCGGCACGGCCGTCGGCCGTCTCGGCACGCGCCGCGGCTGCGGCGCAGGTCAGGACGAACAGCAGGTACGCGAATCGGGCGAGCGTCTTCATAGCGTCATTTTCCTCCATCGGTCGGCGTTCCGCCAAGGGGAAGGCCAACGGCCCAGCGTCCTGAAAACGTAGTGATCGACAACTCGAGATCATTCTGCACGAGAACGCGGTCCAACGAGCTTGATGGCCACCGATTCGTGCAAGTTGACGTCCTGAGATCGTCCGAATCGTCATTATCTTGACTTCAGTACGCACCTCTGGTACCGTCTCGGTCAAGGAGGTTTCCGTGAACGACCCTGAGGTGCTGACAAACGCAGCCGACCCCGCCGCGGCGGTGCTGGCGGTCGTCGCCTACAGCGCCGCGGCCACGTTCTTCCTGCTCAAGCCGACGATCGCGGCCATCGTGCGCGCCGCCCGCACCGGCGAGGTCGGCGACGGCAAGATCTTCGTCCTACCTGTCGAAAGAATCGTCCGTATCCGAACCGGCGAAGAGGACGCCGCGGCGGTCACGCCGGCGGCGGGCGTCTTCGCCTGACCCACATGAAGACGCGAGGACTCTACGATCCGCGCCACGAGCGCGGGAGCTGCGGCGTCGGCTTCGTGGCCGACGTGGCAGGGCGCCGCCGTCACCGCATCCTGGAGATGGCGCTGGAGGCCCTCGTCAACCTCACCCACCGCGGCGCGGTCGCCGCCGACGGCCTCACCGGCGACGGCGCCGGCGTCCAGACCCAGCTCCCCTACAAGCTGCTGCGCCGCGAGCTGGCAGCGCAGGGCCGGCGGCCGGTGCGCGACGAGGACCTCGCGGTGGGCGTCGTGTTCCTGCCCGCCGGCGACGCCGGCGCCCGCGCGCGGGCGGCGGAGCTGGTGGCGGCGGCCGTCGAGGAAGGCGGCCTCAGGACGCTGGCGTGGCGCCGGGTCCCGCTCGGGCTCGACGCCCTGGGCGAGATCGCGCGGCGCCGGCGTCCCGACGTGTGGCAGGTCCTGGTGGCCCGTCCGCCCAAGCTCACCGACGACGCCTTCGACCGCCGCCTCTACCTCACCCGCCGCCGCCTCACCCGCCGCGCCGGCAAGGCCGGGCTCGCCGGCTTCTACGTCCCCTCGTTCTCGCGCCGCACGGTGGTCTACAAGGGGCTGATGATCGCCTCGCAGCTTCCGCGCTTCTATCCCGACCTCGCCGACCCCGACTTCGAGACCGCCGTCGCCGTCTTCCACCAGCGCTACTCGACCAACACCGAGCCCGATTGGGTGCTGGCGCAGCCCTTCCGGCTGCTCGCCCACAACGGCGAGATCAACACCCTGAACGGCAACGTCAACTGGATGAAGGCGCGCGAGCGCGAGCTCGAGAGCGCGATGTGGGGCGAGCGGATCGAAGAGCTGCTGCCGGTGATCCAGGACGGCGGCAGCGACTCCGCCATGCTCGACAACACGCTCGAGTTCCTGACCCTGTTCGGCCGCGACCCGCTCCAGGTGCTGCGCATGCTCATCCCCGAGGCCGAGCGGCCCGACTTGGAGCCCGACGTGCGCGCCTTCTACGACTACCACGCCACCCTGATGGAGCCCTGGGACGGGCCGGCGGCGGTGGTGCTCTGCGACGGCCGCTACGCCGCCGCCATCCTCGACCGCAACGGCCTGCGCCCCGAGCGCTTCTGGGAGACCCGCGACGGCGTCGTGATCCTGGGCTCGGAGGCGGGCATCGTCGCCGTGCCCGACGCCGACGTGACGCGCAAGGGGCGCCTCGGCCCCGGCCAGATGTTGGCCGTCGACACCCGTGAGGGCGTGGTGGCGGGCGACGACGCGATCAAGCGGCGCTGCGCGCGCCGGCGTCCTTACCGCGCCTGGCTGAAGCGGCGCAAGGTCGATCTGCCCTCGTTCCCCGACGCCTTCGCCGAAGGCGTGGCGGCGCCCGGGCTGCCGCTGGCGGCGGCCCAGCTCGCCTTCGGCTATTGCCGCGAGGACCTCGAGCGGGTGATCCGGCCGATGCTCGAGACCGCCCGCGAGCCGGTGGGCTCGATGGGCGACGACACGCCGTTGGCGGCGCTGTCGGCCCAGCCGCAGCTCCTCTACCGCTACTTCAAGCAGCGCTTCGCCCAGGTCACCAACCCGCCGATCGATCCCCTGCGCGAGCGCCTCGTCATGTCGCTACGGACGATGGTCGGCCCCTGGGGATGCGTGACCGGCGAATACGAGGAGCTCGCCCACCTGATCGACTTCCCGTCGCCGATCATCGGTCCCGAGCAGCTCGACTGGCTCCTCGGGCTGCCCGACCGGCACTTCTCCTCCGCCATGCTCGACGTCACCTTCCCGGCGCGGGGGAAGAGCCTCCGCGAGGCCGTCGACCGTCTCGTCACCGACGCCGAGGACGCCGTCGACGGTGGCGCCACGATCCTCGTCCTCAGCGACCGCGGCGTGTCGGCCGGCCGCGCCCCGATCCCAATGCTGCTCGCCACCGGCGCCATCCACGAGCACCTCGTCGAGGTGCGCAAGCGCATGCAGACGTCGCTGGTCTGCGACACGGGCGAGCCGCGCGAGGACCACCACTTCGCCTGCCTGATCGGCTACGGCGCCACCCTGGTCCACCCCTGGCTCGCCTACGCCTCGGCCACGGAGCTGGCGGCGGACGCCGGCCTGACGGCTCAGGAGGCGTGCGAGCGCTACCGCCAGG
This sequence comes from Thermoanaerobaculia bacterium, assembly GCA_036397835.1. Classification (GTDB taxonomy): domain Bacteria; phylum Acidobacteriota; class Thermoanaerobaculia; order Multivoradales; family J023; genus DASWIG01. The sequence goes on from DASWIG010000284.1 coordinate 8,428, forward strand.
CGGTCGAAAAGGGGTTGCTCAAGATCATGTCGAAGCTCGGCGTCGGTCCGGTGGCGAGCTACCAGGGCGCCCAGCTCTTCGAGGCGATCGGCCTCGACCCGGAGCTCGTCGACCGCTACTTCACGGGCACCGAGAGCCGGCTCGGGGGCGTCGGCCTCGACGGCGTCGCCGCCGACGTCCTCGCCCTCCACGGCTTCGCCTTTCCCGCCGGCGGCGGCGAGGTCGAGCTGCCCGACCGCGGCCTCTTCCGCTACCGCCAGCAGGGCGAGTACCACGCCCTGAACCCGCCGGTGTTCAAGGCCCTGCACCAGGCCGTTCGCACCGGCTCGGCCGAGGCCTACGAGCGCTACGGCGAGCTCGTCGACGGGCGGCCGCCGTGCAACGTGCGCGACCTGCTGCGCTGGAAGCGCGCCGCCGAGCCCCTCGACGTCGGCGAGGTGGAGCCGGCGGCCGAGATCGCCAAGCGCTTCAGCACCGGAGCGATGAGCCACGGCGCCCTGTCGCGCGAGGCCCACGAGGTGCTGGCGGTGGCGATGAACCGCCTGGGCGCGCGCAGCGGCTCGGGCGAGGGCGGCGAGGACCGCCGCCGCTTCTACCCCTATGAGGACGACCCGGAGGGCGTAAGCGTCGCCGCCTGGCGTCCGCGCAAGGGCGATTGGGGCTCGAGCGCCATCAAGCAGGTGGCGTCGGGACGCTTCGGCGTCACCCCCGAGTACCTGGTGTCGGCGCGCGAGATCGAGATCAAGATGGCGCAGGGCTCGAAGCCCGGCGAGGGCGGTCAGATCCCGGGCCACAAGGTCTCCGTGGAGATCGCCCGCCAGCGCCACGCGGTGCCCGGCGTGTCGCTGATCTCGCCGCCGCCCCACCACGACGTCTACTCGATCGAGGACTTGGCGCAATTGATCTACGACCTGAAGCGCGTCAATCCCGAGGCGCGGGTGGCGGTCAAGCTGGTGTCGACGGCGGGCGTGGGTACCATCGCCGCCGGCGTCGCCAAGGGCTGGGCCGACTGCATCCAGATCTCGGGCGCCGACGGCGGCACCGGCGCCTCGCCGCTGTCGTCGATCCGCCACGCCGGCCTGCCCTGGGAGCTGGGCCTGGCCGAGACCCAGCAGGTGCTGGTGGCCAACCGCCTGCGGGAGCGGGTACGCCTGCGCGTCGACGGCGGCCTCAAGACCGGGCGCGACGTGGTGCTGGCAGCGCTGCTGGGAGCCGAGGAGTTCGGCTTCGGCACCTCGGCCCTGGTGGCGGTCGGCTGCATCATGGCCCGCCAGTGCCACCTCGACACCTGTCCGGTGGGGGTGGCGAGCCAGCGCGAGGAGCTGCGCAAGCGCTTCCCGGGCAAGCCCGAGCACCTGATCTCGTTCCTGCTCTTCGTGGCCGAGCAGGTGCGCCGGATCCTCGCCGAGCTCGGCCTGCGCCGCCTCGCCGACGCCGTCGGCCGCACCGACCTGCTCGAGGTGCGCGACGTCGAGTCGCCGAAGGGCGTGCGCCTCGACCTCGAAGCGCTGCTCTACGACCCGGACCCCGCGAGGACGCGGCCGCGGCGCTGCGAGGCGGAGCGCAACGACCCGCCGGCGGCCGTGAACTCCCCCCAGATCCCCCCCGAGGGGGCCGTGCCGCTCGACGACGTCCTCTGGCGCGACGGTCGGGGGGCGATCGACGACGGCGAGCCGCTCGCGCTGAGCTACCCCATCACCAACCGCGACCGCACGGTGGGCGCGCGCCTGTCGGGCGAGGTCGCCCGCCGCACCCGCGGCGAGGGCCTGCCCGAGGGCACCGTCGACGCGCGCTTCCGCGGCGCCGCCGGGCAGAGCTTCGGCGCCTTCCTCGAGCGCGGCCTGCGGCTGACGCTCGAGGGCGAGGCCCAGGACTACGTGGGCAAGGGCATGCACGGCGGCGAGATCGTGCTGCGTCCTCCCGCGGCCTGCCCCTTCCCGGCCCACGACAACGTGATCGCGGGCAACACCCTGCTCTACGGCGCCACCGGCGGCCGCTTCTTCGCCGCCGGCCTGGTGGGCGAGCGCTTCGCGGTGCGCAACTCGGGCTGCGAAGCGGTAGTGGAAGGCTGCGGCGACCACGGCTGCGAGTACATGACGCGCGGCACCGTGGTCGTGCTCGGCCCGACCGGCCGCAACTTCGCCGCCGGCATGAGCGGCGGCGCGGCCTACGTGCTCGACGCCTCGGGCGTCTTCCCGCGCCGCGTCAACACCGGCATGGTGGAGATCGGAAGGCTGGGCGCGGAGGACGACGCGGACGCGCTGCGCCGTCTGGTCGCGCGGCACCGCGAGGTCACCGGCAGCGTCCGCGCGGCGGGGATCCTGGAGCGTTGGGACGACGTGTTGCCGTCGTTCTGGAAAGTGAGCCCGGCGGGCGTCGACGACGCGGCGCCCGCCGGCGTTCGCGGGGCGGACGCCGTTGCGGCCGCCCCCGGCGTCGCTGCGGCGCGGCCGTCCTGAGCTCCTCCCAGGGTTCGGCCTTCACCGAGCCTTCATTTGAAGAAGAATCGCCGACTGGTTTACACTAAGCGCGCGAGGACGAGCGCCATGGATACGCTGGTACTCAACGCCGCCTACCAACCCGTCGCCCGGGTCTCGTGGCAGAGGGCTTTCACCCTCGTCTTCACGGGCCGCGCCGAGGTCGTCGAGACCTACGCCGATCGGGTGATCCGGTCGGCCCGGGAGGTCTTCCCGATGCCCTCGATCGTGCGCTTCGTGCGCATGGTGAGGACCTACTTCAGCCGCGGCGTGCGCTTCAACCGCCGCAACGTGTACCTGCGCGACCAGGGGCGCTGCCAGTACTGCGGCCACCAGGTGCCGTCGAACGCCTTCAACTTCGAGCACGTGGTGCCCAAGGCGCAGGGGGGCCACACCAAGTGGACGAACATCGTCGTGGCCTGCCACCCCTGCAACCAGAAGAAGGGCAACCGCACGCCCGAGCAGGCCGGCATGAAGCTGCTCTCGCAACCCAAGCACCCCAAGTCGCTGCCCGGCATGGGCCGCGCCCGGCTCGCCTGGCACGAGGGCATGCCCTCGACCTGGAAGGACTACCTCCAGACCGTCCGCTACTGGCACGCGACGCTGGAGGATTGATCCGTCCGCCTGCGGCGCGGAGCTGTCGGAATGCGAGTCGCCGTCCTCCCGGGCAAGCTGCCGCCCGGCATGCACCTCTTCCCCCCGGTCACCGTGCCGCGGCTCGGCGCCGTGCCCGGTGGGCTCGATCTCGGGCACCCGCGGCACGCCGCCGTGGCCTTCGCCGACCTCACGGCGGTGGCCGTGTGCACGGTGCCCCTCGAAGGGGCGGAGACGGCGGTGATCCTGCTCTTCGCCGCCGGCCAGCGGCGTCCCTTCCTGGTCCACGCTCCCAAGGTGCGCGCGGCCGACTTCGGCCTGGCCGGGGCGGCCCACCGGCCCGACAACCTGCGGGCACTGATCGTCCGGCTCGCGGCGCTGGCCCCGCACCTCGCCGTCGACAGCGACACCCTCGACTTCCTGCGCGGACGCATGCTGCGCCCGCGCGGCGATCGGCTCGGCGACCTCGCCGACGCCATCGGGCTGATCCTGGTCTCCGGCGACGAGCTCGAGGAGGTGGACCTCGGGGCGTCCGCCGAGGCATCCCCACCGGCGGCGTCCCCGGCGGCGGCGTCCCCGGCGGCGGCTCCGGTCGAGGGGCCCCAGGTGTGGGTCGGGCGCGAGACGGGCGTCCTCGCCGTCCTGGCGCCGGGCGCCGTCGTCCTCGCCCGGCTTCCGGAAGGCGAGCTCGCGGCCGGTGCCGAGCGGCTGCGGGCCGGCGCCGATCTCGCCCAGGTCCTCGGCAAGAACGCCTTCCGGATCCCCAACGCGGCGTTCGTGCGCGTGCGCCACGTGCGCAGCGCCCAGGCGATCGAGATCGAGTACCGCGTGCGCGACGGCGGCAGCCGCAAGGCGGCGGTGCCCTACGGCGGCGACGAGGCCGGCGGCGACGAGCTCTTCGCGGCCCTCCGGAGCCATCTCGCCTCGCGCTGAGGTAGACTGGCGCCGCCATGTCGAGCAAGCTCGGGCGCCGCGCCCTCTACGCCGTCGTCGTCCTCGCCCTCGCCGCTTCGGCCTTCCTCTCCTTGCCCCTCACCGTCCTCGAAGGCCGACCCACGGACCCCACGGCGGCGGCCGAGATTGCCGCGCGGGCCGACGAGCACTTCGCGAGGATCCTCGCCGGCCGCGGCCTCGACCGTCCGTTCCCGGACATGGTGCTGCGGCCGGAGAACCCGCCGGCGGCGGCCAGGGAGCGGCTCGGCTACCTGCTCTTCTTCGACCCCGTGCTCTCGGGCGAGCGCGCGGCTCTTCGGGGAAGCGTTCGACGACGGCGTCACCTTCGCGTAGGATGACGGACCGATGACGGGACCCCACGCGCGCGAGACGCCGGTCGACATCTTGCTGGTCGAGGACAACGCGAGCCATGCCGAGCTGGTGATCCGCTGCCTCGGCGAGCACCGCCTGGCCAAGACCATCCACCACGTGGCCGACGGCGAAGCGGCGCTCGACTACCTGTTCCGGCGCGGGCCGTTCCAGGACGCGGAAAAGTACCCGCGGCCGCAGCTCGTCCTGCTCGATCTGCGGCTGCCCAAGATCGACGGCCTTGAGGTGCTCAAGGAGATCCGCCAGTCCGAGAGCCTGCAGCGCATCCCCGTCGTGATCCTGTCGACCTCCTACGCCGAGCCGGACGTGGGCAAGGCCTACGACTACCATGCCAACAGTTATCTGGTCAAGCCGCTCGACTTCGAGCAGTTCACGCAGCTCATGAACGACCTCGGCTTCTACTGGCTGGGCTGGAATCACTATCCATGGCCTTCCTGACGAGATGGAGACTGCCATGAAGAAAGAGCGGCTTCACGTGCTGGTCGTGGAGGACGAGGAGGCGCACGCCGAGCTCATCAAGCGTGCCTTCGAGCCCCAGTCCGACGTCATCCGGCTGAGCGTGGCCCGCAGCCTCAAGGAGGCCCGCAAGAGCCTGACCGAATCGCTCCCCGACCTCGCCATCGTCGACCTCTTCCTGCCCGACGGGCGCGGCCTGGAGCTGCTCGACGACGACTCCGACGGGCCCGACTACCCGGTGGTCATCGTCACCAGCCACGGCGACGAGGAGGTGGCCGTCGAGGCGATGAAGGCGGGCGCCCTGCAATACGTGGTCAAGTCGGAGGTGGCGCTCGCCGAGCTGCCGCACAAGGTCGAGACCGCCTTGCGCCAGTGGGGCCACATCGTCGAGCGCAAGCAGGCCGAGGCGGCCCTGCAATCGAGCGAGGAGCACTTCCGCTCGCTGATCGAGAACGCCCTCGACATCATCACCGTGGTCGACCGGGACGGCAAGATCTGCTACGCCAGCCCGTCGTGCGAACGCGTGCTCGGTTTCGAGGCGGTGGCGCGCTTCGGCAGGGACGCCCTCGAGCTCGTCCACCCCGACGACCGGGACGCGCTGGCCGCCCTCATCGAGGCGGCCTTCACCACGCCGCCCACCGGCCGCCTCGTCTACCGCCACCGCCACGCCGACGGCACCTGGCGCCATCTCGAGGCGGTGGGCTCGAGCTACCTCCACTCGAGCGACGGCTACCGCGCGGTGATCAACTCGCGCGACGTGACCGACCGCGAGCACGCCCAACAGGAGAAGAAGGAGCTCCAGGGACGCCTGCGCCACGTCCAGAAATGGGAGATCGTCGCCAACCTCGCCGGCGACGTCGCCCGCCAGTTCAACGACGTCCTGAGCCCGATCCTCGACTACGCGACGATCGCCCTCCAGCAGACGCCCCCGGGCAGCCCCAGCCGCGCCGGCCTCGAGCGGGTGCTGGCGGCGGCCCACCACGCCCGCACCCTGGCCGAGCAGATCTTCGTCTTCAGCCGCCGCGACGCCACGCGCATCGAGCCCGTGAGGCTGCAGGACCTGGTCGAGCGCGAGCTCGCCGCGCTTGACCCCAACCTTCCCGGCGACGTCGAGCTCCACCGCGACCTCGACGCCGGCTGCTCCCCGGTCGCCGCGGACCCGGTGCAGATGCGCGAGATCCTGCGCAACCTCTTCTCCAACGCCCTCTACGCGATGCGCGAACAGGGCGGCCGGCTCGACGTGAGCTTGAAGCGGGTCGAAGGCGCGCCCGACGACGCCGGGACCGTGCGGCTGCTGGTCCGCGACTCCGGCCACGGCATGGACGCGGAGACGCTCCAGCGCGCCCTCGAGGCCTTCTTCACCACCAAGAGCGCCGGCGTCGCCGCCGGCCTCGGCCTGTCGGTGGCCCATGCCATCGTCGCCAGCTACGGCGGCGAGTTGACGGTGACCAGCGAGCCCGGCAAGGGCACCTCGATCCAGGTCGACCTGGCCTGCGCCAGTTGAGGCAGGGCGCAGGAGACGGCGGTGCGCGGCCACCCGTGCCACGCGTCAGGCCGCGACGGCCAGACGGCGAGCCCGGCGCCGCCCCCGTACCTTCCGACCGCGGAGTTTACATCCCTTACAAACCTATTGCGCCGCCTTAAAGACCTGCCGGCCCTCCGAGCCTATATTGAATAACGACGCTGACAGTAGCGGCATGGCAAGACCCGAGAGAAAGGAAAACACCATGAGAACCAAGATCATCTTGACGACGACCCTCCTGGCGGCGCTGCTCGCGGCGGTGGCGGTCGCCCAGCCGGGCCGGCGCGGCGGCCCCTGGCACCGCGGCGGCCTGCCGTGGGAGACGCTGGCCGCGGACTACGACCAGAACCAGGACGGCCAGATCACCCTCGAGGAATTCGGCGGCGCCAAAGGCACCTTCGAGCACTTCGACCGCGACGGCGACGGCGTGCTGACCGAGGCCGACTTCCCGAGCCGGGCGCGGATGCGCCAGCACTTCGGCGGCTTCCTCGTGCTCGCCGCCGACGCCGACGACGACGGCGCGGTGACCACGGCGGAGTGGCAGAGCTTCCTCGCCGAGCTCGACGCCGACGCCGACGGTCTGATCTCGGAGGACGAGCTGCGCAGCACCTTCAAGCGCCCTGACGGAGCGCGCGGCGATCGGCCGCGCCGGCCGCGGCCCTGGGCCGAGGGCGATCACCCGCTCGACCGCGACGGCGACGGCGCGGTGGAGGTGGAGGACTTCAACCTCATCTTCGCCGCCCTCGACGCCGACGGCGACGGCACCGTCACGGACGACGAGGTGCAGATGCGTCGGCTCCACCGCCGCGGCCGGTTCTGAGCGGATTCTTACAGCACTCTTACAGAGCCCCTACGGCTGGTCCCGTAGGATTCAGGGCGGGGCAGGACGATCGGCGTCCTGCCCCGCCCGTTCGCGTTTTCGGACGCGCCGTTCCACAACCCGAAGACCACGAAATGCCGACGACCACAACGACTTCAAGCGACCTCGGGAGGCGGGTCGCCGAGGCCCGGGAACGTCTCGACGCCCACGTGCGCGAGGTCGTGGCCTGGCACTTCGATCCGGCCACCGGCTGCCCTTTCTGGCTCGAGCGGGCCCGGAGCTTCGACTTCGACCCGATCCGCGACGTGCGCGGCTACGACGACCTCAAGCTTTTCGGCCACTTCCAGGACGAATGGCTGCGCGGCGGCCCGGTGCGCCGCTGGCTGCCCAAGGGCCTGGCCGCGGAGCCCTTCTTCGTCT
>DASWIG010000285.1:0-5068 GCA_036397835.1 Thermoanaerobaculia bacterium
CCGGTCCGCTGCCAGATATCCCTTGAGCCGTGTCGAAGAAACGTCCACCTGTCGAACGTATTTACCAGCGCAAGCTCGGCTCTCACGTGCTGAAGCTGCTGGGAAAGGTCCCCGACCGCGTAGTCGCCGAGCGGGTTGGCGCATCGAGTGGACCGAAGAGATGATGGCGCTTCTGGGCACGGCCACCGATCGCGAAGTGGCCGAGGAGCTCGACGTCAACGTCCACTCCGTCTCCCGCAAACGACGGATTCTGGGCATCCCAGCGTACCGCGAGAGGCCCACCCGACCGGGGTTCTGGACCCCCCGGCGAATCGAGCTCCTCGGCACCGCCCCTGACTCCGTCGTGGCCAGGAAGCTGAGGATCCCCCTGCCCAGAGTCGCCAACCGGCGCCAGATCCTGGGCATTGCGCCGTTCACTCCGCAGTCGCGGGTCAGGTGGACGCCGGCGATGCGGCGGCTCCTGGGCAAGGTTGCTCGGCGCCAGCGCGAAGAGGAAGACGCTCCCAGCCGCCGGTGATCAGCGCCCGTCGGTTGGACGCGCGGGAATGGACGCCGACGGCGATCGACGGGCGTCGCCGCGGCGAAACTATGGCGGGACGGCCATGGAGGTCGCGCTGCTCGACTGGGACTCTACGGTGCACGGCGAGCGGCTGAGCCGACGTGAGAGCGCGCCATGGCCTCTCCCGTCCCGCGGAGACCGAGCAGCGATATCCAGTGACTTTCAAGCGCTGGAGTGGACGCCACGTCCCGCCGGCCTTGACGGCTCCCCGCCCGGACCTGTATCCTCGGACCGACCCTTGGACGGAGTGCGGGGATCCGGACCCCGGCAGTGCTGGAGCCGCCGCGGTCTCATCCTGGAGGTGGGAGCATTGGACCCGAAAGCCAGACGTCTCACGTCGCCGCAGGCGCTCGAGCAGAGCGCCGGTCCCCTGGAGGCGGGCGGAACGCGGCTGGTGACGGCGGCGCTGCAACTGGCCGAAGGCGAGCACACGGTGGAGGTCCTCGTCGATCCGGACGAGTCAGTGGACGAGGAGAGCGAGTCCAACAACCGCTCGACGCACTCCTTCTTCGTGGTCGACCCGTCGCGGCCCGACCTGGCCGTGCTCGAGGGCGACGTGGCCCTGACGCCGGCCGAGCCCTCGCCGGGCGAGACGGCGACGGCGAGCGTGACGGTGCGCAACCTGGGCGAGGAGGAGGCCCGGCGCGCGTCCTGATCCTGGCGAGGAGCCGCAGAAATCCCCCGCCCGCCCGCGGACGCCCTCGGCACGCCCGAAAATTTCCCCACCGGCCTCAGCACGTGACGCTCACGCTGCCGCGAGGTCCCCAACGCCCTCAGCGCGTCGCGCTGAGGCTTGTGGGGAGCTCGCGAGGCCGTCAACGCATCGCGCTGAGGCTTGTGGGGAGCTCGCGAGGCCGTCAACGCGTCGCGCTGAGGCTTGTGGGGAGCTCGCGAGGCCGTCAACGCGTCGCGCTGAGGCTTGTGGGGAGCTCAGGACCACCAAAAAAGCTCTGTCCATTAGAGGGAATCGTGGCCTTCCGACCGCCGTCCCTTGTCCACTTGGGGCCAACGGCGCCGACCAGGCGGCGGCGTCGCGCTGCTTCGACTGGGACTCTACGGCGCACGGCGAGCGGCTGAGCCGACGTGGGAGCGCGCCATGGCCTTTCCCGTCCCGCGGAGACTGAACAACGATAGCCAGTGACTTTCAAGCGCTGGAGTGGACGCCGCGGCCCGCCGGCCTTGACGGCTTCCCGCCCGGACCTGTATCCTCGGACCGACCCTTGGACGGAGTGCGGGGATCCGGACCCCGGCAGTGCTTGCGCCGCCGCGGTCTCATCCTGGAGGTGTGGGAGCATTGGACCCGGAAACCAGACGTCTCACGTCGCCGCAGGCGCTCGAGCACGCCCACGAGCGGATTCGCCAGGACCGCGGCAGCGCCCGAAACGCCAAGCTCAGGAAAGACCTCCCCACCGCAACGTGGTTGACACTCGGCAGGGAGGTAGCCGGCGAAGCCGGAGCCCCGTCTCTAACCCCAGGGATTGATGGCCGGGCTCATCTGGACCTCCGTTCTCAAAGCAGCCCGGCAGCATGCTCGGGATGCCGTCCTGTCGAGGATGCACGAGGCCAGGTTCCGGAGCAAGATTTGAACGGTCGGTAGGTAAGATCAATGGCTCTGAGGAATGAAGTCCGCGAGCTGTTTCGGGACCAGCCGGAGAAGGCCCTGGAGCTCGTCCGGAAGGGGCTGAAGGGGCGTCAACGCAGGGTCGCGACCCTGCTCGACGCGCTTCTGGAGGAGACCGATCGCCTTGTTTCGCTCGATGCTCCGAAGGCCGTCTCGGTAGCGGAGAGTGCCCTGGCGTTGACTTGTAGCGGCACGGAGTCGTCCCCCATTCTCGCGCGGGCTTGCAGCGTGCTGGGCACCGCCTACGGGGCCGTAAGGCGATGCGACGAATCTCTTCGGCTATTCCGCAGGGCGCGGCGATTACCGGAGCTGCCCGAGGAAGTGCTCGGAGCTATCGCCGCGAGGGAGGCCGTCGTTTCTTGTTACATGTTGAGATGGCGGCGTGCCGTTCAGCGCGCAAATGGTGCCGTCGGCATCTTCGAGCGGGTGAGGCCGGCTCGCGTCACGGACTTCTGCTCCCTCCCGATGGCCCTCGCGGTCCGGTCCCGGGTAGGGATCGAGACTTATCTCAATGCTCCGGAGCTAACCGCTGATCTTTCCGGCGTAATGGCCGACTGTTTGCGCATCTTTGACGACGTGCAGAGAAATCGTCACTTGAAGCGCTCAGCTCTGGTGGCGGTACACAACGCAGGCGTCGTGATCGCTACCCATGCCTTCTCTGGCCGCGTGCTCCCCGCCGGTCTGCTCAGTGATAGCTGTGCTTCAGCCAGGCAAGTTCAACGCGAATTCCTCAATTCGGGGATGACCCGCTCCTCCGTACACTGGGCTAAAAGCTTGTGGTTGCAGGCGCACTTGGAGGCGATTTCATCAGGCTCGCTTACGGTTTCCGCCGAGCGGGAGTTGAGGAAAGGGCGCGATATAATGATGAAGGCCAGGGCGACGAGCGATGCAATCGCCGTGACGCTGGACCTTCAGTGGTGGCTCTTGGAAGAAGGATCACTCGGCCGTGCGGTTCAAGAATGCCGATTCATAGAGTCGCACCTCGCCGAGATGGGCCAGTATCGCCCAGTCCTCGAAGCCTGGATCGAAGGTCTTCGGCGCCGCGAATACGAAGCGGCATTGCAGGAGGTCTTTCACCAGATCCGCCGCATCAGGGCGGTTCGTAAGCCGGGATCGGTCAAGGTCGAGAGCGACACGGAACCGCTGGGTTGGTGAGCCACCTTTTACTGGCCGGGAATCTACCGCCCGTTCAGAGCCCTTGATTTCGATGGCCCAATCGGAAAGTCTGGTCCCCACGGTACTCAACGAGCCGCCGGCTGCGTAGGCGACACCGTTCTGCGGCGGCCACGGCTGAAGAAGGCCGCCCGTCCGCCGAACGGCGGAGGAAGGAGAGGTATGTCCGGAGAATACGAACCGACTCTGTTGGACGTCGCCAACCTGCTCTACGCGACCAGCGGCGAGGGCCCCGCCCCCGAGGCGCTGCGCGACGGCGAGCCCGCAACCCCTGCCCCCAAGCCCTCCTGACGGCCATGAGCGGTCAGGACGATACTTCGCGCACGCCGGCGGAAATCGCGGCCCAAGTCCACCGTCAGGTGTTCGCGCGCCACATCGCGCAAAGCGGTTGGACGCGCGAGCAGATCCTCGCCGAAACGGGCTGGCGGGAGTCGCGTCTGCTCCACCTCCTGGACCGTATCGGTCCGATGAAGTACGAGGACCTCTTCACCGTCCTCGAGGTGACCGGCGGCTCCCGCGAGGTCTTCTTCGAGGAGGTCTGCCAGGTGCTCGCCACGCTCGAAGGAGGCCGGGCATGAAACGGTTGCCGACCCTCGGCCGTGGGCGTCACTTCGGGAGGGGCGAGATCCTCCTCGCCCTCGGCAGCGGGCTCGAGGAGGACGATCGCCGGCGGGCGCTGCGCCACTTCGGCGGCGGCTGCCGCGTGTGCTGGCGGCGGCTCGAGGAGCTCAAGGACGCCCCGGTGCGCCTCGACGCCAGCCACGACTTCGTGGCCCGCGCCATCGGGCGCTCCCTGCTCGCCCTGCGCGGCGTCTACGAGCCGCCGCCGATGACGTCGGCGATCCACCTCTACTGGACGCCGAAGGTCGCGCGCGATCCGGCCGTGTTTGCGCGCCTGGCGATCGAGGAGGCTCGGCTCATGTGGGTCGAAGGGTCGCCGGAAGGCTTTCGCGCCCTGGAGGACGCCGTGAAGCTGCTGGCGGTCCCGCGCTGGCTGGCGGTGGGCCGCGCGCGTCGCCACGACCTGGCCGCGCTGGCCCACCTCTACCTCGCCTACCCGGTCTACCGTCGAGGGCGGATCGGCGTCGACGCGATGCACCACGTGCGCCTGGCGGGCGTGTACCGGCGGCGGGGCAGCGGCGATCTGGAGCTGCGGGCGATCGAGCTGACGATCGGGGCGTGGCTCGGCGGCGTGACCGGCTGGGAGCCGGCGCCCGGCGAGCGGCTGCTGGTGGCCGAGCAGGCCCTTCTCCGGTTCCTCGAAAGCCACCCCAGCCCGGGTCACCTGGCGGAGCTGCGCGTCTACCAGGGGATGGCCGCGGCGCGTCGTGGCGACCTCATGGGGGCACGCAGGAGCTTCGGCGACGCCGCCGTCCACATGCCGGAGCCGTGCGTCTACGGGCGTTTCTTCGCGGCCTACCAGTTGGCGGCGGTGGCCCTCGTGACGGGCGACGAGCCGTCGCTGGAGCGCTTTCGCGGCGTGGCCGAGCATCTCGCCGAGAGGCTCGACCCGGCGGCGACCTCGGCGATGCTGGCGAGGCTCCGCGCGCCGGCACCGGAATATGGGGCGGGTTAGTCACGCCACCGCGGCCGGACGAGGCCTTCATGCAGGAGCTCCTGGGGTCCATTCATCCGGAGGATCGCCAGCAGCTTCTCACCGCCGTCAAGCAAGAGCTGAAGTTCCAGGGCGAAATCGTGGAGAAGCTCGAGTAGTC
>DASWIG010000286.1:0-5716 GCA_036397835.1 Thermoanaerobaculia bacterium
CGCCGGGGCGTGGCCCGCGTCGGCTACGCCAACGAGGCCCCTTACGCCTACTTCGACAACGCCGGCGGCCGTCTGACCGGGGAAGCCGTGGAGATCGCGCGGGTGGTCCTCGAGCGGATCGGCGTGCCGCGGGTCGAAGGGGTGTTGACCGAGTTCGGCTCGTTGATCCCGGGCCTTGCGGCCGGCCGCTTCGACCTCATCGCCGCCGGCATGTACGTCACCCCCGAGCGCTGCCGGCAGATCGCCTTCACCCGGCCCACCTACGGCATCGGCGAGGCGTTCGTCGTCGAGGCCGGCAACCCGCTCGACCTCCACTCCTACGCGGCGGTGGCGGAGCACCCGGCCGCGCGCCTCGGGGTGGTCGCCGGCGCCATCGAGCTCGGCTACGCCCGGGCCGCCGGCATTCCCGACGATCGGATCCTGCTCTTCCCCGACGCGCCGAGCGCCGTCGAAGCGGTGCGGGCCGGCCGCGCCGACGCCTACGGCGGCACCAGCCTGACCGTGTCCGACCTGCTGCGCAAGGCCGGCGACTCGGGGCTCGAGCGGGCGGCGCCGTTCACCGATCCGGAGGTCGAAGGCCGGCGGGTGCGGGGCTACGGCGCCTTCGGGGTACGCAAGGAGGACCGGGACCTGCTGCGCCGGCTCGACGAGGAGCTCGCCGCCTTCATCGGCTCGCCCGAGCACCTGGAGCTGGTGCGTCCCTTCGGATTCACGGCGGCCGAGCTGCCGGGCGGCGTCACCTCGGGCGAGCTCTGCGCGGCACCGGAGAAGGCGTCATGAACATGAATACGCCTGTCTTTCCCCCTCAGGAGTACGAGCGCCGGCTGGCCTGCGCGCGGGCCGAGATGGACCGCCGCGGCCTGAAGGCGATCCTGGTCTCCAGCCCCGAGAACATCTACTACCTCACCGGCCTCGATCATCAGGGCTTTTTCGCCTACCACATGCTGGTGCTGCCGCTCGAGGGCACGCCGGTGCTCATCACCCGGGCGATGGAGCGCAGCACGATCCGCGACCAGGTGCCGCAGCTTCGCCACATCGGCTATTCGGACAAGCCCGGCACCGACGCGCGGCCGCCGCGCGGCGAGCCCACGGGCGAGGAGGTGGTGCTGACCGCCCGCGACGCCAGCGGCCGCGCCACCGGGCTGCGGCCGTGGGACATGAGCTTCGGCGTCGACGTGCGCGACGAGGACGAGGACGCCAGCGCCACGGCGGCGGTCAAGGCCACCCTGCAGGCGGCGCGCGAGGTCGGCGCCGGCGAGGGGCGCGTGGGCATGGAGACGGCGAGCACCTTCCTGCCCTTCGCCATCGCCACCGAGATCCGCCAGCGGCTGCCCAAGGTCGAATGGCAGGAAGTCTCGGGCCTGGTCGACGACTGCCGCATCGTGCAGTCGCCGCTCGAGATCAAGCGCACCCGCCAGGCCGCGGCGGTCTCCGACGCCATGATGCTGGCGGCCATCGCCGCCGCGGGCCCGGGCGTGGCCTCCCACGACGTGATGGCGGCGATCTACGACACGATGTTCCGCCGTGGCGGCACCTATCCGGGGTTCGTGCCCCTGGTGCGAACCACGCGCACCCTGGAGCACGAGCACGGCACCTGGCAGGAAGGGAAGCTGCGCCGCGGCGACCTGCTCTTCCTGGAGATGGCGGGCTGCGTGCGCCGCTATCACGCTCCCCTCGGGCGTCTGGTCTTCGTCGGCAAGGCGCCGCGGCGCGCCGCGTGGGCCGGCGAGGTCTGCCACGAGGCCATGATGCGGGCGGCCGATACGATCGGGCCGGGCGTGAAGGCCGGCGAGGTCTACCGCGCCTGGCACGGCCGGCTGGACGAGGCGGGCCTGTCGACCTACATCCGCCACCACTGCGGCTATTCGGTGGGCATCGGCTATCCGCCGAGCTGGTCCGGCAGCGGCGTGCCCGTGGGCCTGCGCGAGGACAGCGAGATGGAGCTGCGCCAGGGCATGGTCTTCCACCTCATGTCGTGGTTGCTGCGCACCGGCAAGGGCGACGCCTTCCTGTCCGACACCGTCGTCGTCACCGCCGGCGGCTGCGAGCTGCTCACCACCGTCGCCCGGGGCGTGACCGTGCGGTGAGAGAGCTCCTGAGCCGGGGGTTGAAACCTCCGGCTACCGGCTGACGCCCTTCGGGCTCAGGACCGGGCTTGCCGTCGACCTTGGCGCCGTTGTGGACGCGGAACTGCCGGCGCAGGGCCTCGCGGATCTCGAGCGCGTTGTCCCACGCCGCCGTATCGATCTCGGTTCCCGCCGCCACCAGCTTCTGACGCTCCAGCCATTCGGCGAGCCGCTGCGGGTTCCACAGCTCTTCGCCGCCGGTCTCGACGTCGCGGGTGTTGACGAAGGCCTGGAGGAGCCGCAGGTTTCCGGGGGCCGAGCGGGCCTTGAAGGTGCCGGTGCGGGACAAGCTTCTGCGCGCCATGGTCGTGGTCTCCGGCGTCCACGGGGACGGGATCGGAGCATAGCAGCCCGGTCCTTACAGGCGTCATCGTCTCCAGGTACGATCCGGACTCTCCGAGGGCGCTGGTACTCTACGTCCCTCTGTCGACGCAGGACCGAGACAGCCTCTACGAGGTAACCCTCCCGAAGCTGCGCTTTCTCCACCGCCCGTCGGTGGCCAACGTCCAGGGCCTTGGCTCGTTGGCGCTGGCTCGCCTGGAGCGCAAGATCGGCGTCCTGCCCCGAGCCGTCCTGGAGGAGCTGAAAGAGGCTCTGAAGTACGCCCTCGATCTGGTGGGGGTATCTGACCACTCACAATAGCCCCGCGAGGTACGTCACCTCCCGCTCCCGACGTCCATACCCCGTCGACGCCACCAGCTCGCGCGCCCGGTCGAGGTGACGGCGGGCGTCGTCGAGATCGCCGGTCTGCAACGAGAGACGCGTCCACTCGAGGTGGACGTCGGCCTCGTGGAGACGCATTTGGCCGCGCTCGGCAATCTCCTGGGCCTCGCGGAGATCGGAAGCGGCGTCGTCTGGGGAGCCGCGCAGACGTCGGAGGGCGGCGCGGGAAAGGAGGCCGCGGGGGATGTGGTGCTCAGCGCCGGCCCGACGCAGTTCGTCGACGGCCCGGTCCAGGTACTCCGCGGCCTCGGTGAAGAAGGCGGGCGACGCACCAGACGTCAGAGCCAGGCCAAGATGGGAGCGCCCGAGGGAGAGGCTCCCCCATCGCCAGCAGCAGATCGCAATAACGATAGCCCCGAAGAGAGTAGAGACGCGGATACTGCGGCTTCCTCTCTGCCTCCATCGCCTCGGCCTCGCGGAACCGCGCCGCGCTCTCATCCCACCGGCCCGCCTGGTGCAGGGCATCGGCCAGCGCCGTCCGTTGGCTCATCCGCCAGAAGGCATCGCCGCTCCGATCGGCCAGCTCGACGCTCTCTTCGGCGGCCTGTACGGCCGACGCCACGTCCCCTAGCGTCAACGTCAGCTCGCTGAGGTTGCCGGCACCTATTGCGGCATCTTTCCAGTTTCCTTGAGCCCTCACGCGATCTGTGGCGACCCGCATCGGCTGGACCGCCTCCGGCAGACGACCCAGGGCACGCAGGACGAAGCCGGACGCGTTCAGAATCCACGCCTGATCCGCCGCGATGAGCCGGGAGGAGGGCCGGTCCCAGGGACGATCGAAGAAGCCCGCGAGCGCCGTCAGCTCGCCGCCGAAGGCCCCGAGCTTCCTCCAACTGAACGCTTCTTCCCCGCGACGGATCCGACGCTTGAACACGTCGTCCTTCGCCTCCTGTACCCGCCCCGCCCGGCACCCGTGGACGACCGCCGCGTAGAGCGGCAGCATCGCCTCCAGCGTCTCGGGCAAATCCGGGGACGGTCCCAGCCAGGTCTCGTACGACTGCATCACGCGTCGCGCGTGACCGCCTTGCTCGGTCCCTTCGTCGAGTAGCGGCACCTCCCGTCGACGCCGCACGTCGCCGTCGCAGACGTCGCGCAGGTAGGTGCCGAGAAGCGTCAACGCGAGTCCATGGCCGCCGAACTCCTCCGATGTCTTCTCGAGCTCCTTCTCCGGTCCCTTGACTTCCAGCCGACGCAGCAGCTCCGCCCCCGCCGACGGCGGCAGCTCTTCGAGATCGACCACGGACACCCCCGTCCGTCCTGCTACGTCGGCTACCGGCACGCGTGTGGTGATCACGCAGAGCCCCGGGTTCTTCGCTCCCAGCTCACGCACCAGGGCCTGCTGCCGCTCGGATCCCGCGCGAAGGCCGCGGCCCACTCGGGCTGCGTGAAGTTGGCCCCGAGGAAGCTCGGTGAGAGGACGATGACCGTGTGCCGCGACCGTTTGGCCGCGTCCTGCATGGCGAGGACGAAGTTGTGCCCGGGCCGGATGTCCCAGACCTGGACCACGACCGAGTAGCCCGCGTCCTCCAGGACCCACGCGATCCACTCCGCCCACCGGCGGTCGGCGCTGTTGTAGCTGACGAAGACGGTCGGCGCCTCGGACGTCAAGGGCGGGGTCCCTCCACACGCGAGTATAGCGCTCAGCGTCAGCGTCCCGGCCTCGGTCAGTCCTACTTGGGAGGATGGAGCCCTGCGATGAGCATGACTCTCCGGAGATTGACGACTCCGACCCTGTTGAGCTGCAACTTCTCGACGGTTGCCCTGCCGGTTGGCGTCAGACCGACAATCCGTGTGAAGTCAGCATTCCATGCGAAGTGATCGCCCCAACGGTCCCGGCGAGGATGAAAGAGGGGGACGATCAAGCCGTTGACCGGGTCCTCGGCTTCTATGCTGATGAACTTCCTGTTGTTACAGCCCTGACACGACAGTGCCAGGTTAGCCAGAGCGTGGCTGCCACCCCGAGCGATAGGTACGATGTGCTCGATCGAAAACGTGTCCGGAGAGTATGCCGCCTGGCTCTTGCAGTACTCGCAGCACCCACGAGCCCGTTGAGCGACCGTCCCTTTCTCACGCGCCGTCGGGCGACTTCTACTCATAGAGCGGGGACTTGATGCCGAGATCGTCCATCAGAGCGTCGACGGACGTTCGACGCTGACGCGCGAGCTGGACGACGCACTCCATGCGGCGTACGTTCATCGCTTCGATCTGGTCCGAGAAGGCGATGAGCTCGGTCTGCTCCTGAGGCGTCAGGGTCCCGGCCCGGCGCTGGTCCTTGAGCGCGGCATAGCGACGCCACGTCTCGCTGGGGAGCCCGCGATTGATTTCCTGCAGAAGCTCGGCCTCCTCCGCGGGCAGTCTCGGCGCGGCGATCTCCCGCGCCGTGGCCAGCCGTTCGCGGAGCGCATCGAGGACGTAGCCCTGGGTGTCGAGACCTTGCCTGGCCGCCTCACGACGGAGCGCGGACTCGAGGTCAGGGGTGATTTCGAGGGTGAGCGCCGTCATAGGGGAATTCTACCCGCTCAGCACGGACTGGACAAGGTGCCCTCTGCGGTCGCCACCCGCCGAGCACCATGCCATAATCAAATCCGTGAGCCATGCCGTGCCGGAATCCGGTGACGGGCGTTTCTTCGCCAGCGACAACGCCGCGGGCGTCCACCCCGCCGTCCTCGACGCCGTCCGCGACGCCAACCAGGGCCATGCCCTGGGTTACGGCAACGACGCCTGGACCCGCCGCGCCGTCGAAGTGCTGCGCGGCCACTTCGGCGACGACGCCGAGGTCTTGCTCGTCTTCGGCGGCACCGGCGCCAACGTGGTGGCGCTGCGCACGGCGGTGGACTCGCACCAGGCGGTGACCTGCTCGGCGCACG
>DASWIG010000287.1:0-1615 GCA_036397835.1 Thermoanaerobaculia bacterium
GCCGTCCACCACTCGGTCAGCTCGTAGAAGGCGCTGAAAGCCAGGCAGACGCACACCACCAGGAAGAAGAGCCAACGGCTGCCGGCCAGCGGCGAGCGCCGGATCAGGATCTCCCGCGCCAGGATCGCCGGCACGAAACCCTGGGCGAAGTGCCCGAGGCGGTCGTAGTGGTTGCGCGCCAGGTCGAAGAGGTCCTGGGCCCAGAAGCCCAGCGGCACCCGCGCGTAGGTGTAGTGCGCCCCGAGGATCAGGATAAGGGCGTGCACCAACAGCAGCCGGTAAAGCAGCGGCGTCAGGCGGAAACGGCGGTAGGTGGCGATCAGGATCGGCGCGCCGACGAGCACCGGCAACACCTCGAGCCACCAGGTGACGCGGTCGTGCGGCGCGACGCCCGAGACGATCAGCGCCGCGGCGGCGACCGCCAGCAGAACGAGGGGCTCGCGGTCCTGGGCTTGCATCAGCCGGCGCGCTCCGGCTCGTCGGCCAAGCCGCAGGCCAGCGTCAGAAAGAGACAGAGGGCGCAGATTCCGGACGGGTGGGCGTTCATGCGCTCCGGTGCCTCACTCCGGGGTCTCATGATTCTCTCCCTTTTCTGAGGCGCGGCCGTAGGGCTCAATCCACCAGCCGCGTGTGCGTGTACGCCGCGTACCAACCGAACCAGAACGCCCGGTGCGACGGCAGGCGCGGCAGCGTGCGGCCGTCGGCGGCGCGCAGCTCGTCCTCCGTCAGCGTCCAGCGCATGCCCAGGTCGTCGATCGCGGTGGCGTCGCCGTCCCACTCGCTCACGACGACGTCCCCCGTTTCGTAGACCCGGTTCGCCCCCGAGGCGTCGGTGAGCACGACGAAGCGCACCTCGCCGACGCGGTCGTGGTGGAGGGGATTCTCCTCAAGGAAGCGGGCCGAGATGGCCAGCGGCTGGTCGGGGTGGCGGGCGAAGACGAGACCCAGGACCTCGGCCTTGTTGGCGAGACGGCGGTCGCGCGGACCGACGCCGAACATCAGCTCGTCGGTGGCGAAGTACTCGCGGTAGGCCGTGCCCTCGGAGTAGTCGCGGCGGAATCCCGTGTCGAGCGACACGACGCGGCTCTCGGGATGGCGGCGCCGCCATTCGCCCCAGGTCGTGGTCACCACGCTCAGGCGTTCGAGGGTGATCTCCTGGTCGGCCAGGGGTCCGATCACCGGCCGGCCCCAGATCGTGTTCCACAGCGACTGCGTGGCCTGGTCGTACATCAGCTTGTTCGAACGGTAGAGGAAGCCGCTGGTGCCGAAGCGGTGCCCGCCGCTCTGGTACAGGATCATGGTGCCGCAGAGCGTGCAGTAGACGCCGGTGACCGGCTCGCCGCCCACCTCGTCGGTGAACATCTCGTGCCAGGCGAGGATGCGCTTGGGATAGGCGCGCGCGTCGCCGTTGACGGCGATGCCGAAAACGACGTCGCCCTCGCCGAGGTAGGCGGCCTCGGCGGCGGGGATCGTCGGCGGCGAGCGCAGCGGCGGGATGCCGTCCTGGCGCACGCCGCCCCAACGCACCTCGTCGAGACGGACGAGCGTCGTCCGGTCCTTCGAGAAATAGCCGCGGAACTTGGGGTCCAGGAGCCCGTAGACGGCTGCCTTGAGC
>DASWIG010000288.1:0-7908 GCA_036397835.1 Thermoanaerobaculia bacterium
GGCGTTCATGGTGCCGCAAACGATCGTCGTCCTCGAGGCGCTGCCCTTGACGCCCAACGGCAAGGTCGACCGAAAAGCCCTGCCGGCGCCGGAGGCCGACCAGGCGGTCCACGACCGCCGCTTCGTGGCGCCGGAGACCGAGGTCGAGGAGATGCTGGCGGCGATCTGGCGCGAGGTCCTCGGCGTCGACGAGATCGGCATCTACGACGGCTTCTTCGATCTCGGCGGCCATTCCCTCAAGGCCATGCGGGTGCTTTCCCGCGTCCGCGAGGCCTTCCAGGTCGACCTGCCGGTGCGCGCGCTGCTCGAGGCGCCGACGATCGCCGGCCTCGAGGAGGCCATCGCGCGCGCGCTCATGGAGGAAGCGGGCGAGGAGGCGGTCGCGGAGATCCTGGCGGAGATTGAGTGAAGAGGCGTAGGGCAGGCTCCGCCTGCCGATTCCTACGAAAGGACGAAGGGCTATGAGCGGAGAATGCAAGCCACCCCACCGGACGACGATTTCTCACGCCGAGACGCTGGACGAGATCGCCGAATACTGGGACACTCACAGCCTGGCCGACCACTGGGACCAGACCCGCGAGGTTGAATTCAAGGTTCGAGCCCAGCGTCGTCGTCGGCTCGATCCACAGCCCCCAACGAGAGAGACGACGCCATGCACCTGACCCCCGAGCTCCTGACGCAGATCCTGCTCCGCCAGGGGGTGCTGAGCAAGCCGCAGGCCGAGCAAATCCAGAAGGAAGTGCGGATGATGCCGCGCCACCTGCGCTCGGCGAGCGCCTACGCCCAGAAGTCGGTGGCCTACGACCTGATCCAGCGCCTCGGCTTCAAGAACGAGAGCGCGGGCAACGGCGCCGCGATCGACGAGTACGCCATCGGCGCGGCGATCGCCCGCGACGCCAAGCGGGACTTCGTGCGCATCGACCCCCTGGCGCTCGACGCCGACCTCATCGAGTCGCAGATCTCGCGCCCCTTCGCGCGCCGCCACCGCATGATCCCGCTGGCGGTGGCCAACGGCGTGCTGCGGGTGGCCTGCGCCAACCCCTACGACATCGAGGGCCTCGATTCGTTCAAGCGCATCGCCGGGCGCCAGCTCGAGATCGTGGTGGCCTCGGAGCCGGAGATCTTGAAGGCGCTGACCGAGTTCTACGGCCTGCGCCACTCGGTGAAGAAGGCCGAGCGCGACCTGACCGCCGGCATCGACCTCGGCAACCTCGAGCAGCTCGTGCGGATGAAGAACGAGGCCGAGATCGAGTCGAGCGACCAGCACGTCATCAACGCCGTGGAGTTCATGCTCCAGCACGCCTACGACTCGCGGGCCTCCGACATCCACATCGAGCCCAAGCGCGAGCAGAGCCTCATCCGCTTCCGCATCGACGGCGTGCTCCACGACATCCAGCGGCTGCCGAAGGTGGTGCACCAGGCGGTGGTCAACCGCATCAAGACGATGTCGCGCCTCGACATCGCAGAGCGCCGCAAGCCCCAGGACGGACGGGTGAAGACGGTGCGCGCGGACCGCGAGATCGAGCTGCGCGTCTCGACCCTGCCGGTGGCCTTCGGCGAGAAGCTGGTGCTGCGCATCTTCGACCCCGGAGTGCTGCTCCAGGACCTGACGGGCCTCGGCTTCTACCCCGAGGAGCTCGACGTCTTCTCGGGCTTCATCACCCGGCCGCACGGCATCATCCTGGTCACCGGCCCCACCGGCTCGGGCAAGACGACGACGCTCTACTCGGCATTGAAGACCATCGCCACGCCGGAGCAGAACATCACCACCATCGAGGACCCGATCGAGCTCGTCTACGACATCTTCAACCAGACGGCGATCAACCCGAAGATCGGCATCACCTTCGCCGCGGCCCTGCGCCACATCCTGCGCCAGGACCCGGACATCATCATGATCGGCGAGATCCGCGACGCCGAGACGGCGCAGTACGCCGTCCAGGCGGCCCTGACGGGTCACCTGGTCTTCTCGACGCTGCACACCAACGACGCTCCGTCGTCCATCACCCGTCTCTCGGACCTCGGGGTCGAGCCCTTCCTGATCAGCTCGACGCTGATCGGCGCCATGGCCCAGCGCCTGGTGCGGCGGATCTGCCCGCAGTGCATGACCGAGCGTTTCCTGGAGCGCGACGAGGCCGAGACCCTGCGGCTTTCGGTGCCGGCGGGCAAGCGGATCAAGGTCCGCGAGGGCGAAGGCTGCCACGATTGCCGCGGCACGGGCTATTTCGGCCGCAGCGGAATTTTCGAGATCCTGCCCATCGAGCAGAAGATGAAAGAGCTCATCATCGACGGCGCCGACGCGCCCAAGATCAAGCGCGAGGCCGTCACCAGCGGCATGCGCACGCTGCGGCAATCGGCGTTGCGCAAGCTGGCCGACGGGGTCACCACCTTCGAAGAGGTGATCCGCGTTACGGCTATCTGACGCATGACGCACGCACGCGAAGCGACACGCGATCGGGTCACCGAGCTCCTGCTGCGATGGTCCGAAGGCGACCGCGACGCCAGCGAGGCCCTAATGCCTCTCGTCTACGACAGCTTGCGACGGATCGCCGCCGGCTACTTCCGGCGCGAACGTGCCGACCACACCCTGCAAGCCACGGCGATCGTCAACGAGGCCTACATCGAGCTCGTCGGGCAAAGCGGGATCCGCTGGCAGAGCCGCGCCCACTTCATCGGCTTCTTCGCGCGCGTGATGCGCCGCGTGCTGGTAGATTACGCGCGCGAGCGAAACTACGCCAAGCGGGGCGGCAAGCTGCGCAAAGTCACCCTCGCCGAGGCCGCGGCCCTGGCGACCGCGAAGACGCCCGACCTGATGGCCCTCGACGACGCGCTCTCCTCCCTCGCCGAAATCGATCCCCGCAAGGCGTCGCTGGTGGAGCTGCGGTTCTTCGGCGGATTGACGAACGAGGAAGCGGCGCAGGTGCTGGGCGTCTCGCGGGCGACGGCGATCCGCGAGTGGCAGCGCGCCCGCGCCTGGCTTTACCGGGAGCTGTCCCCCTCGGCGTGATGAACGCGCAACGCTGGCGGCAGGTCGACCGGGTGCTCGAGGCGGCCCTCGAGCTTTCGACAGCGGAGCGTCCGCCCTATCTCGACGCCGCCTGCGGCGGCGACGCCGAGCTACGCCGCGAGGTGGAGCAACTGCTGCGCGCCGAGGAGGACGCGCGCAGCTTCCTCGAGACGCCGCCGAGCGACGAGGTCGTCGCCGAGGCGCTCAAAGGTCCCCAGGAGGGCCGGCGGGTGGGCGCCTACCGGCTGCTGAGGCGGATCGGCGAGGGCGGCATGAGCACCGTCTACCTGGCGCGGCGCGACGACGACCAGTACCGCCGCGAGGTGGCCGTGAAGCTGTTGCGGCGAGGCTTCGAGACGCCGGAGCTGCTCCACCGCTTCCGCACCGAACGGCAGATCCTGGCGGGCCTCGAGCACCCCTCGATCGCCCGCCTCTACGACGGCGGCACCGACGAGGACGGATGTCCCTTCCTGGTGATGGAATTCGTCCGCGGGCTGCCGATCGACCTCTACTGCGACCGCGAGCGGCTGCCGGTGGACGCGCGGCTGCGGCTCTTCCAGGAGGTCTGCGCCGCGGTCCGGCACGCGCACCAGAACCTGCTGGTCCACCGCGACCTCAAGCCCGCCAACATCCTGGTGGCCTCGGAAGGCGAGGTGAAGCTCCTCGACTTCGGCATCGCCAAGCACCTCGACGCCGGCAAGCAGGGTACCGAGAGCCTCCACACCCGCACCGGATTGCGGCCGATGACGCCCAGCTACGCCAGCCCGGAGCAGGTGCGCGGCGCGGCGATCACCACGGCGACGGACGTCTACGCGCTCGGCGTGCTGCTCTACGGCCTGCTCTGCGGCCGCGGCCCCTACCAGCTCGCCGAGGATCTCGCCCACGAGCTCGAGCGGGCGATCCTGGAGCAGGAGCCTCGGCGCCCGAGCGACGCCCTGACGCGCGCCGGCGAGCCGAGCGCCGAGGCGATCGCCCGGGCGCGCGGCACCACGCCGCGGGAGCTGGCGCGGCGCCTCGAGGGCGACCTCGACACGATCGTTCTCACGGCGCTGCGCAAGCAGCCGGAGCGGCGCTACGGCTCGGCCCAGGAGCTCGCCGACGACGTGGAGCGGCACTTGACCGCGCGGCCGGTGGCGGCACGCCCGGACACGGTGGCCTACCGCGTCGGCAAGTTCGTGCGCCGCAACACTCTGGCGGTCGTCGCCGCCTGCGCCCTGCTGAGCGTGCTCGTCGCATTCTCCGTGGTGACCCACCGGCAGTCGGTTCGCATCGGGCGGGAGCGGGACATCGCGCAGCACGAGCGCCAGCAAGCGCAGCAGGTCTCCGACTTCCTCTTGAAGCTCTTCGAGCGCTCGGACCCGACCGACGCCGACCGCGCCGACCTGACTTTGCGCCAGGTGCTCGACCGCGGCGTCGCCGAGATCGACGACCTTGCCGATCAGCCCGAGCTCCAGTCCGCCTATATGACGGTGCTGGGCAAGGTGTACCGCGGCCTCGGACTTTTCGACGTCGCCGCCGGTCTGCTCGAACGGGCCGTGGAGCAACGGCGCGACCTTTCCGGCGGCGACCACGTGGAGGTGGCCGCGAGCCTCAACGAGCTCGCCAGCCTTTACCAGGACCAGGGCGACTACGAGCGGGCCGAGACCATCTTCCGCGAGGCCCTGGCCATTCGCCGCCGGCTGCTCGGCGTTTCCCACCCCGAGGTGGCGCAGTCGCTCAACAACCTGGCGCTGCTGAGGTACGTCCAGGGCGATCACGAAAGCGCCGAGACGCACCTGAGGGAAGCGCTGGAGATGACGCGCGAGCTCTCCGCCGGCGAGGCGAGCCACGATGTCCTGGCGGCGGCCGCCAACCTGGCGCTGGTGCTCCACGAGAAAGGCGACTACGAGGAGGCCGAGCCGCTGTACCGGGAGATCCTGGAACGTCGCCGGCGACTCGGTGCCGAGAGCTACGACCTCGCCGTGAGCCTCAACAACCTGGCCATGCTGCTCCTGGACCAGGGCGCCCTCGAGAGCGCCGAGCCGCTCTTCCAGGAATCGCTGGCGCTCCGGCGCCGGCTCTTCGGCGACGAGCACCCGCACGTGGCGCTCGCCCTCTACAACCTCGGGCTGCTGCGCCACGAAGAGGGCGACTACGAGGCCGCCGAGCGTCTCCTCGCCGATGCCCTCGCCCTCGGCCGCGAGCTCCAGGGCGAGGATCACCCGCGGGTGGCGAACACGCTGACCAGCCTCGCCCGCCTCCATCTCGCCACCGGCAGGGTCGAGAGCGCCGAACGGCTCAGCCGCCAGGCCCTCGACGTCTACCGCCGGAAGCTCCCGCCCGTACACTTTCGCACCGCTTACGCGGAGACCGTGCTCGGGGGATGCCTCACCGAGCTCGGCCGCATGGAGGAGGCCGAAGCCCTCCTCGCGGGCAGCTACCCGGTGCTGGAGAAACAGCTCAGCCGCCGTGAGCCGATGACGCGCGACGCGCTCGCGCTGATGGCGCGCCACCGCGCGGTCAAAACTGGAAATAGATGAAAGGCGCGGCGCGCATCGGCACGAAGGCCAGCGCCAGCGCCGTGGCCACGCCGTAGGCGGGCGCGAAGAGCCCGTCCGGCACCGCGGCCACGAGCCGCTCGAGCGGCATGCGGCTCGCCAGAGCGTGGACGGCGGCCAGCGCCGCGAAGAGCGCGAGGAGCCACGGCTCGAGCGCCAGCGTTCCGGCGGCGTCGAAGAGCACGAACGCCTTCAGGAGCACCGCGGCGTCGCCGAAGCTCTGGGCGCGGAAGAAGATCCAGGCGCAGCAGACGGCGTAGAACGTCGCCGCGGTCCCGAGGAGCCGCAGCGTCCGACAAGTCTGACCTGTCCGACCTGTCCGACCCGTCCGACGGATCCACTCCTTGTGCGCCACGAGGCCAAGGCCGTGGAGCGCCCCCCAGGCCACGAAGGTCCAGGCCGCTCCGTGCCAGAGACCGCCGAGCAGCATCGTCAGCAGGAGGTTGCGGTAGGTGAAGAGCCGCGTTCCGCGGCTGCCGCCGAGGGGGATAAAAAGGTAATCGCGAAGCCAGCTCGAAAGGCTGATATGCCAGCGGCGCCAGAAGTCCGTCAGGCTCGAGGCCAGGTAGGGAAAGTTGAAATTGGGGCCGAGATCGTAGCCGAGGAGCCCGGCACAGGCGATCGCCATGTCGGTATAGCCCGAGAAGTCGCAGTAGATCTGCACCGCGTAGAGCAGCACCGCGATCCACACCGCTGCCGCCGCGTAGAGCTCCGGCCGGGCGAACACTCTGTCGACGTAGGGAGCCACGGCGTCGGCGACGCAGGCCTTCTTCACGAAGCCGGCGAGGAAGAGCGCCAGGTATCGGCGCTTGTCGATCGCCGCCCAGCGCGGACGCCGCGCGAGCTGCGGCAGGAAATGGGCGGCGCGCACGATCGGTCCCGCCACGAGCTGCGGGAAGAAGCTCACGAAGAGGGCGAAGTCGGCGAAGCTCGTCAGCGGCACGAGCTTGCCGCGGTAGACGTCGATCGTGTAGCTCATCGTCTGGAAGGTGAAGAAGCTGATGCCGACGGGCAGCACGATCGCCAGGGCGCGGTCGCCGATCTCCGCCCCGAAGGGCCGCAACAGGAGCGCCGCCGATTCGACGAAGAAGTTGAAGTACTTGAAGGCGGCGAGCATCCCCAGGTTGACGGTCAGGCTGGCGATCAACCAACCCTTGCGCGCCGACGAGGACGGCGTGCGCTCCATGGCGAGGGCGGCCGCGAAATCGACGGCGGTGGAAGCCAGGATGAGCGACAGGAAGCGCCAGTCCCAGGCGGCGTAGAAGAGGTAGCTCGCGGCGAGCAGCACGAGCTTGCGGCGACGGTCGTCGCGCGTCGACCAGGCGAGGCCGAAGACGGCGGCGAAGAAGACGAGGAAGAGGGGCTGGGTGAAGAGCATGGCCTCAGCGTCCCAGCGCCGCGAGACGGTCGGGCTCCTCGTCGAGGACCTCGGCGGCGAAGCGCGCCGCCAGCAGACGGGTGAAGCGCTCGGCGCCTTCCTGCGTCAGGTGCTCGTGGTCGAAGCGCTGGTCGACGGCGAAGAGCTCGCCGTAGTCCCGCGGGCGGTTGAAGGCCAGCAGCGCCGGCACGTGCTCGGCCAGCCGCGGCACGGCGCGCGGCGACGGCGGCACGAGGTGGACGCTCCGGCGGCCGACGCGGCGGATCATCGCCACCTGGGCGCGCACGGCGGCGACGTCGGCGGGCGAGGCCGCGACGCCGGCGCCATCCTCCAGCCGCCGTATGGCCTCGCGGTAGTCGTCCGGGTGGTCGAGGAAGTGCTTCCGGAGGGGGTTGTAGCGGTACGAGCTCTCGGTGTAGGGCTTGAAGCCCTGCCAACGCTCGAGGTCCGGCGACGTTTGCCCCGCCGTCCTCGCAAGAGAACGGACGGCATCAGGCCCGCGGCCGAGGGCCAGAAGACGCGCCGCGAAGTGAAGAAGGTGGGTCGAAGCGAGATCCGCGCGCGCGGCGAGGGGCGCTTCGAGCGCCGCGGTCGAGCGCAGCGCCGACCAGGTCTCGGCGGCGTCGTGCCAAAAGACAGCCCGGCGCTTGAAACGGTTCTCGTTCTCGAGGACCGGATCCCAGCCCTCGAGCTCGACGACGACCCAGCGAAGGCGCGCAGGCTCCGAGGCGAGCATCCGGCGCATGAGAGCGTTCGCCTCGTGGGCCTCCATGCCGGCGACGCCGAAATTGAACGACCGCAAGGGCCGCCCCCGCGCCGCCAGCTCGGCGTCGAACACCGGTGGCACCACGCCGCGCTCGATCCGGCTCGAGCCCACGAAGATGACGTCGTATTCGTCCCCATGGACCGCGAAGTGCCGGAGCTTGTCTTCGAGGGTCCCCATTTCCGGGAACCCGGCTTGCCGACCCACGAGCGCCGCCGTCAGACCC
>DASWIG010000289.1:0-6464 GCA_036397835.1 Thermoanaerobaculia bacterium
GAGGGTGGCGAGCAAGAGGGCACAAAAGCAACAGTGGGAGAGTCGCAAAGGGTTCTGTAGAATCGCGCGCATGAGAAAATACCTCGTGGCTCTGATCGTGATCGGTGGCGCGGCGGGCGTCGCCGCCGGACGGCGAGCTCAGCGCGCTCGACGTCGTGCTCGAGCAGGAAGGGCAGACCGCGGGGCGGTAGCCCCTTCATCTCGCTCTCGACGTTCAGCTTTCATGTTCCGTTCCGGCTAGAACGCCTCGACGTCGCCCCGGCCGCAGATCTCCCCCGCTTCGTTGCGGTAGACGCGGACGGCGCCGGTCCTGGTGTCGGTGACGGTGATCGTGTACTCGACGCTCGAGAGGCCGCCGTAGAAGAACCAGTAGCGGCCGTTGATCCCGGTGCCGTCGAGCAGCTTGACGACGAGCTCCAGGTTCTTCGGGCCGAAGAACCAGAACGCTCCGGTGGCGTCCGTCAGGGGCAGGGCACGGCCGGTGCCGCGGACGCCCCGCGGGTCGGTCCACTCGACCTCGACGCGGAAACGTCCGTCGTCCAGACAGAGCGTCCGGTCGTCGCCGCCGCACGCCGCCTGCTTCGCCGCGGGCGCCGCGGGCCGCAGAGGGCTGGCCCCGCCGCCGGCGGGGAACGCGCCGACGTCTCCCCGGCCGCAGATGTTGCCCTGCGGGTTGTGATACGTCTGCACCCGGCCCGTCTGACGGTCCTCGACCGTGATCGTGTACTCGACGGCCGAGAGCGCGCCGTAAAAGACCCAATAATGGTCGTTGATCGAGGTGCCGTTGAGCACCTTGACGAGGAGCTCGACGTTGTCGGGGCCGAAGAACCAGAAGAAGACGTTGTGGTCGTCGTGGACGACCGGGCGGCCGGCGCCGCGGACGCCGCGGGGATCGGCCCAGTCGACGCGGACGCGGAAGCGCCCGCCCGCGAGGCACTCGGGGCACGGCTCGGCGGCGTCGAGGAGCGCGACCCGCGGGAAGCTGAAGAGCTCGAAGCCGGTGGCCTCGGCGGCGGCGTTGAAGTAGACGCGGTCGTAGGCCGCGGTGAAGTCGCGCGGACCCGAGGGCGAAGGACCAGGGCTGACGTCGTCGATCCGCCAGGTCCCCGCGGCGGTCAGGTCGGTGCGCCACGGCTCGGCGCCGGCGACGCCGTCGTCCGCGGCGAAGACGAGCACGCCGCCGACGGCGGTGAAATCCCGCGGGAGCGAGGAGCACGGTCCCGCGCAGACGTCCGCCACGCGGACCGTTCCGAGTCCGGTGCCGTCGCTCGTCCACGGTTCGTGGCCGGCGGCGCCGTCGTCGGCGGCGAAGACGAGGCGGCCGTCGAAGGCGGTCAGGCCGCGGGGGAACGACGAGCGCGGCCCCGGCCGCAGGTCGCGCACCACGGCGGTGCCGGCCTCGGTGCCGTCGCTCGCCCACAGCTCCTCGCCGACCTCGGGGTCCGGGAAGACGAAGTAGAGCGTCTCGCCTACGCCGAGGAGCTCGCGCACCGGCCTGGGATCGAAGATCGGCGGCGGCAGCAGCTCGCGGACGCGGCGGGTGCCGTCGGCGGTGCCGTCGCTCGTCCACAGGACGAGGGGCACGTCCGTGCCGGCGGAGGTGAAGAAGAGGCGGCCGCCGGCCACGGCGAGGTTCTCGAGCTGGCAGAAGAGGCCCTCGTCGACGTCGCAGCCCGCCAGCTCCTCGGCGTCGAAGACGGTGTCGAAGCTCCGCCGCGACAGGTCGGCCCGCAGCAGCCTGGTCTGGTGGAGGACGAAGACCTCGTCCCCGCGCGCCGCGACGTCGACGCTGACGGGGGTGCAGGGCGGGTCGAAGCAGAAGTGGTTGTTCGGGATGCCGGCGGCGGCGTGGGTGGCCGGCCTGCCCCGGCGGCCGTCGCTGCGGAAGAGCTCGTACCGGTAGCCGTCGACCCTCTCGAAAAAGGCGAGGAAGAAGAGCTCCTCCCCCACCGTCACGCTGAGCTCCGCGTCGACCGCGTTCCGGTTGTTCCCGGCCAGAATCTGTGACCGCTGTCCCCGGAGGTCCAGGAACCCCAGCTCGTCGCCGTCGAAGACGAAGGTGCCGCCGGCCGCGCGGACGAGCCGGGCCGCCGGCGAGGACGAGGCCACGAATTCGGTGGCGTCTTCGGTGCCGCGGGTGCCGTGGAGGCCGTCGCCGGTGACGAAGAGCAGGCGGAAGAGCTCCTCGGTGAGGGACTTCGGATCCGCCGAGCCCGGTTGGACGGCGTCGGTCAGGAACGCGAGGTCTCCCGTCGCCGGATCGAGGAGCGCGAGCTCCTCGCCCTCGCCGTCGCGCTCCACGGCGAGCGCCAGCCGGTCGCCGAAGGCGAGCATCTCCTCGAAGCGGCCGGCGGCGCCGCCGAGCACGCGCTCGGTGGTGGCGGCGGTGCCCAGCGTCCTCCAGACCGCGGTCTCGCCGAGGCTCCACGTCAGCGCGTAGAGCGCGTCGCCGGCCACGCCGAGGCCGATGACGCTGTCGACGAAGCGGTTCGCGATCCGGGTGCCCGCGGGGGTGCCGTCACTGCGCCACAGCGTCCCGCGGTTGGCGAAGTAGAGCTCGCCGGCGAAGACCGCGAGCGGATCGGCGACGTTGGAGAGGCCGCCCCGGACCCGCGCCGTGCCGGCGGCCGTGCCGTCGGTCGTCCACAGCTCGACGCCGCTGTCCGAATTGTCGAAGAAGAGCGCCTCGCCTTCCAGCGGCACGAGCCCGGAGATCGAGCCCACGGCGTCGCGCAGCTTCACGGTCCCCGCGGCGGTGCCGTCGCTCGTCCACAGGGCGTCTTCCAGCCCGGTGCCGCGGGTGGTGTAGAAGAGGCGTCCGCCGACCGCCGTGTTGAGGAAACCGGAGGACCGGCCTGCCGGCAGCTCCAGGATCCGCTCGGTCCCGGCCGCGGTGCCGTCGCTCGTCCAGAGGCCGTCGACGGTCGCCACGAAGAGCCGGTCCTCGGCGGCCACGAGGTCGGTGAAGCCGGTGCTCCGCCGTCCGGGGCTCAGGTCGCGCACGAGCGTCGTGCCCTCGCGCGTGCCGTCGGTGCGGAAGAGCTCGACGCCGTGGACGACGTCGGCCGCGGCGAAGTAGAGGGCGCCGTTCCACGCGGCGAGGCGCCGCACCGGAGGCGTCAGGCCGTCGTCCTCGAAGGCTTCGACGAGCTCCGTGCCCGCGCCGCTGCCGTCGGTCTTCCACAGTTGGCAGCCGCGGGCGCCGTCGCAGGCGGTGAAGAAGAGCAGGCCGCCGGCCACCGCGGCCTCGCCCGACCGAGGCCGCGAGCCGCAGCGGCCCGGGCAGACGTCCTCGAGCAGCGCGGTGCCCGCGGGCGTCCCGTCGCTCTTCCAGGGCTCCGCGCCGGTCACCGGGTCGGTGCTCCAGAAGTAGAGCTCGCCGTTGAAGACGGCGATGGGCTCGGGAGACGCGCCGAAGCTCGGGTCGGCTCGCGAGTCGAGGTCGGTCACCAGCACCGCAGGCTCGGCGGCGAGCGGCCCGGCGAGGGTGGCGAGCAGGAGGGCGGCAAGGGAGGGATGAGGTCGTCGCATCGTTCTTGTCCGTGGGCGTGGTCCTGATTCGGCCTGATGATAGCACTTGAGCATACACATGTCCAGGACCGCGATTCCCTTGCGGTCGGCCGGCGCGCGGCGAGTCGCAGAAGGGACGGGCCTACGAGAGCTTCGTGCTGACGCTCCCGGACCGCATCGCGGACGCCGAGGAGCGGCTCGCGTCCGCCGAGGGCGACGAGCGCGAGCGGCTCGCGGCCCAGGTGGCCGGCATGAAGGCGTTCTGGGAGGCGGTTCAGGCCATTGTCCCGACGCCGCCGACGCTGACCCTCGATCGCCGCCTGACGCTCCATCGCGGCGGCCGCGAGATCCGGCTCGCGTTCTTCGGCCGCGGCCACACCGGCGGCGACGTGGTGGTCTACCTGCCCGCCGAGAAGGTGCTGGTGAGCGGCGACCTGCTGGCCGCGATCTCGGGTCCCGGGGTCTCGGAGCACGCCGTGGCGCGGATCTACGAGCTGCTGGACGGCGGCTCGTGATCCGGAGCCGTGGTTTCACTCCCCCTGAATCGCCCGCGCCTGCGCCAACGCCTCCTGCGCTTCCCGCGGACGCCCGGCGCGGTTCATCAGGTCGGCCAGGAGGAAGAAGCCCAGAGGACCCGCCACGTGCTCAAGGTCCCGCGACAGCCCTTCGCGCGCGAGAGCCTCGGCCCGCGCCAGGTCGCCGCCGCGGTCCATCAGCAGCTTGGCCAGGAAATAGTAGCCGCGCACGAAGTCCGGATTGGACGCGATCGACGCCTCCAGGAGCTCCTGCTGGCGGTCGAGGTCGCCGCGCCGTCCCGCCAGGCGGGAGAGGTTGAATTGGGCCTGGAAGTGACGCGGAGCGCGCTCGAGCGCCTCCTCGTAGAGACGCGACGCGCCCTCGGCGTCGCCCCGCTCCTCGAGCAGCACCGCCAGGTTGAAGCGCGGCTGCGCCGGCTCGGCGTTCGCCGCGATCGCCTGGCGGAAGGCCGTGGCGGCGTCGTCCGCGCGCCCCATCAGCACCAGGACCTCGCCGCGCTGATTGGCGACGAGCGCCGGAGCGGCGGCGGCGCCCGCGGCGGCGTCGAGCAGCGCCAGGGCCTCGTCGAAACGTCCCTTCTCCGCGTGGATCTCGGCCGCCGCGAGAGCGCTCTTGGCGTCGTTGGGGTCGAGCTCGAGCAGACGCCGAAAGCCCACCAGCGCGTTCTCGCGGCGGCCGAGGCGCCGATAGGCCTGGGCGAGGCCGAAGAGCGAGCCCTTGTGGTCCGGATCGAGTGCGAGGGCGGCGCTGAAGCGCTCGACGGCGCCCGCGTAATCGTCGCGGCGCAGGGCGACCTGGCCCAGCATCTGGTGCGGGTCGATCATCGCCGCGTCCTCGGCCAGCACCTCCTCGAGCAGGCGCTCGGCGGCCGCGTCCTCGCCCTGGCCGAGGACGCTCTGGGCCTGCATGATGCGGCGGTGGAGGCCGATCTTGTCCTTGGGGTCGGCGCGCTCGCCGTCGCCGGCGGCCGTCACCTCGCCGCGGCCGGCGACGTAGCCGAGGGCCTGGAGCTGCGCCAGGGCCTCCTCGTCCACCGCCGCCGCCGGCGCCTCGCGGGCGCCGGCGTCGAGCTCGGCGGTGAGGGCGCGCAGGCGGTCGTGCAGATCGCGGCTCACCGGCCGGCGGTCGAGCAACAGGTTCTCGCGCTCCTCGGGGTCCTCCGCCACGTCGTAGAGCTCGGGAGACGGCGCGTCGACGTACTTGTAGCGCGCCGTCCGCAGCGCCCGCAGCGGCGCCCAGCCGTAGTGCAGGAGGGGATAGAACGACTCGCTGTAGACGGCGCGCCCGGTTCCTCCATCGTCCTGCCCGAGGATCAGCGGCAGCAGGCTCTCGCCCTGGACGCCCGCGGGGACCTCCCGGCCCACCGCCGCGAGGATCGTCGGCATCAGGTCGACGTGGCTGACCGCCGCCTCGATCACCCGCCCGCCGAAGTCGCCGAACGGCACCCGCACGATGAGCGGCACGCGCACCGTGGCATCGTAGACGTAGTAGCCGTGGAAGCCCTCGCCGTGCTGGCCCAGCCCCTCGCCGTGGTCTGCGGTGACGACCAGGAGCGTGCGCTCCAGGAACCCGCGCTCCTCCAGCGTCCGGGTGAGCTCGCCCACCAGGGAATCGGCGTAGGCGACCTCGCCGTCGTACGGGCGCTGCGGGTAGCGGGAGCGGAAGGGCTCGGGCGGCGTGTAGGGGTCGTGGGGATCGTAGAGGTGGAGCCAGAGGAAGAACGGCGTCGTCGTCGTCCGTCCCTCGAGCCACTGCCTCGCGGCGGCGAGGGTCTCGGCGCCGTCGCGCTGGGCCGACGCGAGGTTGGCGCCCATGCCGCGGAGGTCGAAGTCGTCGTGGTAGCGGTCGAAGCCGCGACCGATGCCCCAGCGGCCGTCGAGCACGAAAGCGCTCACGAAGCCCGCGGTGTCGCGGCCGGCGGCGCGCAGCCGCTCGGCCAGGGTGGGGAGGCCGGCGTCGAGCGCGTAGCCCACGTTCTCGCGGATGCCGTGACGCGGCGGGTAGGAGCCGGTCATGATCGAGCCGTGGGCCGGCAGGGTGAAAGGCACGGTGGAGACGGCGTGGGCGAAGCGCACGCCTTCGCGCGCCAGGCGGTCGAGATGGGGCGTCGCGACCTCGGCGTACCCGTAGCAGCCGAGACGGTCGGCGCGCAGGG
Source organism: Thermoanaerobaculia bacterium (assembly GCA_036397835.1). Lineage (GTDB taxonomy): Bacteria > Acidobacteriota > Thermoanaerobaculia > Multivoradales > J023 > DASWIG01. The sequence goes on from DASWIG010000289.1 coordinate 6,203, forward strand.
TGTCGATGGTGACCAGGACGACGTTGAGCTCGCCCAGGGCGAGGCCGTCCGCGGCGCGTCGCCAGACATCGACCGGGGATTCGGGGCCGCGCTCGCAGCCGAGGACGACGAGGAGGGCGCCCGCGAGGAGAAGCGTCCGGCGAAAAGGGTTTGAAGGACCGCGCACCACCTCGGCGATGATACTGGTTCTGCGTGTCGGATGACCTTCTGGGCCGTACGCGGCGTTTCGCCGTCCTCTCTTACTTCCTCAGGCCGGGGGTGA
>DASWIG010000290.1:0-17934 GCA_036397835.1 Thermoanaerobaculia bacterium
ACGCCCCCTCAATGGCGCAGCTCGACCTCGACTGAGCGCAGCTCCGCCGCACAGGATCTTGCCGGCCAGATCGAGTGCCGCCGCGCCGGCTCGGCGGCGCTGGAGCTGGCCGGCAAGCGGGTCGGCCCTGTAGGCCATAACGCCATCATGCCGTTTGATTTCAATGACTTGGACGGACTCGACGGCTTGCACCTCGGTTTCCGAGATTTCGGCTTGATGGCGACAGGCTTTGTTACCGTCAAGCGGAGATTCCCGAAGTCGCGGATCGGGCTCTGAAATCGTCTTCCCTGCATCAGACCTGACCGGGTTCAAGCCAGCACGGGTTAGTCGGGGATTGCCGGAGTCCGGAGCAAGCCCTGCAATGCTATTCTGTCAACTCGAGAAACAGCGAAGCAAAGCTTGCTTCGCCGTTTCGGAAATCCCGGAAAGGGCGGTGCAACGGCGTTTCACATCCGCGGACTCCGTGGGAGACGATTACGGGCTCTGCCGGGGCTTCCCGATGGGGTCGGAAGCCCTTTTACGACCGTGCGAAGAGCTCGCGGAGGCGGTCGAGGAGATCAACCAGGCGTGTACGCATTGCCACGTCGAGGCCGGCCCGCAGCGCCAGGAGACCATGAGCCGGGAGACCGCGGACCAAGTGCTCGCCTTCCTCTCCGCATCCGACGTCCGCAGCCTGGACCTGACCGGCGGTGCCCCGGAGATCGAGCGTCCAGCTTGCTGAGCCGGCCAGTCCGCGGTGCTCGATCAGCCCAGGTCAGGTAGCCAGCCGCAAGGCTTCCTGGCCTGCCGAGGATCTCGGCAGCCAGACGGGCCGGATGGAGGAGCGTGACGTGTAAGATCGGGGCGCTCGTCACCCGAAAGGCCGAGCGCCGACGATGGCCCAACACCTGCTCCAGCTCATCGCCGCGACGCGGCAGGTCGCGGTCGCGTGGCTCGCGGTCGCCGCCCTGCTGGCTCCGGGCGTTCTCCGGGGGCAGGAGCAGCCCGCACTCCCGCCGCCGAGCGACCTCGCCGTGGGGCCCGAAGCCGTCGAGGAACGGCTGGCCGAGGATCTCGGCGAGCGGCTGGCCCAGTGGTGGGCCACCGTCGCGAACGTCTGGGACCACGTGGTCTACGAGGCCGAGGGCAGCAAGATCACGGTGGGCAAGGTCGTCCTGGCGTTGCTGCTCCTGACCCTCGGGCTGTGGGCGTCGCGGCGGCTGAGCCGCCTCTTCGCCCGCCGCGTGCTGGGACGCTTCCGGCTCGCCGAGGGGGCGATCGCGGCGTTCCAGACGCTGACGTTCTATTTCCTGGTCGTCGCCTTCTTCCTGTGGGCGCTCAACGTCGTCCAGATCCCGCTGACGCTCTTCACCTTCCTCGGCGGCGCGGTGGCGATCGGCGTCGGCTTCGGCAGCCAGAACATCGTCAACAACTTCATGAGCGGCCTGATCCTGATGGTCGAGCGCCCGGTGAGGGTGGGCGACCTGATCGACCTCGAGGGGGCCTCGGGCCGCGTCGAGCAGATCGGCCTGCGCAGCACCCGCATCCGCTCGGGGGACAACACCCACGTGATCGTGCCCAACTCGCACCTGCTCGAGAACCGGGTGCTCAACCGGACGCTTTCCGACAACGTGATGCGGACCGACGTGCAAGTCGGCGTGGCTTACGGCTCGGACCTCGGGAAGGTGAGGAGATGCCTCGAGCAGGCCATCGAGGCGAGCGAGAGCGTGCTCGAGTCGCCGCCGCCGGAGATCCTCTTCACGGACTTCGGCGACAACGCCCTGGTCTTCCGCGCGCTGTTCTGGACGAAGGTGCGCACGCCGCTCGACTCGGCGCGGGCGCAGAGCGAAGTCCGCTTCCACGCCGACGCGCTCTTCCGCGAGGCCGGCGTGGCCGTCGCCTTCCCGCAGCGCGACGTCCACCTCGACGCCCTCGGGCCGCTCGAGGTGCGGCTGCGGCGCGGCGCGGTGGAGTCGGAGTAGTCCTCCGAGGATGGTCGGTTCTGGCGACCTTCCTGGGATCCTGGCGCAGGTCCTGGCCCAGCGCCTGGATCGCCGGAGAAGCCCCTCCCTTCATTGAAGGAGGGGAAGAAGAGGGAAGGAGGGGAAGAAGAGGTTCGGAGCGGACGGAGGCCGTCATTCCGGTTACCCCTGGCCCGTCCCATGAAGCGGCCGACCTTGCGGCTACGCCGAGGCTGCCGGCCGCCGCTGTCATGCCTTGTCACCTCGAAGAAGCCTCCATATCCGACAATGTGCCTCGGAGACGAAGACGACGCATACTTCCCCCAGGAGGACCCCCAATGTCGGACACGATGATGCTCTTGGCCCTGCTGGCGTTCGTTAGCCTCGTGGCGCTGGGGCTGGGGTTCGTAGCCCTCGTCCTCAAGGGAGGCACGATGAGTCTAAGGGCGAAAGCGCCCGGCGTCGAGATGAAGAGCAAAGTCGAGACGGCGGGTCAGACGGATCATCATGCGGCCGTTGGCGAGGAGAGCTGACTCAGTCAGCGCGTGTCAGAAGCTTCAGAGCCGTCTGTGGGACTGTTGGACCCGGGAACCCGTTCTCAATGTCGAAACCGAAGGAGAACAGGCAGTGAAACTCGAAAAGATCGGAACCAAGACCGCGATCACGCTAATGATCGCACTGAGCGTCGTGTGGTTGGCGGCCTGCAACGGAGCCGAGACCTCCACCGATACACCGGCCGAGGCCTCCCCGAAGTCGATCGCCGTCAGGATCGGCACCATGGGGGACGCCGTCGACTACTCGCCCTACATGATCGCCCAGGCCAAGGGCTGGTTCGAGGAGGCGTTCCGGCCGTACGGCGCCTCGTCGGTGGAGTACACCAGCTTCCAGGCCCTGGCGGCGCTGAACGAGGCCATCGGAGCCGGACGGGTCGACATCATCTTCGAAGCCGAGCCGCCGGCGATCATCGGCCGAGCCGTCGGTAACGACCTCCGGGTGACCGGGATCTCGTGCAGCCTCACTCAGGAGATCCTCGTACGCGCGGACTCGCAGATCCGTCAGACGCAGGATCTTCGCGGGACCCGACTGACGGTCCCCGCCGGGACCAGCTCGCACTACAACGTGCTGGCCATCCTCCGCGAAGCCGGCGTCTCCGACGCCGATCTCGAGATCATCGACATGAACCCGCCGGACGCCCGAGTGGCCTTCGAGACGGGCGCGGTCGAGGCCTGGGCGATCTGGCCGCCGTGGGTCGAGCAACAGGTGGTCGCCGAGACCGGGCGCGTACTGCCCGACGCCACGGCACAGATCCACAGCCTCATGAGCATCCGCGGTTCCTTTGAAGACGCGAATCCGGAGATCGCCGAGGCGGCGCTCGAGGTGCTCAACCGCGCCAAGGAGTGGATCCGCGCCAATCCCGAGGAGGCTCAACAGATCGTGGCGGAAACCCTCAAGCTCGACATCGAGGTGATCCGCCTCGCCTGGCCGAAACACGACTGGACCGCCGTCCTCGACTCAGGCGTCGTCCTGGACATCCAGGACAAGGCCGACTTCCTCTATGACAACGGCCTCATCCGCAACCCGGTGGACGTCGCCAACGACCTCATCTACGGTGAAGAGGAGGAAGAGCCCGAGCTCAGGAAGGCCGCCTAGAATCCTCACCTTCGACTGGTCGACGCCATGAAGAAATTCGCCCTCAACCTGGTCATACCCATCATCCTGGTGGCGGTGTGGCAGCTCGCCGTCTCGGAGGACTGGTGGCCGCGAACTCTCATCGCCAGCCCGCGGGAGGTCGGCGCCTCTCTGCTCGACCTCCTGAGGTCCGGCGAGCTCTTGGCGCACGCCAGGGTGAGCCTGATACGGCTGATGAGCGGCTTCGCGCTCGGAGCGGGCGTGGCCCTGGTCCTGGGCTCGGCGGTCGGCTTGTCCACGATCGCCCAGCGCGTCTTCGACCCGACCATCCAGGCCCTGACGCCCATTCCTCCTCCGGCCTGGATTCCACTCCTGATCATCTTCTTCGGCATCGGCGAGACCTCGAAGGTCGGCCTGATCGCGATCGGGGCCTTCGGCGTCGTCTACCTCAATGCCGTCCAAGGCATCAGGAGCACCGATCAGAGGCTCGTGGAAGTGGCCCAGGTGCTCAGCAAGCGCAGGTGGGAGCTCATCACCCGCGTGCTGCTTCCCTCGGCCACTCCCACCGTCCTCACCGGCATGCGCGTCGCCCTGGCGCTCTCCTGGATCTTGCTGATCGCCTCGGAGCTGATCTCGGCCCGCATGGCCTCCGAGGTCGTCCGCGCCCAGGGCCTGGGGCTCGGATGGCTGATCTTCGACGCGAGAAGGTTCTCCCGCCCGGACGAGATGATCGTCGGCATGATCTCCATGGGCGTCCTGGGGAAGCTTACCGACATGGCCATGCTCCGGATCCAGAACCGTCTTCTCGTCTGGCGTGAGTCGTTCGCCGGCGTGTGATCCGACCAGCTCCGAGATCGAGGGAGGACAACCATGACGCCTACCGCTACCCAGAACGAGCCGCACCGGGCGTTGGCCGCCGCGGTGAACGTCGAAGCCAAAGCCTTCAAATCGAACCGCGATCCGGTGGTCGTCCTCAGGAACCTGAAGTTCGACATCGCCGCCGGCGAGTTCCTGGCCATCCTCGGGCCGAGCGGCTGCGGCAAGACGACCTTGCTCCGACTGATCTCCGGCCTCGATACCGACTACGAAGGGACGATCCGTATCAACAGCCATACCGTGCGCGGCCCCAGCCGGTCCGTCGGCATCATGTTTCAAGAGGACCGCCTCCTGCCATGGATGCGGGTCGGGAAGAACGTCGAGTTCGCCGTCGACTCGACGCTCCCCAGAAGCGAGAAGACAAGGATCGCGGAGCAGGCCCTGGCTCTCGTCGGGCTCTCGGAGACAACGCGGCTGTGGCCCAAGCAGCTCTCCGGCGGCATGGCGAAGAGAGTCGCCCTGGCGCGCGCCGTCGTCAACCTGCCGGGGCTCCTGCTCCTGGACGAGCCCTTGACGGCCCTCGATACACCCACCAAGTACGCCCTGCAGGACGAGATCGCGCGAATCCACCGGGAGAGCGCGAGCATGAGCACCGTCCTCGTTACCCACGACGTCTCGGAGGCGGTCTATCTCAGCGACAGGCTCCTGATTCTGACTCCCCGAGACGCTCACATCGACTATGAAACGCCAATCCCGCTGCCGCGGCCGCGCGACAGGACATCGGCGGACTTTCAGGATCTAGTCGCGGAAGTGACGGGACTGATGTTGGAAAAGTGGAGAAACGGTTCACGAAATTCAGAGAGGGTTGAACAATGAGCCGCATTCGAGTGTTGCTTGTGGACGACAAGCCGGCTTTTTGCATGGACATCGGCCACGAAAGCGAGCCCCATCTTCCCAACAAGTATACCAAACATTTCGAATTGACTTGGATCCAGAATGCGCAAGAAGCCCGCTGGGCCATGGAAACGTTCGAGTTGATCTCGCAGCAACACCCGGAGCGCTTGAGCGCCATTGGATGGCCGCCGGAGATCGTCGTCTTCGATTACGCTCTCACCGGCGGTGGAAGAGAACGGCGGGAGGACTCGGATCCGACAAACATCTGCTCACGGCTGGGAAGGATCGTCGCCGATGCACGCCTCGACTACGGCTTCGGTCGACCAAGTGACATCGACCCGCCACCGCAGACAGAGCCAATGGACCGGGACCGGACCGGATGCTACGTAGGCGGCGCGCTCGCTAGAACCTTCAGCCTTCATCCTTGTGGCGCGGTCCCGACGACCGCTAAAGTCGACACCCGTAGCACGGACGCCGATTTCTATCAATGGCTGAATAGTCGCTACTTCTATGGGCTTTTTAAGGAGAAGGAGAGAGGTAGCCCGCAGTGGGAGGATCTCTTGATCGCGGGTGTACGGGCGGTCAGAGAACGAATCGTCGAGCTCGTCAGGACCGACGTGATTCGCGTAGCACCAGCAAACCTCTTCGAGCTGCGGCGCGATGCCGCGGCAATGAGGGAACGGGACGTTGTGTTCTTTTCCCGCTATGGCCGGCGGGAGGTGCCCGTGGCGGGCCTTTTTGTCGACTTTCTGGCGCCGGATGGGAACGAGGACCAAGAAGGCTTCTCGAGTGTAGCAAGCGCCTGGGCGGACAAACTGCTTGAAGCTCTTTTCCGCGGCCACGGGCACGAACAGTTCCAGGTGGCGAAGGCGCTTGCCGCGAAATATTGGCATGCGTCGCTGTCGGAAGCCAGCATGGAGCGTTACGAGCTTTCACAGTTGGCGGTCCAGCAAAACCGCACCGAGCATGAGGAGACGCAAATGACTCGGCTGTGTGAGAAAATGGGGCTCAACGCCGAGGACGTGAGAGCGGATCCCGCGAATGTCCCCGTCAACAGGGTGGCGTACCCTCTCGGCCTTTGGAGAAAGGTGGCGAACAATGACGCCGTGGCGCGTTGGTCCGCGCTGATGCTCGCGGTCCGCGCGGAACAACACCATCGCCTGGCGACGGAGGCCGGCTTTTTTCTCTGGTCCGTCATGGCCGAGGGCGGTGACGAGATTGACGGGGTGCGTCGAACTTGGCTTGAAGACCGACTCGGGGGCAAGGAAGAACTCGACCGCTTGTTGGAGGAAGCCAAGATCAGGTTGGAGAGCTACGTCGACGGTGACGAGGAGGTCTTTGAAGTGCCGGTGGGGCAGGCTGCCCGGATCGACGACATCTTCACCGCTCTGGATCCTCTGCCGGACTACGTCCTGACCTACCTGCAAAAAGGGCTTCTCAGGGACGGCACGAGAGGCAAGGACACGACCGTCCTGTCGAACCCCCTGAAGAGGCTTGGGGGCGACGGGAGGGGCTGGGGGCCCCTGGGACTGAGCCTGTCGGACCTGCTCCAGAATCAGGAGTTCGATTGTCCTCTCTGCGGCGAGGCGCTGCGCCGCGGGGTCCTACCCCCCTCCGGTGATCACAAGGACCCCACGACCGGGCGGCGCTACAGTCACGGCCTGCGCCGCGGCGAAGGCCCTCTCCTGCGGATGTACGCTGACGAGATCGGCTTCCCGGCGTCGAAGTGGCCGGCCTGGCTCTCCACTCCCCAGTAGCATAGGGAGTACGTCGGCAGCGCCCCCTGGACGAACCCGCGGCATGCTGGTACCATCGCGAAGGCCACCGGCCTGGGGACCCGCGTCGACCCACCAGGACAGCCGCGCGCGGCGGCCTGGAGAGGCAGCTTATCTCGACGGCGGGGACCCCCTCAGGGTGGCCGAGGTCGGGATGGTCAAACGATATGATTTCAGCGATGTCTTCAAGGGCCTGTCGAGCGCCAAGCTGCCGGATTTCGAGCACTTGCTCAATCTGCCGATCGAGGAGAGAGGGTCGCCCGAGGAGTTGGAGGATGAAGGGCGTGCCCGCGTTGGCTTGGAGCTGAAGGCCATTCACGAGATCTGCGCCTCACACGGCTTTCTCCCATTGGTGTCTGAGCTGGCATTGATCGTTGACATCAGGCTCTACCGAGAAGAGCGGCGCGAACCGTACTTCATCAGCGCCATCTCCGTCTTCTTGGAGCCGCTTGCGATTTCGCAAATCTATCTGGGCGCACTTCAATTCATGGGGACGCAGGCTGCCGGCAGAGCCCAGATCGTGCCCCATCCGGAACTTTACCTTGCCGACGTCGCCCTTATCAATGCGGATCTCTCCGACGGTATGAGCTCCGATGCCGGTTCTGCGGGTATCCGTCCTGCTGAGGATCCACTGCGCATTCTGGCCGTCAAGCAGGACTTCGTTCTCCAAATACCTCAACCTGGCTTTGATTTGGAAGCCCAGGTCAGGAGGTTCCTGGGTCGGTTCTGCTCGCTGCTGCGATCGACGGCAGACACGACATCCGTCTGGCCGACCTTTCAAAACGCATCCTTCATGATCGTCCCCTTCACCAGACCCATGTCCGGATCCGCCGCCATCCTGTCGATCGGTGACGAAAAATGGAACTATCGCGGTTATCCGGGTGGGGCACTCTTCCTGATGCTCTCCGACGAGCGCGGTGGCGATGACCGGAACGCGCGCCTCTTCGAGCTGGCTCGGTCCCTGCACTGGCTTCTGGCGGAATGCGGCATGCGGGAGTCCTACTCCAGGTTCTATGCCGAGGAGCACACGACCCGCGCCTTCCTGTCTTACCAGATCACCCATCCGCTGAAGCACCGGCTGGGATCCCTCAACCGACAAATCGATCGCGTCACCGACCTCCAGGGCCAGGAAGAATTTCCGGCAGCCCTGGTCCGGCTCGCGAAGAGCGTCAAGAACACCTACCGATTCGCGGATCTGGCGCACATTCTCTACCATGCCGCATGGGTGGGCCAGCGAAGCCCGTTCCGAGCGGAGAGGGAAGCCGGCATCATGAAGTTCTGTACCGCCGAATCCCTGGACCTGGTCGAGCTTCTGCGCCAGGTCATCGAGGATCAGCCGGTCGGCAGGCTTCAGCCGCGCCCGATACTGAGCTGGGAGGAGGGCGCCAGCGCGTCGGTGACGGCTTTTGCGCTGGGAAGAACCGCAGCGGAGCTCGTACGCTTGAACGACGTGTTCTACGAAGCGGTGCTCCAGGAAGTCGTACAGAACGTCGTCGCGCACGGCCGCCGGGGAGACCACATCGAGCTATCCGTCCGCAGATCCGTGGTCGACGGCCGGAATGCCCTGACTCTTACGAACGAAGTCGAGATGGACCGCATGATGCCCTCACTCGCGGCCGAGGGCGAGAAGTGGGCGAAGTGGCGGATCAACTCGCCTTCCGGCCTGAGCTTCGTGGCGGACGCGTTGGCGATGACCGGCTCCGGCAGCTTGTCGTTTCGTTGCCAGCGCAAGGACGCTGATTCCTTCCTCTTCTCCGTAGCCCTGGTGCTCGAGGGGCTCGAGTAGCCTGGTGTCTTCCCACTACCCCGCCAAGCTCCGGTCACCAGCTCTCATCCACACGTTTCGATTCTCCTCAGTGTCGTCTGGGCACTGCTGACAAGAGCTGACAGCAACGCCGGCAGCTTCTGTCAGCGCGAGCGGTTTGCCTGCCTGTAGCCTGGCTGGGCAATGAGAATTTGCTGCCTGAAAAACTCGAATTCGGAAAGCCGTCCGCAGCCTGGAAGCGCCGCGTCGGCGCCTGTCAGGAGCGCCACTGGTGCCTGTCGTAGAATACGGAAATTCAAGTGGCAATCCGCTCTGCGGTATTCGCTGCTGGGGCGGCCGAGCGATCGCAGGCATGCGAACGCCCTGGAACAACTACGCCGAGGAGGTGATGCCGATCCGATGACGAACGACCAACAGGCGAGAGGGACCGCGTCGAGCCAGGCTAGCGAACCAAGGACTCGACGCGGTGGACTCGCCACCCTGCGGTGCCCGAATCCAGAACGACTCTACAACGGGCTGGGCCGTTTGTCAAGTCCTCCGGCCATCGCAGGCTCGAGTTCAGGAGTGCAAACCGAACCAACTGACATGAATGGGGACTAGAACGATGGACAAAGTTGCGAAGTCATCCGAAGTTACTGGGAGTACGAAGGCCAGGGCCTGTATCGAGGTCCGGACGCAGATAACCGTATCCGGAGACGACTCGTTGACCTACTCACACATTGTAGCCTTGTTACAGGTCCTGGGCGAGGATCTGGGCGGCCGGAGGCTGGGCCACGGTGCCGCAACTCGCGGGCCCGGCGACGACGAGGTGGATCCCGCTGGACGCGGGCCCGGCGATGATGAGGTGGATCCAGGCGGTGGCTAGTCAATTCCTGTGCGGGGGCGGCATCTCGCCGCCCCCTTTCGATCATCAACGTCTTTTCGAGCTAAGCATATGCTTTCGCGACCCAGCGGCTACTTTTTCGATACTCGATCTTGAAAGGGCTTCGGAGCCTGTCAGGTTTCCTCCAGACCTTATAGAGCTGCTCGACGCGCTCCTTCGCTTCGATAGCGAAGAACGAATGCGCTCCGCGTTCCGCCTGGATCTCCTCGTAGCTACGGACCAGGAGCGGCTCTGCCTCGGCATATCGGCCCAAGGCGACCAGACACTCTCCGAGCGCGCTGTCCATGCTGGCATTACGGCTTCTATTCTCCGGCGCTTGCTCCTGCGTCGTCGCCCGGGCTCGAAGAAGAAGGGCGTGGGCGGCTTCTGCCCGGCCGCTCCTGACCAGCCAGACGGCGAGGTCTTTCTGGCTCCTGGCGGTTTCGAGATGCGGCTCACGGAGGACACGCTGGCGAACGGCGAGTGCCTCCTCCAATGGAGGGCCGGCCTCCACGAGGCGATTTTGCGCCATCAACGTGAGCCCGAGCGCTCCCAGGACCGAGGCGACGCGGTTGGGATCCACGTCGTCGTGTCTTCGCATGATGGCGAGTGCCTCCTTGAGCAGAAGCTCCGCCTCGTCCAACCGGTTGCGGCTGAGCTCGACGAAGCCCAGATAATAGAGGTTATTGGCAACCTCGACGGAGTCCGATCCATGGATCCGCCGCCGCTTTTCAAGCGCTTCACGGTAGCGCGCTTCGGCCGTGTCGAAATCGCCTCGAATCGTTGCGATGGAGGCGAGGTTGTTGATGGTGACGAGCATTTCGCTCTCCTCCATCTGAAGGCGCTGGCGCATCGCGAGGGACTCGATGAAGAGAGACTCGGCCCGATCGTAGTGACCCATGCGGTAGAGGACGCCGCCCAGGTTGTTGAGCCCTTTGGCCAGCAAGGGATCATCTTCTCCATGGCTCAGCTCCCGCCGCAGACGGATCTCTCGCTCGAACAGCTCGCGTGCTTCTTCCAGGTAGCCCAGGTTGCGATAAGTCTCCGCGAGAGTTCCGGCCAGCTCGGCCTGGACGTCCAGAGCATTTTGAACCTCTCCGAGCAGCTTCTGGCGGCCGAAGTCGAGGAACTGCCGCGCGGTCAGCTCGCTCTCGCGATCGGCGTTCGGTTGTGAGGATTTGAAGAGGTCGTCGAGGAAGTCGGCGATGGTCTCGGCCCTCTGCCACTCTTGAACCGCCTGATCTCGCTCGACGACCGCCCGGCTCCAGAAGCTCAGGGAGCTCACCAGGGAAAGGACGAGCAGAAGGATGAAGGCGACGGCCAACTTGCGGCGGCGCATGAACTTGCCGGCCCGGTACGCGAGCCCGCCCTCGCGCGCCCTGACGGGATACCCGTCGAGGTAGCGGTCGAGGTCGTCGGACAGGTCGTCGACGGTGCGGTAGCGGCTGGCGGGACGCTTGCGCAACGCTTTGAGCAGAATGCTGCCGATGTCGCCTGCTGCCTTGCCAGGTCGGACGGGTTCCTGCTCGCAGATCGCCCTCGACACTTCGTCGTGGCGCCTGAGATCGACCTCGTAGGGCAAGCGGCCGGTCAGGATTCGGTAGAGCAGCACTCCGAGGGAGTAGACGTCGCTGACCGTCGTCAGCGATTCGCCCTGCACCTGCTCGGGGCTCGCGTAGAGCAGGGTCATGGGCGGCGATTGGCCCGCCTGGGTGAGGGCGGCGTGAGGCGAAGCGGCTGGCGAAAGGTCTTTGGCGATGCCGAAATCGAGGAGCTTGGGCTCGCCTCCCGCGGTCACCAGGACGTTGCTGGGCTTGAGATCTCTGTGGATGATGAGGTTGCGGTGGAGCTCCGCGACCGCGTGACAGACTTTCTGGAACAGGCGGATGCGCTCACGGGTCGGCATCGCGGGGTCGTCGCAGTGCCGGTCGATGGGCTCGCCTTCTACGAACTCCATCACCAGGTAGGGCAACCCTTCGTTGGTGTCGCCGCCGTCCAGCAGCCGGGCGATACTGGGGTGCGCCACCCGAGCCAGAAGCTGCCGCTCGTTCTCGAAGCGCCGCAACGCCTCGTCGAATCTCAGGTCGGTGCGGATGACCTTGATGGCGACGAGCTGTTCGAAGTCGTCGACGCGCACGGCGACGTAGACTTCGCCCATCCCGCCGCGATCGAGCCGGTAGAGGGCTCGGTAGGGGCCGATCTGGCGGCCTGCCAGCGACTCGGCTCCCGCGGTGGAGAGGGATGGGACCAGGGCTCGTTCGAAGACGTGATCGGCCTTGTCCTGCAATTCCAGGAGCCGCTCCAACTCACGGACGATCAGCTCGTTGTCGGCGGCGAGCTTACGCAGCAAGGCCTTCTGCTTTGCCCTCGGCGCCTCCAAAATCGTCGCCAGGATCTCGTTCGCCTGCCGCCATTCCTCGGTGCTCGAAAAACGATTCTTCATGCGATCGTCCTCCGTCGCTCGATGCGTCAAAGCGAATGATTCTCCCTATCAAAACTGGCGGCGCCGATCGTCACTCCCGCGTCAGCTCGCCCATCAGCCACAGCTTGGACGTGCTCCACTCTCGCTTGACGGTGGACTCGGAGATTTGAAGCACCTCGGCCACCTCTTCGACGGAGAGCCCGGAGAAGAAGCGGAGCTCGACGATTCTTGCTCGCCGCGGATCGAGCTGCGCCAGGGCCTCGAGCGCGTCGTCGACTGCGATCAGGTCGAGGTCTTCTTCCTTCGCGAGGTCGAGAGCCTCGTCGAGGGAGATCCTGGCGCTGCCACTCCCCCGTTTGGCGGCATGCTTGTGCCTTGCCCGATCCACCAGGATCCGGCGCATGGTCTGGCCCGCGAAAGCGAAGAAATGGGCCCTGTTCTGCCACTGAACCGTGCGGCGCCCGACCAGTCGCAAGTAGAGCTCGTTGACCAGGGCCGTCGGCTGGAGCGTCTGGCCGGAGCCTTCGCGCCGCATGTACCGTTCGGCCATTTCGTGCAGCTCGCTGACCACCAGGGGCATGAGGCGAGAGAGGGCATCGGGTTCGCCGGCGCTCCAGGCGTCGAGGAGCCGAGTGATCTCGCTCTTGGACGGCGGCATAGATGGATCTATTCGCAGACGTCGACGGTGAGGAACCAACCGTACCTCAGACCCACGTTATTGACACAAGTAAGGCCTGCCTGGCACTCCTGATTGCCGTCACAATCGCCTTCTCCTGCCGCGCAGGGGCCGCACCGGTTGGGCCTGCAGAAGTCGAAGTGACCTGGGACCAGGTTGCACGTGGGTGGCGGTGGCGGATGCTCACAGACGTCGACGGCGCGGGCCCATCCGTAATTCGCGCCGACGTCATTGGCGCAAGTGAGGTCGCTCTGGCACTGCCGATTGCCGTCACAGTCACCTTCGCCGGCGGCGCAGGGCCCACACTTGTCTGCCCGACAGAAATCCGCGTGGCCCGGATTGAGATTACAGGCGGACGTAGTGCAGTTGAGTATGCCGCAGGAGATCAGACGGGCTATGCCGGTAACGCAGCCAAGGGTGGCGAAGGCGAGGTTCGGACCGACGCCGGCGATGCTCAGGCAATTCGTCGCGGTCAACCCGAGGGCGATGGCGTTGAACGTGGAGCACGAAGTTGAAAGGAGCAGATTCTCAAGGCTCGAAAAGTCGAGGCTGATTCCCAGAAAGACCGCGATACAGTCCAATATCTCGCGCGGCGTCAGCTCCTTGCTGATGGCGGCGGGCAATCTGAAGGTACTGTCGCTGGGCCGTGGCAGCAGAACGAGCCCGTTCTCGTTGACGAGTATCTCCGCTTGTCCAGCTCCCCAAAGCCGGACCTCGGGAGCCCCCTTCAGGTCGGTAGATATCTGCAGGAGGAAATGGTCGCCGGTCTCCGGATAGTAATACAGGTAAAGGGCCGCTTCGTTATGGAAAGGGCTTCGAAGGGGAATCACCACGGCCAGCAGCGAGCTGCCGGATCCTGGAAGGTAGATCGCCTGATGCACCTGCGGCTCGATGCCGCGATGGCTCGATAGGGCCCCCAGGATCTTACCGACCTGAGGATATTCGACCTCGTCCAGAGACTTCACCTGGGTCTCGAAGAAAGCCTCCAGGGTCTGGGCCTCCGCCTGAAGGGCACCACAACAGAGACAGAGGACCAGCACGCTCCAGCAGCGGACCTTACTGCCCACCTCGTCTATTCTCATCTCGGTTCTCCTGTGATCACAAATGTTTCGGGGCCATGAGAGCTCCGCGTTCGACTCGCCGCCATCGAGCAGCACCTGGGATCCGGCAAAACGACACACGTCTCCCTACTCCTAAACGCGAGGATCGACGCGGAAATGGCTCACTGTGGAGCCAATCCAGTATAGCTCCTTTCAATGGCCGGCCGGCCCAACGCTTCAAGATCCCGGCGATCCTGCCGCTGCTTCTCCTCGGCATGGGGGCGGGCCCCTTCGGCCTCCGGCTCCTCGAGCCCGAGCGCATGGGCCACGGGCTCGAGATCTTCGTCCACCTCGGCGTGGCGGTGATCCTCTTCGAGGGCGGGCTCTCGCTCGACCCGCGCCAGTTGCGCATGGTGAGCGGGCCGCTGCGCAACCTGCTGACGGTCGGGGTCGTGGTCACCGGCCTCGGCGCCGCCTGGCTGGCGCACCGCTTCGCCGGCGCCGGCTGGCCCACCGCGGCGCTCTTCGGCGCCATCGTCACGGTCACCGGTCCGACCGAGATCGCGCCCCTGCTGCGCCACATGACGGTGCCCCGCCGGGTGCACACGGTGCTGCTCTCCGAGGGCCTGATGATCGACCCGATCGGCGCCGTGCTCGCCTATTTCGTGCTGCAGTGGATCGACCGCGCGGGCCTCGGCTGGCGGACGCTGGCAACCGAGCTCCTCGCCCTGTCGCTGACCGGCGCCGTGCTCGGCTTTGCCGCCGGCTGGGCAGCGATCCTCCTGGCGCGCCACCGCCACATGGCCGACGAGCTGCGCAACCTGGTGACCCTGGCGCTGCTCCTCGGCGCCTTCCTGGCGGCCGAGCGGCAGGCGCCGCAGTCGGGCATCCTGGCGTCGGTGGTGATGGGGCTCACCCTGGCGACGGCCCACATCCCCGATCTCAACCCGCTGCGCGCCTTCAAGGGCCAGCTCACGGTGCTGCTGATCTCGATCCTCTTCATCCTGCTGTCGGGCCAGCTCGACCTGACCGCCGTCTCCGCCCTCGGCCTCGGCGGCCTGTGGGTGGTGCTGGGCCTGATCTTTCTGGTCCGCCCGCTCTCGGTCGCCGCATCGATACCCACCGGCGAGCTCGAGTGGAAGGAGAAGGCGGTGCTGGCGCTGACCGCGCCGCGCGGCATCGTGGCGGCGGTGGCGTCGGTGTCGGCGATCCAGCTCCGGGCCACGGGCGCCGCGGCCGACGCGTCGATCCTCGAAGGGCTGGTCTACCTCGTGATCCTCGCCACCTGCGCCTGGGCCACCCTGATGGCGCCGCTGCTGCCGCGTTGGCTCGGCTACCACCGCGACCCGTCGCGGCGCCGCGCGGTGCTGGTGGGGGCCAACCCCTTGAGCGCCGCGCTCGCCCGCGAGCTCGGCGCTGCCGGCTGGACCGCGGTGGTCGTCGACGCCGTGGGCTCGAAGCTGAAGCCGCTGCGCGACGCGGGCCTGCGCACCGTGGTCGGCGACGCCCGCGACGCCGCGACCTACGAGGAGGCGGGCACCGAGCGCGACTCGTTTCGTGCTGGCGCTGACGACCAAACGACGAGCTCAACGTGCTGGTGGCCGAGCTGGCGCGCGAGGAGTTCGGCGTCGAGCACGCGGTGGTCGCCATGCAGCAGCCGTCGAAGGAGTTCGGCAGCGTGCGGCGGGCTGAGCCCCCCTTTAAGAAAGGGGGGGTTGGGGGGATTTGGCCGACGAAGTCGGCCTTCTCACGCGCGGCCGGCCGGGCCTCTAGCCGCCCCGCAGGCGCATCCACAGGAGGATGTCGTCGTAGAGCCCCCGCCGCGGCCGGGGCTCCTGGAAGACCCAGGCGCGGCCGCCGGAGGCGAAGAGGTCCTCGACCCAGGGGCCCGGCCCCGCCAGCGGCTCCGGCACCAGCGGCTCGACCCGGGGGCGGCGCGGCGGCGCGGCCGGGCGCCGGGCAGCGGCCCGCGTCGACACGCGGTCGTAGTCACGGCGCTTCTCGCGATCCGAGAGCACCCCGTAGGCCTCGGCGATCTCCTGGAACCGCGCCGTGCTCTCGGGCCCCACCCGGTCGGGATGGTGCTCCTTGGCGAGGCGGCGAAACGCCTGCTGGATTCGCTCCTCCGAAGCCCCGCGGGGCACGCCCAAGACGAAGTAGTAGTCCATTCTCACCATAGCGCGTCGACGAGCGCCATCCACGGCTCGCCGGCAGCCTAGCACACCCCGGTCCGCCGAGAAGCGCCTTTCTCGGGGGAAAAAACAGGACACTTTGTGCGGGATTCCGCTGCCGTCCGGCGTCCTGCCGAGGCGCCGCAAACCCGCGCCGGGAGTGGCTCTGCACGAATTGTCTTGTCGAATGAAGACGTCTTCAAATCCCCGGACTGTCCGATCCCGCACGAATCGTCCAATGAAATGAAGACGGGTCGGCGCGTCTCTCCTACGTATCCTCCTCACAGTACACGCGCCGCCGACAGCCGACGCCGCAGTCGGCGGCAAACGACAACCCACTCCTGAAAGGAGGATACCAACATGGCGTCACACACCCGTTACCTCAGTCACCGAAAGGAGGCCCCGCCATGGCGGTGAAGCTCTCCGAGATGGTGACCCGGCGCGTCGAGCTCGGCAAGGGCCTCAAGGCCGGCATCGACACCGCAGCCGCGGAGCTGGCCGAAGGCTTCGGCACGTTCCTGAATCCCGTGGTCGCCGAGGGCGAGACGCCCCCCGACGTCCACTACCACGTCGTCCTCATCGGTCGCAGCGTCGACCATGAGGTCCTCAAAATCGTCCAGGCCGACCGGGGAGTGCTCGGTCAGGTCCATGACAGCGACACGGTCAGCTTCGATATCGGGGAGCTGGCGGACGGAGTAGGCCTGAAGCTCCGCGCCGTCAAGCACACGTTTCGCGGCCTGTACGGCCTGGACAGCCTGAAGCGCGTGGGCCTGAAGGGGGAGTTCCCCCGGCGGCCGTTGGCCCTCTACGATCGGGGGCGGCTGGTGCAGACCAGCCTCCGCAATCCCGACATGGGCCTCCAGCCGGTGCTCGACTTCACGGGTGAGGAGGGGATGGTCATCACGCCCGCGGTGCTGGCCAACCGCCTCGAGCCCGAATTGACGAGCCTCGGCCATTTCGTCGACACGCGCTTCACGGACAACCGGGAGGACGCCGCCATGCGGCTTCTCCGCCAACGGGCCATCGCCGAGTTCGACGAGAACGTGAAAGCGCTGGTCCGCATCGTGCAGGGCATGTTCCGGCTCGCCGGCCGTCCCGACCTGGCGGCCCGCTTCCGGTCCACCCTGCGCCGCCTCCGCCGCCGGCTCGAGCAGGAGCCGGTCGATCCGGGGACGGAGACTGATCCGGGGACCGTCACTGAACCGACGACTCCCTGACCCGTTCTGATCCCGACTCGTTTCGCCCCCCGGCCCCCCGGCCGGGGGGCTTTTTTGTTTGTCCCAGACGGCGGCGGGGAGCCGCCGCCGGCCGCCCGTGCAATTGTCCGTGAGGGCGGCGGGATTCCGCCGGTGGTCGCAGCAAACGTCCACAGTCGATGGCGGGATTCCGCAATCGGTCGAAGCAAACCTCCACAGTCGATGGCGGGATTCCGCCGGTGGTCGGGACAAATGTCCGCGAGGGCGGCGGGAAGCCGCCAGCGGCCGAAGCAAGTCGCCGCACTCGGTGGCGGGATTCCGCCGGTAGCCGAAGCAAATGTCCGCACTGGCGGCGGGATTCCGCCAGAGGGCGAAGCAATTGTCCGCAGCCGGTGGCGGGATGCCGCCGGGGGCCGAAGCAAGTGTCCGCGGCCAGTGGCGGGATGCCGCCGGCGGCCCGTGCAATTGTCCGCGGCCGGTCGCGGGATTCCGCCGGTGGCCGGTGCAATTGTCCGCGGCCGGTGGCGGGATGCCGCCGGTGGCTGGTGCAACTGTCCGCAGTCGGTGGCGGGATGCCGCCGGCGGCCGAAGCAATTGTCCGCACTCGGTGGCGGGATGCCGCCGGCGGCCGAAGCAAAGGTCCGCGGTCGGCGGCACAAACGTGCCGGTGGCCGGTGCAAGGGTCGCGGAGCCGGATGTAGGGACGCAAGGCCTTGCGCCCTCCCGCCGAATCGGGCGCACAGCGTCG
>DASWIG010000291.1:0-6966 GCA_036397835.1 Thermoanaerobaculia bacterium
AGCTGGCAGACCCATCCCAACCACATCGGCCACGAGGACTCCCCCGGCTGCTTCCGCTGCCACGACGAGGAGCTCGCCACGGCCGACGGCGAGCACGTGATCTCGATCGACTGCGAGCAGTGCCACGCCTTCCTCGTCGACGGCGCCGACGCGCCGCCGGACCTCGCGGCGCTGGTCAACGGGGGCTAGTACAGCTCGGCGGAAGTCCCGACACGTGAGGAACTGGACCGGCCCGCCACAGGAGCGGAGCAGCGACTCAAGCTCCGCTGGTGTCCTTCGCCAGAATCACGAGCGCAGCCCCCGCGCTCGTGATTCCGGACGCCAGCATCGCCCCCGCCGGCGCCGCGGACCCGATGCTGGCTCCCAGAATCGCCTTCCCGGGCCGGCCGGGACCCGATTTCAGTCTCTCAAACCGGCCCCGCGGACGCCGCGGAGCGGATGTTGGCGCCCGAAATCACGGCCCGGGCCGGCGTGGGCGTGATCCTGGGTCCCAGCATCGGACCCGCGGCCCGGCGCAGGCCCGATCCTGGCACCCAGCATCGGCCCCGCGGACGCCGCGGACGCGATCCTGGGATCCGACATCGGCTCCGCGGCGTCGAGGACGCCCGATGCTGGCTCCCGGAATCAGCTCCGCGGCCGCCGCGGACGCGGTTTCGGACCCTGGAATCGGCTCGGAATCGGGCGCGGAGGCGATGTTGGGTGCCAGCATCGGTCCCGCGGCGCAAAAAAGGCGATGCTGGGTGCCAGCATCGGCTCCGCGGCCGGTCGTTTGGTCTTTCTGGGTGGCAGGATAGCGCAGGAGCAGCGAGCAGCGACTCAAGCATCGCTGGTGTCCTTCGCCAGGATCTCGTCGAGCGACGTGGCGGTAACGGCGCGCCCGAGCCAGCGATCCAGCGCCGCGGAATCCCGCGTGTCGAGGATCCGCTCGCGTGTGGCCTCCCCCACCTCGACGCCGCGCGCCGCGAGGATCGTCAGGAGGGCCTCGGCGCGGCCTTCAGCACGTCCTTCAGCACGTCCTTCAGCACGTCCTGCGGCATGTCCTTCAGCAAGACCTTCAGCACGTCCTGCGACCCGTCCCCGGCGATGGCTCTTCTCCTTCATCTCGACGATGGCGGGGTTGCCCTTGGCCTCCAGCGCCAGCGCCACCGCCACGTCCGCCCGCGCCGCGTCGAGCAGCGCCGCTACCTCGAGCGGAAGCGCCAGGCAGCGGTCGTGGATTCGGTGCTGCGGGTCGAGAGGACGCCAACTCTCCTCCGCCGCGTCCCACTCGCAGACCTTGCCCTTGCGCACGAAGATCCCGATCTGACGCCGTACGCCCCGCGCGGCGAATCCGCGCGCCCTGCGGTTGACCTTGCTGAGCGCACGCTTGTGGACGATCTCGAAGACCAGCTCCTCCAGATACCGCGTGTCCGTCTTCGGATCGGTCCCCGCTTTGCGCACGCAGGTGTCGCTCGCGTACTCGTCGTCCTTCGAGACCCGGGTCTTCAGGTCCGAGGCCCCCACGTAGCCCTCGCGCACGTGGGCGCCGATCAGGTAGTCGAGCCGCAGGTGGGGCTCGGCGTGCTCGGGGTCCGCCGGCATGGCCACGATCCGCTTTCCACCCTCGCGCTCGTAACGCGTGACCTCAGGAGGGTCGAGGTACTCGTCCACCGGCGGCCACTCGTGCTCGGCCGGCAGACGCAGGGCGGCGGCGCCGGAGGAGGCTCCGGGAGCGAGGAGCATGGGAGCGTCGGAAGGCTTGTCCATCGCTTGATGATAGCACGGCACTTCCGTGGCTCGAGGACGCAGGACGCAATGCCCGGCGTCGCGCCGGTGACGACGTCACTGAGCCTTGACGCCCGGCCTGCTCGTCCGTCACGACAGGGGACCAGGCGTCCGCAGGCGCGGCGCCAGGATGAGCGCCGCGCCGTAGAGGGCGAGGGCCACGAAGAGCGTCTCCGGACGCCCCGCCGGGAAGTCCTCGACCAGCAGCTTGACCGCCCCCAGGATCAGCACCGGATAGACCAGCAACGCCGCCTCCCGCAGCCGCTCGCGGCGCCCCGCGGCGGCGAGTCCCAGGGCCGCCGCCGACAGCACCGCGGTGCGCAGCGTCGCCAGCGTCCCCGGATCGGCGGCGGGCACCAGGAGGACCGCGCCGCGCACCACCAGTCCGCCGCCCGCGGCCACCACCAGCACCATGAAGACGAGCCTGGGAAGGCGCTCCCAGCGATGCCAGAAGGCGTGGTCGCCGCGCACCAGGAAGAGGAGACAGGCCGCCGCGGCCGCCAGGGTCGTCAGGCCGACGGCGGTGAGCTCCGGCCATTCCGCGCCGGTCCAGGCGGCGGCCGCATGGCGCAGGAGACCCGAGGCGGCGGCCGCGGCGACCACGTAGAGCGCCGCGTGCAAGCTGGGCACGAAACGCGAAAAGCGGCTCCCCAAGGCGCAGGCGGCGAGCGCCAGCACGGCCCAGACCGCGGCGGGACGCGCGAGCAGCAAGGCGCTCCCGCCCAGCAGCAGCGCCGCCGCGAGACCGGTGTAGAAGAGCACCTGCCCTTTGCGCCGGGGATCGATGGTGGCGAAGGCGCCCGCGTAGAGCGCCGCGGCTGCCACGACGCTCGCGGCCCCGAGGACCGCGGCGGCCGCCGGCACGCCCCGCAGCGTCGCCACCGCCCCGCCGTAGCCCACCGCCACGGCCGCCGCCGTCTGCGCCACCGCGAGGACCGTGACCCGACGCCGGACGATCCGGCCGAAGCTCGCGGCGTAGAGCACGAAAAGAGCGATCTGGATCGCCGCCACGCCGGCGGGCGACGCCAGGCCCTCGTCGACCGTGTCCTCCATCCACAGCAGCAGCACGGCGAGGTCGGCAAACGCCGCCGTGAGCCACGGCAGACCGCGCCATCCGCGCGCCTCGGCCACCCACAGGGTGGCCACGCCGAGGAGCACGAGAAAGGTGGCGAAGGGCGCCGGGGCGTGGGTGGAGCCGCCGAGCAGCAGGGCGGCGGTGCCGGCGCCCAGGGAGACGATCCACACCGGCGCGCGCAGGTCCCGCCGCCAGCCGGCAGCCAGGCTCAGGGCCGTCAGGCCGGCCAGGGCGGCGGCGGCCAGCGGCGGCGGGAGGATCTCGAAACGCGCCGTGGTCTCCCAGATCAGGGGGACGCCCACGAGCACCGCGGTGGAGCCGTGGAAGGCCGCGGCGAGCGGCCGGCCGCGGGCGCCCGCGCGGTCGGCCAGCACGATCCACAGCGCCGCGTAGGCGAGGCCGGCGGCGACGCCCAACGCCTCAGGAAGGACCCCCTCGCTGGTCAGCGCGCGCACCAGGTAGGCGCCCGCCAGGCCGAGGAGCGTGCGGCCCACGAGCCCCAGCGTGCCCACGAAATCGACCTCCGCCGCCGCCGCCGCCGGCGCCGCGGCCGGCGCCTCCGGACTGGGGAGAGGCGCCTCGACGCCGCTGCCCTCGAGACGCGACAGGCGGCGCTCGACCTCGCCCAGGGAACGCGCGAGCTCGCGAACATGGCTTTCGAGCGCGGAAAGGCGGTCCTCCATGGAGACTCCTACCGGTCGCGGCGGGACGAAGCTTTGCTGGGAGGATAGTGCCTCGCGGAGCATAGCTCACCACGCCGACGGGTGGTTGACGCCCGTCTCATCGGGTATCATCGCAACCACCTCGTGGATCGTCCGCCGCCCTCCCTTCGGGTGAAGCCCGCAGGGAGCGGCTGGACTAGATTGACGCCATCACGATTCGACCGCGCCTCGGCGCAGGGAGGTCCGAATGGACGAGACGGCGGACAGCGGACGCCGCAACTTCCTCGGCTGGTTCCTGGGCACCTCGACCGGGGCGCTCCTCGTCTCCGTCTTCTATCCCGTGCTGCGGTTCATCAGCCCGCCGCAGGTGCCGGAGGCCGCGACCAACCAGGTGGAAGCGGGCTCCACCCACGATCCGGAGCTGCTCGAGAGGGGCTTCAAGATCGTGCGTTTCGGCGCCGAGCCGGTGATCCTGATCCGCGTCGCCGAGACCGAGTTCCGCGCCTTCGCCGCGACCTGCACCCATCTCGACTGCATCGTCGAGTTCCGCAAGGACGTGGGCAAGATCTGGTGCAACTGTCACGACGGCCAGTACGACCTCGAAGGGCGCAACGTCGCCGGCCCCCCGCCCCGGCCGCTGACCCCGTATCAGGTCCACGTCGTCGACAAGGGGTCCGGGCAGCCGGGGACCCTGGTGGTGGCGAAAGGATGAGGCCGTGAAAGGCAAGCCGAAGCAGCTCTTCGCATGGCTCGACGACCGGCTGGCGCTGGCGCCGATGCGCGAGCTGGCGGCCCACAAGACCGTGCCCGTCCACCGCGACACGGTCTTCTACTACTTCGGCGGCATGACCCTCTTCTTCTTCCTCGTGCAGGTAGTCACCGGCATCCTCCTGATGCTCTACTACCGGCCGTCCGCCGAGGAGGCCTTCGAGTCGGTGGAGTTCATCATGACCACCGTGCCCTTCGGCTGGCTGGTGCGCTCGCTCCACTCCTGGTCGGCGAACCTGATGGTCTACTTCGCCGTCGTCCACCTCGCCAGCGTCTTCTTCATGAAGGCCTACCGGCCGCCGCGGGAAATCACCTGGATCACCGGCTGCCTGCTGCTCTTCCTGCTCCTGGGCTTCGGTTTCTCGGGCTACCTGCTGCCCTGGAACCAGCTCGCGTTCTTCGCCACCAAGGTCGGCACCGACATCGCCGAGTCCGTACCCCTGATCGGCGAGTGGGCGCTGCGCTTCCTGCGCGGCGGCGACCGCGTGACCGGCGGCACCCTGTCGCGCTTCTACGGCTGGCACGTGGCGATCCTGCCCGCCCTGACAGCGGTGCTCCTGGGCGTCCACCTCGTCCTCGTCCAGATCCAGGGCATGAGCGTGCCGCCCGGGCGTCAGGCGGAGGCCGACCGGCGCCGGCCGATGAAGTTCATCCCCCATTTCGCCCTGCGCGACCTCTTCGGCTGGGTCCTGGCGCTGGGAATGCTGGCGGCGCTGGCGGCGCTCTTGCCGTGGGAGCTCGGCGAGAAGGCCGACCCCTTCGCCCCCGCCTACAAGGACATCCGCCCGGAGTGGTACTTCGTGTTCCTCTTCGAGACCCTGAAGCTGGTGCCCGGCGGCGAGATCGCCGGCCTCGAGTACGAGGCCATCCCGATCCTGCTCTCCGGTCTGGCCGCCGTCCTCCTGGTGCTGGTGCCCTTCCTCGACCGCGGCGTCATGCGCCGCGGACGCAGCGGCGGCTTCACCACCGCCGGCGTGCTGGCCCTCGTCTACATGGTGGGAATGACCGCCTGGGGCTACCGCTCCTGGCTGCCGGTGCTGCTGGTGGCGGCCACCGCCGTCCTGGTCGTCGTGGTCGCCCTCGGCACGCGGCAACCGGAGGAAAGGAGCGGAGCATGAGCAGGCGTGCGTGGGTGCCGATCGCGGCGATGATGCTGCTCGCGGCGCCGGCGGCGGCGCAGGAGACCTCGTGCGTCACCTGCCACGGCGACGCCGACCTCTTCGACGAGGACTACCTCGAGATCGTCGAACGATTCCGCCAGGACGTCCACGCCGCCGCCGGCCTGGGCTGCCACGACTGCCACGGCGGCAACCCGTCCGCCGAGGTCGCGGACGACCCGGCCCTGGCCAAGGACGAAGGCTTCGAGCCCAATCCCTACCGCGGCGCGCCGGCGCGCGGCGACGTCCCCGGCTTCTGCGGCCGTTGCCACTCCGATCCCGCGTACATGCGGCGCTTCAACCCGGCCCCCCGCGTCGACCAGGAGCGCGAGTACTGGACGAGCCGGCACGGCCAGGCCCTCGCCGCCGGCAACGCCAGGGTGGCGACCTGCACCGACTGCCATTCGCACCACGGCATCCTCGGGATCGGCGACCCGGCCTCGCCGGTCTATCCGACCCGGGTCGGCGAGACCTGCCGCTCCTGCCACAGCGACCCGGAGCGCATGGCGGGCGTCACCATGCCGGACGGGCGGGGCCTGCCCACCAACCAATACGCCCTCTGGCGCCAGAGCGTCCACGCCGCCGCCATGTTCGAGAAGGGGGACTTCTCGGCGCCGACCTGCAACGACTGCCACGGCAACCACGGCGCCACGCCGCCGGGCGTCGACGCGATCACCAACGTCTGCGGCCAGTGCCACGGCCGCGAGGCCCGGCTTTTCCGGAGCTCGCCGAAGCACGCCGGCTACGAGGAGCACAACGAGTACATGGAAGGCGCGGGCGAGGAAGGCTGCGCGGCGTGCCACGCCGAGGGCGAGCCCCAGGCCGAGCTGACGGCGGTGCGCTCGTTCACCGAGTGCGCGACCTGCCACGGCAATCACGCCGTGATCCGGCCGACCCTGGCGATGCTCGGCCCGCTCCCGGAGACGCCGTGCGCCTTCTGCCACGAGGGGTCCGGACCGCTCGCCGCCGAGGTGCCCGAGCCCGAGGCGAAGGCCCGCCACTACGAGACCACGAAGGCGGCGCTGCTGGCCACCGCCGGAGACCTCGCGGAGGCGGAGCTCTTCGACTGGCTGGTCGACCAGGCGCAGGCGCTGCCCTTCCACACCCTGCCGGGTCCCGAGGACGAGCCGGCCGCCCTGCGGCCCGAGTTCCGCGAGCTCTTCGAAAAGTTCCGGATCGGCAAGACCGCCTACGTCTTCGCCGACCCGGACGGCGAGGGTACCCACCGCGTCGAGGTCGTGCGCTGCAACCACTGCCATGGAACGGAAGCGGCCACGGCGGACGCGCCTTTGGGCTACCAGGCCGCCGAGGAGATCCTGGGCCGCATGCGCGAGCTCACGGCGAGCGTGGCGCGCGCCGAGCGCATCCTGCTGGCGGCGCGGCGCGGCGGCGTCGAGACCCGCGGCGCCCTGGCCGAGATCGAGAAGGCCGTGGACGCCCAGATCGGTCTGGAGGTGCTGCTCCACACCTTCGACGCCGGGGAGGAGAGCGACTTCGTCACCCGGCAGCAGGAAGGGCTCGAGAGCGCCCGCGCCGGCCT
>DASWIG010000292.1:0-29313 GCA_036397835.1 Thermoanaerobaculia bacterium
GGAGGCCCTCCCGGTAGCGATGGGGTGATGATAGCACCCGTCGTGGTATGCTCGGATCGAGGTGCCTCCACAGGAGCATCTGCCATGACGCCACTCCGAGAAGCCGAGAAGTTGCTCGACAGCATGACCCGCGCGGAGAAAGCCCAACTGCTCCAGTGGGTCGCCCGTGACATCGGCGACTCTTTCCCGGGCATCGAGTCGACCCCCGGCGTCTGCGGCGGTGAAGCGTGCATCATCCGCACCCGGATCCCGGTCTGGATCCTGGACCGAGCCCGGCAGTTGGGAACCAGCGAGGCGGAGCTCCTTCGTTGCTATCCAACTCTGCGCGCCGAAGACCTGGCGAACGCCTGGGCCTACGTCCGTTCCCATCGCGATGAGATTGAACGCGATCGTCGGGAGAACGAGGACGCGTAGCGTGGCGCGGCTCTACGCGAATGAGAACTTCCCCTTCCCGGTCGTCGCGGAGCTTCGCAGGCTCGGCCACGACGTTCTGACGATCCAGGAGGTCGGTCAGGCGGAAAACGCGGTGCCCGACGAAGAGGTTCTGGCCTTCGCCGTCAGCGAGAAGCGTGCGGTGTTGACGCTGAACCGCAAGCACTTCATCAAGCTCCATGACCGGCATCCGGACCATGCTGGAATCATCGTCTGCACTTTCGACCCGGATTTCCCGGGCCAGGCTGGCCGGATACACGTAGCGTTGGAATCCGCTCCCGAGCTCTCGGGAAGGCTGATTCGCGTGAATAGATCCCATCCTTCCGAGAACTAAGACAGGCCACCAGTGGCCGCCCGGCACGCTGAACAGCATCCTCAAGCAGGCGGGTCTCAAGGCCTAGACGCAGCCATCGGAGGCCAATCATGCGATACCTGGTCGTTATCGAGAAAGCGAAGAGTAACTACGCGGCCTATTCTCCCGACCTTCCAGGCTGCGTGGCCACCGGAGACACGATCACGGAGGTGGAGCGGAACATGCGAGACGCTGTCGACTTTCACCTGGAAGGGATGCGTCTCCACGGCGACCCGATCCCGGAGCCGAGCTCGCGCTCGTTCTATGTCGAGATAGCTGCATAGCGGCCACCACGTCGATCGCGTGGCGCGGCCTTCAGCCAGCAGGACGCAAGCCGGTGGCCGGGGCTTTCAGCCCCCGCTTCGATATCGCGGGAGCACTCGCCGGCAGGCTGGCGGCGGCGGCCAGCACCAGGCTGATCCACAGCAGGTCGGCGAGCAGCAGGTGGACGACCTGCATCCACACCGGCGCCAGCAGCAGCACGTTGACGCCGCCCGCCGCCACCTCCACGAAGAGGAGGACCTGCGTCCGGCGCCACCAGCGGCCCGCCGCGGGCGACGCGCCCTCGCGCGCCAGCACGGCCGCCACGAACACCAGGACGCCGCCGGCGAGCGCCACCAGCGGGTGGTAGAGGCGCAGCCGGATCAGCAGGTGGGAGGTGGGGGAGAGCTCCTGCCACAGGCCTTCGCGCAGCGAGCCGGCGGGGAAGAGCGTGTCGCCCAGGGCCGCCACGGCGCCGCTCGCGCCGACGACCAGCAGGCCCGCCAGGGCCAGACCGAAGAGCGCCGGCAGACGGCCCTGGCGCCGCAGGCGTACGCCCTCGCCGCCGCCCGCGAACCAGGCGGTGAGCGCCAGGGCCGCCAGCAGCAGGAAGGTGTTGCCGAGGTGGGTTCCCATGAAAAGCGCGCGCGCCATCGACGCGTTGTCCGCCACCAGCTCGAAGAGCACCAGGCCGGCGCCGATCGCCGCCTCGCCCACCATGAGCGCCATCGCCAGGCCGGCGGCGCTGCGCGCCGGGTGGCCGCGCTCGAAGACGCGGAAGGCGCCGATCACGAGACCCACCACCAACAGCAGCGCCACGCCGCTCGTCGCCCGGTGCGAGAACTCGATCAGCGTGGCGACGCTGGGGGCGCGCGGCACCACCTCGCCGTTGCAGGTGGGCCAGTGGCTGCCGCAGCCGGCGCCCGAGCCGGTGGCCCGCACCACCGCCCCCCAGGCGATCACCGCCAGGTTGGCGGCCAGCACGCCCCAGGCGTAGCGGGTGAAGCCACGCGCCGTCACGGCGGGAAAGCCTGCGTCTCGCCGACGCTGGCGAACGTCCCCAGGGGGTTCTTGAACTCCCTCACCGCCCCGGTCTGCGTGTCGGTGACCTTGAGCGTGAACTCGACGTTCGAGAGCGCGGCGTAGAACACCCAGAAGTGGCCGTTGATGCGGCGGCCGTCGAGGGTCTTGACCACGATCTCCACGTTGTCCCGGCCGAAGAACCAGAAATAGCCGGCGTCGTCGGTGAGCGGCACCGCCCGGCCCACGCCGGTCTGGCCGGCGAAGTCGCGCCAGCTCGTCTCGAGGCGGAAGCGGCCGTCGAGCAGGCAGAGATGGGTGGCGTCCGCGACGCAGCCGGCTTGCTTCGGGACGCCGGCCATGATCGCGCCGGGCGGGCTCTCGCGGGCGCCGGGGACCGCCAACGCGATCCCCGGGAAGGCCGAGGTGTCGCCGACGCTGGCAAATCGGCCGGACGGATTGCGGTAACGCTTGACGGCGCCGCTGACGCCGTCGGTCACCGTGATCTCGAACTCGACGTTGGAGAGCGAGCCGTAGAAGACCCAGACGTTGCCGTTGATGGCGGTGCCGTCGAGGACCTTGATCACCACCTCGACGTTGTCCTCGCCAAAGAACCAGAAGTAGCCGGAGTCGGCGGTGAGCTGCACGGCGTTGCCGACCCCGGAGTTGCCCACGAAGTCGGTCCAGGCGACGTCGACGCGGAAGCGCTCGTCGAGCAGGCAGAGGGTGGTCTCGGTGGTGCAGCCGCCGCTGACCTCGACCTCGCCGCCGTTCAGGAGCAGGAGGCCGTTGCCCGCGGTCTCCAGCAAGGTGCCCTCGGCGTTGGCGAGGGCGGTGGTCTCCGGCACCGGGTCGAGCCGTATGGTGGTGCCGGGGGGCGCGTCGTCGGCCAGGCGCAGCCGCAGCCGGGCCACCGTCTGGTGGCTGTCCACCAGCGGCACGTCGGCGTCGAAGGAGACGATCCAGCCATGGCGTCCCGTCCCCGGCACCTGGGCCTCGAAGCGCGGCGTCAGGCCTTCGGTGAGCCCGCCGCGGACGATCTCGATCGATTCGACGGCGCTCGCCGGGGAGAACGCCACGGTCACCGCGATGCCGCGGATCGTCAGCCCGGGCGGGCCGCCGCCGTCGAGCGGCGTGTTGGGCCGGTCGCGGACGCGGATCGGCACCACCACCTCGCCGCCCGGCGGCGCCGAGGCGGTGCCGGTGAACACGGTCACGACGTCCTGCGCCAGGGCGGCCGGCGCCAGCGACGCCAGCAGGAGGGCCGGGAAGATCGGGCGGCGGTCGAGCATCGCCGGAAACTCTAGCAGCGGCGGCGCCGGCAGACAACTCTCGGCGCCGCCGCCGGCGCGGCAAACGCATGAGCCATGCGGGTTTACAGGTATAATGCCGCGCCTGGCCCGGCCCGGCCGTGGAACGCGCGGCGAGAGAAGGAGAACGATGCGACTGCGAGATCTGTCGATCCGGCGCAAGCTGATGCTGATCATCATGCTCACCACCGTGCCGGCGGTGGTGCTGGCCTCCCTCGCCTACCTGATCTACGACTCGCGGACGTTCCGGGACAAGATCGTCAACGACCTCGAGACCCTGGCGGGCACGCTGCAGGCCAACACCGTGGGCTACCTGCTCTTCAACGACCGCGAGACGGTGAGGAGCATCCTGGCGGGGCTCGAGAACCAGCCGCGCATCGTCGCCGCCCAGGTCGTCGACCTGCGCGGCACCGAGGAGGTCTTCGCCGAGTACCGCCGCGCCGACGCCGGCTCGGTGGCGGCGGCCCCCGGCGCGGGGGAGGGCCACGTCCTCGACGGCGACCGTCTCCACGTGACCCGCCGGATGCGTTTCGGCGACCGGGTGGTGGGCAGCATCCGGATCGTCTCCGACCTCCAGGAGCTCCAGGAGCGCCGGCGCAACATCTTCGAGATCCTGGCGCTGGTCGTCCTCGGCGTTTCCCTGGTGGCGTCGTTGATGGCGGCGCTGGTGCAGGGATGGGTGTCGCACCCGATCCTCGAGCTGGTGCAGGTGGTCAGGACGGTTTCCGAGCGCAAGGACTATTCGGCGCGGGCGGCCAAGGGGGGCAACGACGAGCTCGGGCGCCTGATGGACGGCATCAACGAGATGCTCGCCCAGATCGAGCTGCGCGACGAGGAGCTCCAGGTGGCGCGCGACAAGGCCGAGCAGGCCAGCCGCTCGAAGAGCGCCTTCCTGGCCAACATGAGCCACGAGCTGCGCACGCCGCTGACCGCCATCATCGGCTACAGCGAGATCCTCTCCGACGACGCCAAGGACCTCGGCGTGACCGACTTCCTTCCCGATCTCGAGAAGATCCGCGCCGCCGGCAGGCACCTGCTCGGCCTGATCAACTCGATCCTCGACCTGTCGAAGGTCGAGGCCGGCAAGATGGACCTGCTGCCCGAGAAGTTCGAGATCGAGGCCCTGGTGGAAGAGGTGGTCTCGACCGCCCGGCCGTTGATGGAGAAGAACCGCAACCGGCTCGAGGTGAAGAAGGGCGAGCACCTTGGGTGGGCGCTGAACGACGTGACGAAGATCCGCCAGATCCTGCTCAACCTGCTCTCGAACGCCGCCAAGTTCACCGAGGGCGGCGAGGTGGTGCTCGAGGCGCGCCGCGAGCGCGGCAAGTCCACGGACTGGCTGGTGGTCGAGGTCCGCGACACCGGCATCGGCATGACGCCCGACCAGCTCAGGAGGCTCTTCCAGCCCTTCTCCCAGGCCGAGGCGTCCACCGCCCGCAACTACGGCGGCACCGGCCTCGGGCTGGCGCTGTCGAAGCGCTTCGCCGAGCTGATCTACGGCAAGGTCAAGGCCGCCGGCGTGTACGGCAAGGGCTCGACGTTCACCCTCAAGGTGCCCACCGACGTGGTGGCGGCCAAGCAGCACGAGCACTCCGTCGAGCGCCTGCTCGCCTCCGGCGAGTGGGCCGAGGAGTTCAAGAAGCCGCGCTCGCGCGACGCCGCGGCGCCGCTGGTGCTGGTGATCGACGACGAGCCGGCGATCCGCGAGCTGCTCGAGGAGCTGCTCGCCGTCGAGGGCTTCCGGGTGGCCCACGCCGGCGACGGCGACGAGGGGCTGAAGCTGGCCCGCGAGCTCTCGCCGGCGATCGTCACCCTCGACGTCAAGATGCCCGGCAGGGACGGCTGGACGGTGCTCACCGAGCTCAAGTCGGACCCCGAGCTGGCGGCGATCCCGGTGATCATGATCAGCGTCGTCGACGAGGAGCAGAAGGGCTACGCCCTGGGGGCGGACTACCTCACCAAGCCCATCGACCGCGACCGCCTGGCGGGGCTGCTCGCCAAGTACCGCGGCCACAACGCCACGCCGCTCGCCCTGGTCGTCGACGACGACCCGAACGTCCGCGGCGTGCTGTCGCGGCTGCTCGCGGAGCAGAGCTGGGAGGTGGAGGAGGCCGAGGACGGCGTGGCGGCGCTGCGCCGCGTCGCCGAGAGCGCGCCGACGCTGATCCTCCTCGACCTCATGATGCCGCGCATGGACGGCTTCGACTTCGTGGCCCAGTTGCGAAAGAACGCCTCGTGGCGCCATATCCCTGTGGTGGTGCTGACCGCCATGGACCTGGGACCGGAGGACCTGCGGCGGCTCAACGGCGGCGTCGAGCGGGTGCTCGCCAAGGGCGCGTTCTCGCTCGACGAGCTCAAGTCCGAGATCCGATCGCTGGCCCGTGGCCTGATGGCCGCTTGAATGGGACGAGAGGACGAGGAGAGGAGCGGAGGAGGAGGAGGAACACAGGATGGATCGGCTTCACAGGACCGGCAACGATGGTCTGAGAATCGCCGCGCTGGCGCTCGCCGCCGCGGTGGGCCTCGCCGCGGCGGCGCGAGCGCAGGCTCCACCCGCCGGCTCGATCGGCGAGGTGACGCTCTTCGGCGAGGAGGAGTTCCAGATCCAGGCGGCGACCAAGACCGAGATCCCGATCTCCAAGGCGCCCGGGCCGGTGACCGTCATCGGCGCCAAGCAGATCCGCGAGTCCGGCGCCCGCACCATCCCCGAGCTGCTGCGGCTGGTGGCCGGCGTCAACGTGCGCTGGAACCCGATGGTGCAGACCATCGACATGCGCAGCTTCGGCCAGAACCCGTTCACCAGCCGGGTGCTGCTGCTCATCGACGGCGTGCCCTACAACTCGTGGAACAAGGGCGGCTTCCCGCAGCACCCGGGCTTCGATTTCTTCAGCCTGCAGAACGTCAAGCGCATCGAGGTGCTGCGCGGGCCGGGCTCGGCCCTCTACGGCGAGAACGCCTACTGGGGCGTGATCAACGTCGTGACGCTCTCGGGCGAGGACCTCGAGGGCGGCCGTCTCGAGCTCTACGGCGGCGACCTCGAGACCCGCTCGGCGGGCGTCGTCTACGGCCGCAAGCTGGGGGCAGGGTCGTTCCTGGTTTCCGGCAAGTACCTCCGGAGCCAGTTCCCGACGCGGTTCTGGTTCGAGGAGAACGACGCCGAGGTCGAGGGCACGGATTTCTACCTCAAGGGCGAGTACAAGGGCTTCGAGGCCTCCTACTACCGGCACGAGGACAAGGCCGACGGATTCGAGGAGCCCGTCGAGCTTCCCGGCCTGCCGCCGGCCACCTTCCACAGCATCGAGTCCATCGAGCAGACGGTCGACATCTTCGCCTTGAAGTACGCCCGCAAGCTCGGCGGCGAGCGCTTCTCCTTCGCCGGCGACGTCTCCTACGCGCAGCGCAACGGCTCCCACTGCGCGGCCTGCCACGCGGCCCCGCAGGATCCCCGCTTCCGCGAGACGGGCGTGGACCACGGCTTCCAGCTCATCGGCGACTTCCGCTTCGGCATCCACCTCCCGGCCCACGACGTGCTCCTCGGCGTCGAGGCGCGCCAGATCGACGCCGGCGACCACGTCCACGAGCTCGGCGCTGCCGGCGCGCACGAGCACGAGGAGGTCTTCGACTACGCCAAGCTCGCCGCGTACGTGCAGGACCAGGTCTCGCTCGCCGACGACCGCGTGCGCCTGATCCTGGGCCTGCGCTACGACGGCTCGAACGACCTCTTCGACGAGGAGCTCTCGCCGCGCGCCGCCGTGGTCTGGTCGGCGACCGAGGCGCTGGTGGTGCGCGGCGGCTGGAGCCGGGCCTTCCGCTTCCCGAGCTTCAGCGAGCTCTACCAAAGCTCCTGGTTCTTCAACCTCGACGCCGGAGCCTTCGCGATCCCGCTGGCCTTCTTCGAGCCCAACCCCGGCCTCCGGCCGGAGGAGATCGAGACCTTCGGGCTCGGCTTCCAGTACCGCTTGAGCCCGTCCTGGTCGGCCAAGGTCGACCTCTTCTACTCCGAGCTCACGGACTTCATGGTGCTCACCCTGGGCGCGGTCCCGGAGGGGACGCCGGCGCCGATCCGGGTGGAGAACCACCCCGACGGGGCCACCATTCGGGGCGCCGAGGTCGAGCTGCGCTGGGCGCCGAAGCGCGGCGCCACCGGGTTCGTCAACTGGAGCTACCAGGATCCCGACCAGGACGGCGGCCTGCTCGATTCGAGCGGCAAGCCCTTCGAGTTCGTCTACGCCTCCGAGCACAAGCTCAACCTCGGCGCCTATTTCGGGCCGTTCGCGGGGTTCAGCGGCGCCGTCGAGGTCGAGTGGCGCGACGACTTCGTCGCGCCGAGCTTCTGGAACCTGATCGTCAACGGCGACCCCACGGTGGCCGAGCTCGACGGTTATACCCTGGCCAACGTCCGCATCAGCTACGACCTGCCGTTCCAGACGGGCGGCAGCCGCCAGCCCCCGCGGATCAGCTTCCACGGCCGGAATCTCCTCGACGAGGACTACGTCGAGACGCTCGTCGGCGTCGATTCCCGCATGGCAGGCCGCCGCTTCTATGGCTCGTTCGAGCTCTGGTTCTAGGCTCGGCGTCCTGGCGCTGCTGCTGGGGGCCCTGCTCGTCTCCCCGCTCGCCGCCCAGGACGAGGACGTGCCCGAGGTCGTGCGCACGCTCCTCGAGGAAGGCGACCGCCACCGCCAGGCGGGGAGGACGGACGAGGCGGCCGCGCGCTACGAGGAGGCGCGCCGCCTGGCGCCCCGGGTGGTGGCCACTTACGTGGCGCTGGGCGCGCTCTACCACGGCCGGGGAGAGTGGCGGCAGGCCCTGGAGGTCTTCGCCGCCGGGCTCGAGCAGGCGCCTCGACGCGGCGACCTGCTCTTCAACGCGGCGGTGGTGTCGCTGAAGCTGGAACGCGCGGGCGAGGCCCTCGCCTACGTCGACCGCGCGCTCGCCGCCGACGGCCGCGACGCCAACCTCCATTCGCTGAAGAGCGCCGCCCTGCGCGACCTCGGCCGCCGCGAGGAGGCCCTCGAGGCGCAGCAGACCGCGGCGCGACTGGCTCCGGGCGACGCCCAGGTGCTCTACCGCCTCGGCAACCTCTGCTACGAGCTCGACCGCAAGGACGAGGCCGTCGACGCCTACCGCCGCGCCGTCCGCAAGGACAAGGGCTACCTGCTCGCCTACTACAACCTGGGCGCGGTGCTCTTCGACGTGGGCCGCTTCGACGAGGCGCTCGACGCCTATCAGGTGGCCCTCGAGCCGGTGCAGTCGGCCTTCGCCGCCGGCCAGCCGGTGGACGCGGCCCACGCCCGCGCCTTTCTCAACCTCGGCGCCATCCACACCCGGAAGGGCGAGCGCGAGGCGGCGCTCGACGCCTACGGCAAGGCCCTGCGTCTCGACCCGACCCTTTCCGAAGCTCTCTACAACCAGGGCTTCCTCTACTTCGAGCTCGGCCGGCTCGACGAGTCGGCGCACGCCTACCGGCGCGCCCTCGAGCTCGATCCGGCGCTGCCCCTCGCCTATCTCCACCTCGGCCAGATCGCGGCGCGGCGCGGCCGCCACGACGAGGCCGTGCGCCGGCTCGACGACGGCCTGCGGCACCTGACGGGAGAGGCGCGGGTAGAGGCGCTGCTGGCCCTCGCCCGCCTGCGCCGCGACGGCGGCGACGCGGCGGCGGCGCGCGAGCTCCTGGAGCGCGCCCGCGCCGCGGCGCCGGCGCACGCCGGCGTCGCGCTCGAGCTCGCGGAGCTGGCGCGCTCGGCCGGCGACCTGGAGCGCGAAAAGGCGCTCTATGAGGAGATCCTGGGGAGCGCCGGCAGTCGTCCGGACCTGTGGCCGGTGCGGGTGAACCTGGCGCGGGCGCTGGTGGAGCTGGGCGACCACGACGCCGCCCGCCGCGCCTTCGAGCCGCTGGTCGAGCGCCTGCCGGAGCTCGAGCGTCAAGGGCTGGCGCCGCGTGACGGCCACGCCCTGGCCACCGCCTACGCCCTGCTGCTGGCCGCCGCCGGCGAGCTCGACCCGGCCCGCCGCCGCCTCGCCGCGGCGGCGCCGTCCTTCACGCCGGCGCGCGAGGCGGCGGCGGTGCTCGACGCCTTCGGCGGCGATCCCGCGGCGGCTGCCGTCGTCCTCGCCGCCACGCTCCCCGCGCACTTCGGCCGGGAGCGCGAAGGCGTGGCGCGGGCCAACGCGGGGCTCGCCCTGTGGCTGGCCGGCCGCGGGCGGGAAGCGCGCGAGCACCTGGCGGCCGCGGCCGCGAGCCTGCCGCGTCACTTCGGGCTGCGCCTCGCCCTGGGCGAGATCGCGCTCGAAGGCGGCGACCTGGCGGCGGCGCGCGGCCACCTGGAAGCGGCGGCGGCGCGCTGCGACGGCGGCGAGACCTTGCCGGACCTGCCCGCGGGCCGCGAGCTGCGGGTGGTGCTGGGCAGCACGCAGGCGCTCTGCGGCCGGGCGCGGGAGCGGCTGGGCGCCGTCCTCGCCGCCGCCGCCCTGGACGAGCTCGCGGCCGGCCGCGGCGAGGCCGCGGGCGAGCTCGCCGAGCGCGCCCTGGCGTTGCCCCTGGCCGGCGGCGAGCAGGCCGTCGCCTGCCTGGCGCGGGGCACCGCCCGGCTCCTCGCCGGCGCCGACCGCGGCGCCCGCGCCGACCTCGAGCGTGCCCTCGAAGGCCTGTCGCCGGCGCTCGCCGCGGTGGCCCGCAACAACCTCGGCGTGGCCCGCTACCGCCTCGGCGAATTCGACGCCGCGCGGGCGCAGTTCGAAGCCGCGTCGGCGACGGCGGAGGCGACCCTCAACCTCGGCATCCTCCTCGACGACCACGGCGGCGACGCCGAGCGCGCCCTCGAGCTCTACGAGAGCTATCTCGCCCGCGGCGGCCGCCGCGCCGACGTCGCGGCGTGGATCGAGCGCCTGCGGAAGGTGTACCGGTGAGCGGCGCGCGGGCTCGCGGAGAGGTCGGAGAGGTCGGACTGGTCGGACTGGTCGGACTGGTCGGACTGGTCGGACTTGTCGGACTTGGGCCGCCGGCCGGCGCTCAATCGACGCTGCTCGTCCATCTTCCGAGCGCTCCGGTCGAGACCGCCAGCCGGCTCGCCGAGGCGGCGGCGGCGTTCGCCGAATACCTCTCGGAGAAGACGCCGGGCCTGGCGCTCGAGCCGGCGCTCTTCCGCCGCTGGAGCGACGCCCACGACGCCCTCGCCGGCGGCCGCGTCGTCCTGACGCTGACCGAAGCCGGCTTCCTCGTCGCCCTGGCCCCGGACTCGGGCTTCGTGCCGACCCACCGCCTCGAGCGGGACGGCCGCGGCACCTTCCGGCGGCTGCTGGTGGTGCGGGCGGACCAGGGCCTCGCGCGGCTCGCCGACCTGCGCGGCCGGACGCTCGCCGTGGTGGAGACCGCCGGGCCGGCGGAGAGCGCCTACGTCGCGCGCGCCGTGTTCGAGGACGAGGTCGATCCCGCGAGCTGGTTCGCCCGTCTCGAGCTGGCGGCCGACGACTTGACCGCCGTCTCCGCGGTGCTCTACGGCCAGGCCGACGCCGCCCTGGCGGCCGAGCACAACCCGCTGCTGCGCGAGCACCTCGGCAAGGAGCTCAAGGCGCTCTACGAGAGCCCGCCGCTGCCGCTGCCGGTGCTGGCGGTGCGCGAGAGCGCGCTCGGCCCCGGCCAGCGGCAAGGCCTCGCCGAGGCGATGCGCTCTCTCGCCGCCGATCCCCGCGGCCGGATGCTGCTCGAGGCGCTCAAGGCCGACGGCTTCGCCGGCGTGCCGGCCGCCGAGGCCGCCCGGCTGGCGGCGTTGCCGGGCGGCGAGAGCAAGCATCCGGAGATCGCCCTGCCCGGCGCCGCGGCCTTCGCCGTGGCGCCGGCGCCGCTGCCGCCGCCGTCGGAGGTGCCGTTCCTGCTGGCGGTGGAGCTGCCCGAGGTCCCCCTGCCGCGCCACGGCGAAGGGGGGAGCTGACGGAGTTTGGCTTGTATTAGGATCGACGCGCGATGGCGAAGATACTGCTGGTCGAAGACAACGAGATGAACCGGGATCTCATCTCCCGGAAGCTCAAGCGCCAGGGATTCGAGGTGGTGCTGGCGGTCGACGGCGCCGAAGGCATCGAGATGGCCAACGACGAGACCCCCGACCTCATCCTGATGGACATGGGCCTGCCGATCCTCGACGGCTACGCCGCCACCCGCCTGCTCAAGGGCAACGACCACACCCGCGGCATCCCGGTGATCGGGCTCTCGGCCCACGCCATGTCGGGCGACGCCGACCGCGCCCTGGACGCGGGCTGCGACGACTACGACACCAAGCCGGTGGAGTGGGAGCGCCTGCTGCCGAAGATCCGGCAGGCCCTGGAACTGGCCCATGCCGCGGCGGCGGCGCCCCACGACCTGCCGACGACGACGCTCGGCTCCGGCGTCGCCGCCGGAGCGCCGCCGGCCCGCGTGCTGGTGGTCGACGACAGCCCGATGCACCGCGAGGTGCTGTGCCGCCGCCTCGGGGAGCTCGGCTACGTCGCGGAAACCGCCGAGGGAGCCCTCGCCGCCTGGCAGCAGCTCGCCGCGAGACCGTTCGATGCCGTGCTGCTCGACGTCACCCTGCCGGGCACCAGCGCCAAGGAGATGCTCGCCCAGCTCAAGTCCGACGCCCGCCAGGGCGATGTCCCGGTGCTCGTGACCTGCCCGGTCGACGCCGTCGACGACGCCATCGGCTGCCTGCACGCCGGCGCCGACGACTTCGTGCCGCAGCCGTTCCACGGCGAGGTCCTGGCGGCGCGGCTCGGCGCCAGCCTCGAGCGCCGCGAGCTGCGCGAGAAGCGCAAGACCTACGACGGCGTGGTCCACGGCGAGGAGCGCCACAGCGAGCACCTGCTGCGCGTGCTCTTCCCGGACCCCATCGTCGAGGAGCTCAAGGCGACCCACAAGATCCTGCCGCGGCGCCACGCCGACATCGCCGTGCTCTTCTGCGACGTCGTCGACTTCAAGACCCTCTGCGACGTCAGCGAGCCTCTGGAGGTGATCTCGAGCCTGCAGGCCCTCGTCGCCGCCTACGAAGAGGTGCTCGAGCGTCACGGCGTGCTCAAGGTCAAGACCGTCGGCGACTCGCTGATGGCGGCGGCGGGCCTCTTCCCGCAGGTCCCCAATCCGGCGCTCGACCTCGTACGCTGCGCCTTCGAGCTCAAGGAGGCGGCGGCCAGGGCGAGGCCGGCGTGGAACCTGCGCCTCGGCCTCCACGCGGGGCCGGTGGTGGCCGGGGTGGTCGGCCGCAAGCGCTACCAGTTCGACCTCTGGGGCTCGACGGTCCACGTCGCGGCCACGGTCAAGGCGCGGGGCGCGGTCAACGCGGTCAACGTCAGCGCCGCGGTGTGGCGCCGTCTCGCCGGCTCGGTCGCCGGCCACGCCCTCGCCAGCCCCGGCGACGGCGAGGCGATCTATCGCGTCGACGCCCTGACGGGTTGACGGAGGACGCCGTGGAGATCCGCGAGCACGCCCTCCGTGTGGTGACGACGGACGCGCTCGACGTCAAGCTCACGCCGCCGGCCTCGGAGCTGACGGACGAATGCCCGGGACCGCCGCTGCGCCTCGCCGCGCCGGGGCGGCCGCCGGGTCTCGAGATCGTGCCGGCGAATGCGGCGCAAGTGCCGTCACTTCCCGGGATGATCGATCCCGAGCAGCGCCCTCGCATCCTCCACGCCCTGGCCAACCACGAGCTCCAGGCCGCCGAGCTCTTCGCCTGGGCTCTCCTCGCCTTCCCCGAGGCGCCCGCCGAATTCCGCCGCGGCCTGCTCTGGATCCTCGGCGACGAGCAGCGCCACACGCGGATGTACGCCGCGCGCCTCGCCGCCTGCGGCGCCGCCCTCGGCGACTACCCGGTGAGCGGCTACTTCTGGCACAAGACCGGGCAGCTCACCTCGCCGCTGCGCTTCGTCTGCGCCATGTCCCTCACCTTCGAGAACGCCAACCTCGACCACACCGTGGAGACCGCCGCGGCGGCCCGCCGCGCGGGCGACGCCAGGACCGCCGCGGTGATCGAGCGCGTCCACCGCGACGAGATCGGGCACGTGCGCTTCGGGTGGACCTGGCTGCGGCGGCTGAAGGCCGCGGACGAGTCGGAGTGGGAGGCCTTCCGCGCCGGCCTCACCTGGCCGCTGCGGCCCGCCAAGGCCCGGGGCCGGCGTTTCCACCGCGCCGGCCGCGAGGCCGCCGGTCTCGACGCCGACTTCATCGCCCGCCTCGAGGCGAGCCTCAGTTGACCACCGTGGTCTTCTCCTCGATGTACTGCCTGAGCTGACGGATCCAGCGCTGGTCGGTGCCCGCCGGCTGGCTCATCAGCAGGTCGCCGACGAAGTGCACCATGGCCGCCGACAGCTCGAAGTCGAAATCGTCGCCGGCGCGCCGGTCGCGGCTGTTGGCCAGCAACTGCCGCCAGTCGGCGTGCAGCCGCTCGAGGTGCCGGCGCTTGCGCTCGCCGTAACCGGCCTCCACCAGGTCCACGAGCTCCTCGGGCGAGCCGGCGGAGTCCAGCAGGTCGTCGATCTCGTCGTCGAGGTCGAAGATCTCCTCCTGGATCTCGTGGATCTCCTCGATCATGCCGTCGGTCTCGGTCTCGGCCTCGGCCTCGGTCTGGGCCGTGGCGGTCTCGTTCTCGCTCATGGATCCATTCTCCTCCATCCGGTGCCAAGAGGGAAGCGAATAGGAGCATAGCATCTCATCCCCGGCGAAGGTAGAGGGTCTGGGTGGGGAAGGCGAACTCCACGCCGAGCTCGTCGGCCAGGCGCAGGAAGTCGAGGCCCAGGCGGTGGCGGGCCGCGAGCTCGCTCGACCAGTCGGGAGTGACGAAGAACACGTAGACCATGACCTCGAGCGCGGCGGCGCCGAACTCGTTGAAGTGGACCTCGAAGTAGTCCTTGCGGGTGTGGGGATGACCGCGGACGAGCTCGCGGATGCCCTCGCAGAAGGCCTCGACCTTCTCCGGCGGCGTGTCGTAGGCGATCCCCAGCCGCGTCGACCAGCGGCGGTACTGGCGGGCGCCGTAGTTGTCGATCGCGGCGCTGATCAGGGTGGCGTTGGGCACGGTCACCAGCGAGTTGTAGAAGGTGCGCACGCGGGTCGAGCGGAAGCCGACCTCGGCCACCGTGCCCTCGACGTCGCCGATCGTGACCCAATCGCCGACGTTGAACGGCTTGTCGAAGATCACCATGAACGAGCCCAAGAAATTCTTCACCAGGTCCTGCGCCGCCAGGGCCAGGGCCAGACCGCCGATGCCGACTCCGGCCAGCAAGCTGGCGATCGGCAGGTCGAGGTTGTCGGCGATGAAGATCGCGCCGAAGACGACGATGAAGACCTTCGACGACTTGCGCACCAGCGGCACCAGCAGGTCGTCGAACTTGCTCTGCG
The DNA here is from genome assembly GCA_036397835.1 of Thermoanaerobaculia bacterium. GTDB lineage: Bacteria > Acidobacteriota > Thermoanaerobaculia > Multivoradales > J023 > DASWIG01. The sequence goes on from DASWIG010000292.1 coordinate 14,738, forward strand.
TCCGGCGGGCGCGGGCTTCGAGCACCCGCGAGACCACGTCGACCAGGCGGTAGGCGGCCCACACCACCGAGCCCATGGCCACCAGGCGCGCCGCCAGCACCAACACGCTGAGCGCGTCGACCGGCAGGGCCAGCCAGGTGACCCCCGGCCACCACAGGAGCGCCGCCGCCAGCAGGCCCGCCGGCCGCAGCGCCTTCCGGAGATCCTCCGTGGCCACCGTGTCCAGGCGCCGGGCGAGGAAGCGCTCGAAGGGGATCCTGAGCAGCGTGGTCACGGTCTTGTCGAGGACCACTCCGAGGAAGATCAGGACCAGCAGCGCCAGCCACTGCCAGGGCTCGAGCAGAAAGCCGCCGCCGCGCAGCGACTCGGGCACCTGCTCGCGCAGCCAGCGCGCGAAGGTCTTCGGGCCCTCGGTGACGGCCCCCTCCACCACCTCCTTGTCGCGGACGCGCTCGAGCATCAGCGGCGCCGTCCTCACCGTCTCGCCGGTGAATAGCCAGCGCCCGTCGTCGACCGGGGCCAGGGTGACGGTGCCCGGGTTGCCGGTCTCGGCCTCGTGTACGCGGATCCCGTAGGGCGCGCCCGACGGCTCGTCGGGGATCCGCGAGAAGTCGATGAGCGCGGTGCGGTCGAGCACGTCCTTGAGGTCGATGGCGAGCTCGGGCCCCTGCACGGCGCGGACGCTCGCGGGAATCTCGGAGAGGTCGAGGCAGCTCGCGGCGGTCTCCAGCGGGTCGACGCCGGGCCGGCGGTGCCGCGGGTCGAAGGCCTCGAGGAAGGTGCGCATGGTGGCGCGCGCCGAGGAGAGCTCGGCGGGCGGCGGCGGCGCGCCGGCGGCCGGCTCCTGGCCGCAAGCCGGCAGGACGAGGAGCTGGGAAAGGGCGAAAACGAAGAAAAATCGGGATTTCACGGTCGGGCTCCTCCGGCGACCCAGGGTAACACCCTCAGCCGGATCGCGAGGCCGAGTCGGACAGGTCGGACAGGTCGGACAGGTCCGACATGTCCGACGCGGTTTCCTCCGGCGACGCCGGGACCTCTTCAGGCTCCCCCCGCGACGCCGGCAGGCGGATGCTGAACGTGCTGCCCGCTCCGGGAGCGCTGTCGACGGCGACGTCGCCGCCCAGGGCCAGCGCCGTGTGCTTGACGATGGCGAGGCCGAGGCCGGTGCCGCCGAGCTCGCGCGAGCGCGCCGCGTCCACCCGGTAGAAGCGCTCGAAGAGGCGCTCGTGGTGGCGCGGCTCGATGCCCGGTCCGCGGTCGGTGACCGCGATCACCACGTCGCCGGCGTCGCGGCTCGCCGCCAGCGTCACCTCGCCGCCCGCGGGCGAGTACTTGACCGCGTTGCTGAGCAGGTTGGTCACGGCCTGGCGCAGCGCCTCCTCGTCGCCGTCGACCGTCAGGGGCTCGGCGGGCCAGGCCCGCCGCACCGTCACCCGCCGCGCCTCGCTCGCCGGCGCCAGGGCCCGCGCCGATTCCGCGAGCACGTCGCGCACGTCGAGCGCCGCCTGATCCAGGGGCTGGTCCTGCGATTCGAGACGCGAGAGCGAGAGCAGGTCGCTCACCAGGTTCGACATGCGCTCGGCCTGGCGGGCGATCTTGCCGATGAAGCGGTCGCGAACGGCCGGCTCGATCTCCGGGTCGTCGACCAGGGTCTCGACCAGGCCGCGGATCGCGGTCACCGGCGTCTTGAGCTCGTGCGACACGTTGCCGATGAAATCGCGCCGCACGGTCTCCAGGCGGCGCAGGCGCGTCACGTCGTGGAAGACGAGGACGGCGCCGGCGAGCGCGCCGGCGCCCGAGCGCAGCGGCGAGGCGTGGAGCTCGAGGAAGCGGTCGGTGGTGCCGGGCAGGCGCACCGGACGGTGCTCCACGCTCTCGCTGCGCAGCGTCTCGCCGAGGATCTCGAGCACCTCGCGCAGGCGCGTCACCTCCCAGATCGGCCGCCCCGCGGCGTCCTCGGGCACGGCGTCGAGCAGCCGGCCGGCGACCTGGTTCACGTGGACGATGCGCTCGTCGCGGTCGACCGCCACCACGCCCTCGACCATGCTCGAGAGGATCGCCGTGAGCTTCTGGCGATCGGCGCTGATCGCCGACGTGGCGCGGCGCCGCTCGTCGTTCATGGCGTTGAAGGCCAGGGCGAGCTGCCCGAGCTCGTCGCGCGAGGCCGCCGGCACCCGCCGCGCGGTGGCGCCGCGGGCGATCGCCTCGGCGGCGCGCGTCATCGCGAGCACCCGGCCGGTGAAGCGCCGGGCCAAGAGCCACGCCGCCGCCAGCGCCGCCGCCACGACGACGACGGAGCCCGTGGCCGCCAGAGAGCCCGCGGCCACCGCCGTCGCCAGGATCAGCAGGGCAGGGCCGGCGTAGAGCTTCCACAACAACCTGGACCGGAACATCGGCTCATACTATCTACCCCTCCTCGTCCTTGAACCGGTAGCCGACGCCGCGGATCGTCATGATCAGCTCGCGGTGGTCGCCGAGCTTCTGGCGGATCGCCCGCACGTGGACGTCGATGTTGCGGTCGATCACCACCGCGCCGTCGCCGATCACCCGGGAGACGAGCTGGTCGCGGGTGAAGACGCGGCCGGGGTGCGAGGCGAGCAGGTGGAGCAGGCGGAACTCCGTGGCGGTGAACGGCACCGGCGCGCCGTCGAGGAGCACCTCGTGGCGCAGCGGGTCGATGACCACGCCCTCCCACACCACGCGCTGGTTGGCGTGCTTGTCCTCCTGCAGGGTGCCGCGCCGCAGCACCGCGTGGACCCGCGCCACCAGCTCGCGGGGCTTGAACGGCTTGGTGACGTAGTCGTCGGCGCCCACGCCGAGGCCGAGCACCACGTCGCTCTCCTCGCCCCTGGCGGTGACCATGATGATCGGGATGCGGCGGGTGACGGCGTCCATCTTGAGCGCGCGGCACACGTCGAGGCCGTGGAGGCCGGGGAGCAGGAGGTCGAGGACGACCAGGTCGGCGCCCTCGCGGCGCACGCGCTCGAGGCCGCTCTCGCCGTTGGCCGCCGTGGCCACCGCGAAGCCCTCGCGGGCCAGGTTGTGCTCGATCGTTTCCAGGATGTCCGGTTCGTCTTCGATGACGATGATCTTGCGCCGTGACACCGGGATCGCTCCCTTCGTTCTCGGAACGTTGGTCGTGGCTTGAAGCATCAGTGCCCCTGGTGACGGATGACCTCGCCGCTCACCATGAACACCACGTCCTCGGCGATGTTGGTGGCCAGGTCGGCGATCCGTTCGAGGTAACGCGACGTCGAGAGCAGCTCGATCAGGCCGTCGACCTGGCCGGGGCTCTCGCGCAATCGCTGCTTGACGAGGGTGAAGATCTCCTTGTGCAGACGGTCGACGGTCTCGTCCTCGGCGAGCACCCGGCGTGCCAGGGCGGTGTCCGACTGCACCACCGCGTTGAGGCTCTCGCGCAGCATGCGGCGCACGCGCTCGGCCATCGTCCGGATCTCCGCGGGAACCGCCACCGCCTCGGCGTGGCCGGCGAGGTCGCGGCCGCGCTCGGCGATGTTGCGCGCCAGGTCGCCCACGCGCTCGAGGTCGTTGTTGACCTTGAGCACCGCCAGCACGAAGCGCAGGTCGAAGGCCACCGGCTGGTGGAGAGCCAGGACCTTGAGGCACTCCTCCTCCACGCGCACCTCGTTGTCGTCGACCTCGCGGTCGCCGGCGATGACCTCGTCGGCGAGCTCGGCGCGATGGTCGACGACGGTGAGGATGGCCTTGTGGGTCGCCTCCTCGACCATCGCTCCGAGCAGCAGGATCTCCTTCTTGAGGTTCTCCAGGTCGCGCAGCAGGTGGATCGCCATCGTCTATCGCTCCCGATCAGCCGAAACGGCCGGTGATGTAGTCCTCGGTCGAGCGCAGCCGAGGGTTGGTGAAGACGTCCTCGGTGGCGCCGTATTCGATCATCCGCCCGAGGTACATGAACGCCGTGTAGTCCGAGGTGCGCGAGGCCTGCTGCATGTTGTGGGTCACGATCAGGATCGTGTACTCGCCGCGCAGGGCCTGCATCAGGTCCTCGATCTTGCCGGTGGCGATCGGGTCGAGGGCCGAGCAGGGCTCGTCCATCAGCAGGATCTCCGGCTCGGCGGCGATCGCCCGCGCGATGCACAGGCGCTGCTGCTGGCCGCCCGAGAGCGCGAGGGCGAGCTCGCCCAGGCGGTCCTTGACCTCGTCCCACAGGGCCGCGCCCTTGAGGCTGCGCTCGCACACCTCGTCGAGCACGTCGCGGCGGCTCTCGCCGTCGATGCGCAGCGAATAGATCACGTTCTCGTAGATCGACATCGGGAACGGGTTCGACTTCTGGAACACCATGCCCATGCGCTTGCGCAGCTCGATCACGTCGACGCCGCGGGCGTAGATCGAGTCGCCGGCCAGGCGCATGTCGCCGCGGATGCGCACGCCGTCGATGAGGTCGTTCAGGCGGTTGACCGAGCGCAGCAAGGTGGACTTGCCGCAGCCCGAGGGGCCGATCAGGGCCGTGACCTTGCCGCGCGGGATGCCCATCGAGACCTGGAAGAGGGCCTGGGCCTCGCCGTACCACAGGCTCAGGTCCTCGATCTCGAGCACCATCTCCTCCTCGGCGAGCGAGGCGTGAACGCGGCTCGGCAGGGTCTCGCCGCGGGCGATCGCCGCCAGGGGATCGTCCGGAACCCTCACCCCCAACCCCTCTCCCAGGGGGAGTGGGGAGATCAGGAGGGCGCTTTCTCCCCCTCTCCCTCTGGGAGAGGGGGCCGGGGGGTGAGGGTTCTTCAAAATTGTCCTCCCGCGAAGCGCCGGCGCAGCTTGCCCCGCAGCCCCACGGCGGCCAGGTTCAGGACCGCGACGATGGCGATCAGCAGCAGCGTGGTGGTGAAGACCATGGGTTTGGCGGCCTCCGAGTTCTGGCTCTGGAAGCCGACGTCGTAGACGTGGAACCCGAGGTGCATGAAGCTGCGCTCGGGGTGGACGTAGGGGAAGTCGCCGTCGATCGGCAGCTCGGGCGCCAGCTTGACCGCGCCCACCAGCATCAGCGGCGCCACCTCGCCGGCGCCGCGGGCGATCGCCAGGATCATCCCGGTGATCATACCGGGCAGCGCCCGCGGCAGGACGATGCGGCGGATCGTCTGCCACTTGCTGGCGCCGCAGGCGTAGGAGCCCTCGCGCATCGAGCTCGGCACCGCCGCGATCGCCTCCTCGGTGGCAACGATCACCACCGGCAGGGTCAGCAGGGCCAGGGTCAGCGACGCCCACAGGATGCCGCCGGTGCCGTAGGTCGGGGCCGGCAGCCGCGCCGAGAACAGGAGCTCGTCGATCGACGCCCCCACCGCGTAGCAGAAGAAGCCGAGGCCGAAGACGCCGAAGACGATCGACGGCACCCCCGCCAGGTTGTTGACCGCGATGCGCACCGTCGACACCACCGCGCCGCCCCTGGCGTACTCGCGCAGGTAGAGGGCCGCCATGACGCCGAAGGGCACCACCGCGATCGACATCAGCAGCGTCATCACCACGGTGCCGAAGATCGCCGGGAAGACGCCGCCCTCGCTGTTGGCCTCGCGCGGCTCGTCGGTCAGGAACTCCCACCAGCGCGCCAGGTAGACCGACAGCTTGCCGCCGGCGGCGAGCTGGTTGGCGGGGTAGGCGCGCACGATCTCGTCGAGCCCGAGCGTCGCCGTCTGCGGCGGCACGGCGCCCTCGCCGGCGGTGCGCACCTCGAGCCGGTAGCGCGCGTTCTCGGCGTTGAAGGCGTCGATCTCGGCGCGGATGCGGGCGAACTCGGCGTTGGCCTGCCGGCGCACTTCCTCGAAGCGCAGCCGCGCGTCCTCCGCCGCGCGCTGCCGGCCGGCGTCGTCCGGCGCGTCCTCCAGGGCCTGCTCGGCCTCGCGCAGCGCGAGACGCGCCTCCTCCTGGCGGCGGTTCACCGCGCCCACCTCGTGCTTCTCGAGGTCGCGGCGCCGCTGCCGCCGCTCGCGCACCGCGCCGTGCTCGCGCCGGAAGGCCCGCCAGGCCGCCTCCGGGCCCTCCTCGCGGCGCTCGACGCCGTCCGCGCCGAGCTCGACGAAGGCTTCCGGGAATCCGTAGAAGCGCCCCCACTCGAGACGCTCGGCCACCACCGCCCATTCCGGCCGCGACTCGCCGCGCACCGCGAAGTCGTCGACCCAACTGAAGTGGCTCTGGGTGAGGCGGAAGTTGCCGGTGCGCACCAGCCGCCGGCCGGCGCGGCCGGCGGCGGCGAGCTGGCGCTCGGCCGCGGCGCGGGATTCGGGCGTCAGCTCGGCGAGCACCTCGGCGCCCGGCAGGTAGTCGTCGTGGCGGGTGACCTCGCCCATGTAGACGCCGCCGTCGGTCTCGATCAACGCCACCGGGCGCGGCCAGAAGGTCGCCAGCCCCTTCCACAACACCAGCGCCAGCAGGCCGGCGACCATGGCGGCGCAGACTACCAGCGCGCCGCCGGTGAGCCACACCTGGGGCTCGCCGGCCGCCAGCAGCGACGTGCGCGCCTGGCGCCGCCGCCGTCCCCAGGGCTTGCGCGCTTCCTCGCTCACAGTTGGTACGCCCTCTTGCGGAAGCGCAGCCGCACCGCCTCGGCCACCGTGTTGACGAGGAAGGTCATCACGAAGAGCACCAGCGCGGCGAGGAAGAGCGTGCGGTAGTGGGTCGAGCCCTTGACCGCCTCGGGCATCTCGACGGCGATGTTCGCCGACAGGGTGCGGAAGCCCTCGAAGACGTTCCAGTCCATCACCGGCGTGTTGCCCGCCGCCATCAGCACGATCATCGTCTCGCCCACGGCGCGGCCGAGGCCCACCATGAGCGCCGAGAACAGGCCGCTCATGGCGGTGGGGATCACGATCCGCACCGCCGTCTGCCACTGGGTGGCCCCGGCCCCCAGCGAGGCCGAGCGCAGGTGCTCGGGCACCGTGGAGAGCGCGTCCTCGGAGATCGTGTAGATGATCGGGATCACCGCGAAGCCCATCACGAAGCCGACGATCAGGGCGTTGCGCTGCACGTAGGTGTCGACCAGGCCGCCGCGGGGGTCGAAGCCGAGGGCGTCGAGGAGCCCGGCCAGCGCCGCGGCGAGCGCCACGCCGGCGGCGAGGCAGAGCACGAAGCGCACGGCGTCGGTCGCGGCGAAGCGCCGGCGGTCCCAGTCGGCGCCGCGCTCGCGCAGCCGCGGCGACACGAAGCGGCCGTTGGCCCAGGCCACGGCCAGGGCGGCCAGCGGCAGCAGCAGCAGCAGCCAGCCGCCGGCGGCGCTCGCGAAGCGCTCCTCGCCGCCCGGCTCCCAGGCGAGCCAGGCCCTGACGTCGCCGCCGAAGAGCCGGCGCTCGACCAGCGGGCCGAGGACCACCGCCAGCCCCACGCCGAGCGGCGCCACCACGCCGATGAAGGCGAAGCGCCGGCGCTGGAGGCGGATGGCCCGCTCCGCGGGCAGGAGCTGCCAGAGATGGGCGCCCACGAGGAACGCCAGCGGCACGGTGAAGAAGAGCATCAGCACCGCCGGCACCAGGTCCTCCACGAAGGGCGCGATCACCAGCGCGGCGAGGAAGCCGAGCACCACGCTCGGCAGGCTCGCCATGAGCTCGATCGCCGGCTTGACCAGAGCCCTGGTGCGGGGGTGGAGGAACTCGCTGGTGAAAACGGCGGCCAGGAGCGCCAACGGCGCGCCGAAGAGCATCGAGTAGACCGTGGCCTTCAGGGTGCCGAAGATGAGCGGGTAGAGGCCGAGCTTGGGCTCGAAGTCGTCGGTGCCGCCCGACGACTGCCAGACGTGGAGGGGCTCGCCGTAGCCCTCGTACCACACCGGCAGGAACAGAGCCTTGAAGCTCGCCTCGGGATAGCCGGGATCGAAGGCGGCGGAGACCAGGCGTCCGCCGGCGAGCGCCAGGAGGCCGTCCTCCTTGGGCGCCGTCACCAGGCTCGCGACCGGCCCCTCCGCGGGGCGGACCTCGGCGAGCAGGGCCTCGTTGGTGACGTTCGAGAGCCGGATCCGGCCGTCGGCGAAGCCGGCGAAGAGCAGCCGGCTGCGCGCCGACGGCGCCAGCGCGGTCACCGCGGCCTCGCCCGCCGGCGCCAGCGTCTTGGCGTCCACGAGGAGGTCGGTGGCGCGCGGGTCCTGAGTCATCCCCGCCGGCCGTTGCCCGGGCTCGCCGGCCGCCGCGTAGTCCTCGCGGCGGATCAGGAAGCCGGCGTGGACGGCGCCTCGCGAGTCGCCCCAGACCAGGGTGCGGTTGCCGAGCAGGAAGGCCATCGCCGTCAGCCGCGTGCCGCCGGCCACCAGGCGCCCCTGCTCGGCGACGAAGACGTCGTCGAGCCGCGCCACGCGCAGGCGCGCCAGCTCGCCCGACTCCCAGCCCAGCAGCACGTCGCTGCCGTTGCCGGTGAGCTCGAGGAAGCGGGGCACGCCGGGCGCGAGCCGCGGAAAGGGCAGCTCCGCCGGCGCGTCGAACACGACGGACCGGCGGCCGGTGAGGAAATTCGAGCGCTCCTCGCCGACCAGGGCGAGCAGGCGCAGCTCGTGGCCGTCCGCCGCTGGCTCCTCGGCGAGAGCGACGATCAGCGGGCCGTTGGTCGTCACCACGTGGCGCACCCGCCGCACCGGCCCGCCGGCGACCGGCGTCGCCTCGCCGAGCTCGGCGGCGAGCTCGGTCACCCGCGCCTGGCCGGTGGGCGTGCGCTGGGCCACCCCGGCGCCGTGGTCGACCGCGGCGCCCGCGCTCGCCGCCTCGAGCCGCCGGCGGACGTCGGGCGGCAGGTCCGCGAGCTCGACGATCGAGCTCGCGAAGCCGATCGTGGCGGTCTGCACCGAGCCGTCGGCGAGGCCGAAGACGGCCTGGTCGCCCTGCAGCAGGAACGAGGCCGCGGTCAGCGCGCCGTCCGCGAAGAGCTCGATCTCGGCGCGCCGCGAGCCGTCGTCGAGGCGGAAGACCTCGATCGTGCCCGCGGCCGTCAGCGTCCAGCCGAGGATCCGGTATTCGTCGACGCCGAGGTGGAGCGGCTCCCCGAGGGGGCCGTCCGCCCAGGCCGCCGTCGGCGCCTCGACGTCGCGCACCTTCGCGGGCAGGAAGAGCGGCGCCACGACCCAGACGAGGAAGAACGCCACCCCGAGCACGGCGAGGATGGTGCCGATCCCGCCGACGGTGATCAGCGCGCGCGCCGCGCGGTCGGCCACGACCACGCCGCGCCGCGTCTGGCGCCGCCGGGCACGGCCGGTGAATGACGCGCGCTCCGTCATATCTTCATCTTCATCTTCATCTCTCTTCTCCTCTCTTCTCTTCTCCTCCTCATTCGATCGCGATCCCCACGGCGGCGAGGCTCTGCTCGGCGATCTCGTAGGAGACCGGCAGGTAGCCGTCCTTGACCACGACCTCCTGGCCGGCGCGCGAGAAGATCAGCTTCAGGAGCTCGCGGCGCAGGGGATCGAGCTCCTTGCCGGGCGCCCGGTTGAGGTAGATCAGGAGGAAGCGGGCGAGCGGATACTCGGCCACCGTCGCCGGCGTCGGCGCCACCGTCGCCGCGCCGGCGCGCCGCGCCAGCGGTACCGCGGCGATGTCGGCGGTCTGGTAGCCGATGCCGCTGTAGCCGATGCCGCCGCGGTCGCTGCCCACGCCCTGGACCACCGAGCTCGAGCCCGGCTGTTCCTTCACCGAGTCCTTGTAGTCACCCTTGAAGAGCGCGTTCTCTTTGAAAAAGCCGTAAGTGCCCGAGGCCGAGTTGCGGCCGTAGAGGCTGATCGACAGCCTCGCCCAGGGGCCGTCGAGCCCGGCGTCGCCCCAGGTCGTGACGTCGCGCTCATAGCCGCCGTTGCGGTTGGTGGAGAAGATGGCGTCGACCTGCGGCAGGGTCAGACCCTGGCGGGCGATCGGGTTGTCCTTGTGGACGTAGACCGCGAGCATGTCGATGGCCGCTTGCACCGCGACCGGCGGATAGCCGAAGCGGCGCGCGAACTCGTCGGCCTCGGTCTCCTTCATCGGCCGGCTCATCGGCCCGAAGCTGGCGGTGCCGGCGATCAGGGCCGGCGGCGCGGTGGAGGAGCCCTTGCCCTCGACCTCGACCGTCACGTTGGGGTAGACCTCCTTGAGCTTCTCGGCCCACAGGGTCATGAGGTTGTTGAGGGTGTCGGAGCCGACGCTCTTGATGGTGCCGGAGACGCCCTGGACCGGCTTGTAGACGGGAAGCCGCGGGTCGACGGCGACCTGCTGCGCCGCCAGCGGCGGCAAGGCGCAGCACAGACCGAGGGCGGTCGCGATCGTCTTCGTGATCTTGCGCACGTGGAATTCTCCTTGGACGGGGAAGGGCGGATGGAGCGCTGCCCCGGGGGATCGTAGGCGTGGCTCGTGAAGATCGCGTGAAGATCGCCGGAAGATCGGAAAACGCGTGCGTCGTCCACGAGCGTCCGCTGGAGGATCGTGAACGACGCACCGTCGTCCACGAGCGTCCGCCGGAGGGTCGTGAACGACGTTCCGTCGTCCACGAGCGTCCAGCGTAGGATCGTGAACGACGCGCCGTCGTGTACCACCATCCAGCGTAGGGTCGTGAACGACGCGCCGTCGTCCACGAGCGTCCGGCGTAGGGTCGTGAACGACTTACTGGAAAAACGGGCTTTTTCGCGTACCGCGGACGTACCGGCGGCCGTGGGAGTAGACGGCGTCCATCTTGCGCCGGTGCTCGAGGTGCCGGCGTTTGTAGGAGAGCGCGCTGATCCGGTTGCCGCACTGGACCTGGCAGTACTTCGCCGAATGGTTCCTCGAGAAGTCGAAGAAGGCGGCGCGGCACACGGTGCCCGAGCAGATCTTCATGGATCTCCAGGAGTCGTCGATCTGCGCCGCGGCCACGATCGCGCAGAGGCGCGCGAGCGCGCCGTCGAGGTGGTCCGCCGCCGCCTCGAAGCGGGTGCGTCCGCCGGTCTCGAAGCGCACCCGGACGGTGGCGGCGCTCGCCGCCTGGTCGAGGCGGGCGACGACGGCGTCGCTCACCGCCCGCTTGCCGCGGTTGGCGCGGATGAGCGAGCGCAGCGCCTCGCGCAGGTCGACCGCGCGGGCGAGGTCGGCGTCGACGAGCTCCGCGTCGGCGCTCGCCAGCGACCAGTGGGCGAGGAAGCGGGCGAGCTCCGCGGGGCCGTCGAGGTCCGTCCCGCGGGCGAGGTCGGCGGTGTTGACGAAGGCCTGGACGATCCGCAGGTCGCCGGGGGCCGGCGGCAGCTCGGACGTCCAGCGGGGGTCGGGGTCCGAGCGGGGGCTTTGCCTTCTGGGCATGGACGTACTGTATCAGCGCCGCCTGAGCTCCAAAGCAAGAGCCCCCTTCAGGTGAGCTTACTCAGACTCCGGAGGGCGTTTCATAGCGAGACAGCTTCTCCGGGTCGAGGACCCAGATGCCGGCCGCGGCCAGCATCGCCGCCGACTTCTCGCCCAGACCGCTCTCGCTGTAGAAGAGGAATTCGGTCCTCCTCGCCAGGCGACCGGCCAGCGCCTCTTTGACCCGCACGAAGCGACGGAGCGCGTCTCCCGACGGTTCCTTCTCCCAGTCTTTGACCTCGACCATCAGATCGGTGCCGTCGTCGCGCTCGCTGACGGCGTGGAGATCGACCTCCACGGAGTGCTCCTGCTCGAGATGGAAATGCGCCTTGCGTATGGAGGTGAAGCGGTCCAGGGTCAGATCCGGCGGCGCCCGTCCGGTGACGAGATCGCTCAAAGAGGCGCCGGCGAGAGACGCCGCCAGCAGGCGGTAGCGGACTTTGTACTCTGCCGCCAGCCCTTTCTGCCAGGCGATCTGGCGCTGGGCGGTAGCGAGCTCCTTCTTGAAGTCGTCCACGATGGCCTGCGCGCTCACCCGCTCGATCTCCACTCCGTAGATTCTTCGGAAGACCATGGCGAAGATCCGGTCGCCCAGGCCGCGGTAGTGGAAGTTCGACGACCCCTCGGCCAGGATGTCAGCCATGACGAGCTTGTGCAGGCGCTCCTCGAGCTGCTGGTCCGTCATGTCGAGCTTCAGGTCCGCGAGGATCTGGTCGCGCCCGCGTTCCTCGGGCTCGTGCGCCGCCAGGTAGAGGACGATCTTGCGCGCGTTGGCGTCGTTGACCCGGGCGAAGGCGTCCCAGAGGTACTCCCGCCACACCCGGGCGACGTCGCCTTTCCCTGGGATGGTCTCCAGGGCGAGGGCGTCGCGGACTCCTTCCCGGGTGGTGAGGTCCTTCTCCTCGCTGCGGTTGCGGATCGTGGAGGCGATGTAGAAGGGGTCGTTGTCGCAGACCTCGGCGACGTGGGGCGCGGTCTCGTCGGTGATCGGCACCTGGTAGGTGTAGGCGTAGGCGTAGACCGCCTCGAGGGCCTCCTCGTCGGCGAGACCCTCGAGGCGCCACTCGTGGTAGCGGCCCGTCATGTGGCGCAGGATGGCGCTCAGCCAGCCGATGTAGCTGCCGGCCACGATCTGCGGCGAGAACTTGCTCTCGGCGGCCCCCATGTAGGAGTAGCACAGCTCCTCGACCGTGTCGATGTCGTGGTCGGCGACGATCCAGCGGTTCAGATACTGGAACTCGTCGAGGATCTGGAGGATGCGCACGTCGTTGAGCTGTGAGATTCGGTGGCCGGCTTCGCGCACGTGGAGCCAGGCCGCCCCGGGAGAGCTTTCCAGGACGTCTTCCAGACCGCGGATGTCGGCGGCCACGTGCCGGTCGGACGCGGCCAGCTCCTTGAGCTCGTCCAGGGGAAGGGACATGGCGACCAGCTCGGGCGTGCGGGTGGTGAAGGCGAAGTACTGACTGAGGAGCCGGCGGTAGAAGGCCTGCGCGAAGTCCGTCTTGGTGAGGCGTTCCTCCGGGATGCGGTAGTAGAAGGGGATGAGCTGAGGGTCGTTGCGGGTGTAGAGGACGTTGAAGAAACGCTGGAGCAGCGCCGTCTTGCCCTTCTTGCGCCGCGACAGGATCCCGGTCGAGAGCGAGATCCGCCGTTTGGCGCCTTCGGCCCACGCCATCAGCCGCGCCATCTCTTTCTTGCGGCCTACGAACAGGTCCGGATCGCCGATCTCCTCGGCCAGGGCGTACGTCAAGTCCCACATCAGCGGTGAGCTCACACCCGGGACTCCGCTGCCACTCCCCGATACCGGGCGATCTGGCGCTGGGCGGTAGCGAGCTCCTTCTTGAAGTCGTCCTCGATGGACTGCGCGCTCACCCGCTCGATCTCCACTCCGTAGATCCTGCGGAAGACCATGGCGAAGATCCGGTCGCCCAGGCCGCGGTAGTGGAAGTTCGACGACCCCTCGGCCAGGATGTCGGCCATGACGAGCTTGTGCAGGCGCTCCTCGAGGTCTTGGTCGCTCATGTCGAGCTTCAGGTCGGCGAGGATCTGGTCGCGCCCGCGTTCCTCGGGCTCGTGCGCCGCCAGGTAGAGGACGATCTTGCGCGCGTTGGCGTCGTTGACCCGGGCGAAGGCGTCCCACAGGTACTCCCGCCACACCCGGGCGATGTCGCCTTTGCCGAGGATCGTCTCCAGGGCGAGGGCGTCGCGCACTCCTTCTCGGGTCGTCAGGTCCTTCTCCTCGATTAGGTTGCGGACCGTCGAGGCGATGTAGAAGGAGTCGTTGTCGCAGACCTCGGCGACGTAGGGAGCCGTCTCGTCGGTTATCGGCACCTGGTAGGTGTAGGCGTAGGCGTAGACCGCCTCAATGGCCTCTTCGTCACTCAGGCCCTCCAGGCGCCACTCGTGGTAGCGGCCGGTCATGTGGCGCAGGATGGCCCCCAGCCAACCGATGTAGCTGCCCGCCACGAGCTGCGGCGAGAACTTGCTCTCGGCAGTGCCCATGTAGGAGTAGCACAGCTCCTCGACCTTTTCGCTGTCGTGGTCCGAGACCAGCCAGCGGTTCATGTACTGGAACTCGTCGAGAATCTGGAGGATGCGCACGTCCCTCACCGCCGAGATCCGGTGGCCGGCGTCGCGCGCATGGCCCCAGGCTTCCTCGGGAGAGCTCTCCAGGACGTCCTCCATGCGGCGAAGGTCGGCGGCGACGTGCCGGTCGCCCTGGGCCAGCTCTCTGAGCTCGTCGAACGAGAGCACCTGATTGACCCACTCGGGCGTTCGGGTGGTGAACGCGAAGTACTGGCTGAGGAGCCGGCGGTAGAAGGTCTTCGCGAAGGCCGTCTTGGTGAGGCGCTCCTCCGGGATGCGGTAGTAGAAGGGGATGAGCTGCGGGTCGTTCCTGGTGTAGAGGAGGTTGAAAAAGCGCTGGAGCAGCGCCGTCTTGCCCTTCTTGCGCCGCGACAGGATGCCGGTCGAGAGCGAGATCCGGCGCTTGGCGCCGTCTGCCCACTTCAAGAGACGCGCCATCTCTTTCTTGCGGCCTACGAACAGGTCCGGATCGCCGATCTCCTCGGCCAGGGCATAGGTGAGGTCCCACATCGAGCGTCTCCCGGGGCCGGCGCAGAGTGCATGGCCAAGCCAAGGGTAGCACGGTCACGGCGCTCGCTTCAGAGCTCGACCTGGACGCGCAGCAAGACGAAGTCCGCCTCGCCCACGCCCGCGACGTCGGAGCGGACGACGTTGAGCATGAAGCGGGTCACGGAATTCAGGTACCAGTTGAGGCCCACCGTGACGTCGTCGAGC
>DASWIG010000293.1:0-6901 GCA_036397835.1 Thermoanaerobaculia bacterium
CGAGATCGGGGGGATCATCGCCGAGGCCATGGAGAAGGTCGGCAAGGACGGCGTGATCACCGTCGAGGAGGCCAAGGGCCTCGACACCACCCTCGAGGTGGTCGAGGGCATGCAGTTCGACCGCGGCTTCCTCTCGCCCTACTTCGTGACCGATCCCGAGCGCCAGGAAGCGGTGCTCGAGAACGCCGTGATCCTCCTCCACGAGAAGAAGGTCTCGAGCATGAAGGACCTGCTGCCCATCCTCGAGCAGGTGGCCAAGCAGGGCCGCCCGCTGGTCATCATCGCCGAGGACCTCGAGGGCGAGGCCCTGGCGACCCTGGTGGTCAACAAGCTGCGCGGCACCCTCAAGGTGGCGGCGGTCAAGGCCCCGGGCTTCGGCGACCGGCGCAAGGCCATGCTCGAGGACGTCGCCGTCCTGACCGGCGGCAAGCTGATCACCGAGGACCTCGGGATCAAGCTCGAAAACGTGCGCTGGGAAGACCTCGGCGAGGCCAAGAAGGTGGTCATCACCAAAGACGACACGACGCTGGTGACCGACACCGACAGCAAGCAGCACCGCGAGGCGATCGCCGGCCGCGTCAAGCAGATCCGCACCCAGATCGAGGACACGACCTCGGACTACGACCGCGAGAAGCTGCAGGAGCGGCTGGCCAAGCTGGTCGGCGGCGTGGCCGTCATCCAGGTGGGCGCGGCGACCGAGACCGAGATGAAGGAGAGGAAGGCGCGCGTGGAGGACGCGATGCACGCCACCAAGGCGGCGGTCGAGGAAGGCATCGTGGCCGGCGGCGGCGTGGCGCTCTTGCGCGCCATCGAGGCCGTCGACAAGGTGAAGGCCGAGGGCGACGTGGCGGTGGGCGTGGCGATCGTGCGCCGGGCGCTCGAGGAGCCCTCGCGCCAGATCGCCAACAACGCCGGCCACGAGGGCTCGGTGCTGGTGCGCGACGCCATGCAGAAGACCGGCAACGAGGGCTTCAACGCCGCCACCGGCAAGTTCGAGGACCTCGTCAAGGCCGGCGTCATCGACCCCGCCAAGGTCGCCAAGACGGCGCTCCTCAACGCCTGCTCGATCGCCGGCCTGCTGCTGACGACCGAGGCCATGGTGACCGAGATCAAGGAAGAGAGGGAGCCCCCCATGGGCGGCGGCATGCCGGGCGGCGGCATGCCGGGCATGATGTAAGCCACGCTCCCAGCTTGATCTCGAGAGGCCGGTCCGCGGACCGGCCTCTTTCTTCTTGGCTTTGTAATACACGATCCCAGTCTCCTGGGACGCCTCCTTGCACGGCCTACGACAGGGGCGGGCCCCCGTGCCCGCCCTGGGACGCTTCAGCGTCCCAACGATCACGCCCCTCTCCCTTCGGGAGAGGGGCCGGGGGTCAGATCCGCCGCACCAGGATCTTGCCGGCGAGCTCCAGCGCCGCCGCGCCGGCGGCCTCCAGGAAGCTGGCGATCGACGCCGGCGAGCGCGCCAGACCGTCGGCGAGGTTCAACGCCTCGGTGAGCTCCGGATTGCCGTGGCGGATCCGGCCGACGGCGCGGCCATCGCGATAGAGGACGACACCGCCGGGCGCGGCGTCCTCCGAGTCGACGGAGAAGCTGCGCGCCCGATCCACGAGCGGCAGGAAGGCGGCGGCGAGCAGGGCCGTGTCGCGGTCGGTGAGGGTGCCGAAGGGCTCGTCGCCGTCCTCCGGCCTCTCCCACATGCGGAACAGGCCGTAGCGCTCGTCGCCCAAGGGGACGACGCGCCAGAAGCCGCCGGTCACCGCCTCGCCGGCGGTCACGGGGTCGTCGTGCTGGTCGAGCTGACGGAGGTAGTCGGGGTCGAAGGCGTTGGTGGGGGTAGGATTGTCTTGATCGGGCATTGGGGCTGTTCCTTTGCCTGGTCGGGTCCGGGCGAGCTTCCATCTCGCTCGGGCCATCTTTGTTGGTTTGTGGATCGTCGTCGTCGGCTCGCGGGAGCTCTCCCTCGGGCGTCGTTCGAGGCGTCCTCGTGGAGCCTCATTTGGGGTGGATGGACCGGTGTATCGAGCTGGTGCACCTCCCTCGCTGGGACGGTGGATCGTAGCTGACGTGTCGTTACCGCCATTCTATGGGAAACTTGGGGGGCGCGTCAAGGCCTCGGGCGGTTTTCGGCGAATTCTTAGCCGAGGGCCCCTGACTGATGATCCTCCAGGCCACGGTCCGCGCCCCCGTTTCGCCGATCTCGTCGCCCGTCCGCATGCCCAGGGAGTCCCCCCTTGGGCGCCATTGTCCCGAGGATCGCCGGGGCTGAAGCGCCTCTCGTCGTCAATGTCCCGGATTGATCCGGGCGGATCTACTCACATCTCGACAGATCGTCTATAATAGCTTCCCGATGAGCCATCCTGTCCGCCGCCGACACATCAGCCTGTTCCATGCCCGCGCCAGCGCGGCTAGCGCGTCCGACTACCGTGGATCTGGACTCGCACACGGGATCCAACTCCTCTGCTCCACACCGACCGTGGCAACTCCTCGGAGACCGGCACACAGCCAAGGCAAACACCTCCAGGCGCCCCTCAGTTTCGGCTCGCGGCCGCTGTGCAGGCATCGAAGGCGTTTTGAATAACCACCAAACTCGGCTGCTGGCGGGGCGAGCTCGGAACCGCTCAGCAGCGACAACGCAGGCGAGTACTTACCGAAAATGGACATCTCGAAGGCCCTAGACTGGATCAAGCTTTCACCGCGCGCTTTGACGGGTGTCGCTCTTGCTACCGGAGTGTTTCTTTTCCTCGGGCCCAAGCACCTGGACTACTTCGGGCTCACGTCCCTCAATGCACAAATGCGCCCCTGGATAGCGGTGGCCTTCATCCTGAGTTCCGCACTCCTCTTAGCTCATGTGGCTTTTGAGCTTTGCACCATCGCTCACAAGAGGTGGCAGCGTCGTGTCCTTCGCAAGTACCGGCAGGCGCAGCTACACAATCTGAGCCCGGATGAAAAGGCCGTGTTGGCGGCATACATTTTTGGAGATACAAAAACCATAAATCTGAACCCGCAAAGTGGTGTCGCTGGCGGTCTCGAGGATGCCAAGATCATCTCTCGGTCTTCGGCCATTGGATCAAGAATGTCAGGCTTTGCTTACAACATTCAGCCGTGGGCAAGAGACTATCTACGGGAACATCCCGAGCTACTTGCTATCCCTAAATCGGTGGAGTGATCCTGGCGGTACTCGCGTTGCAAGCGCCGCCGGACGCGGTCACAAGGGTACGAACGCTGGAGAACTTCACGATGCTGGTGGACAACATCCCGGAGTGGAAGAAGAACGTCCGGCTTGAAGGACGCAAAGAAGGACGTGAGGAAAGGTAATAGATCGGCAATTCGCAAGGGCGAGCTGGCGGTGCTGCTCCGCCAGCTCACAAGCAAGTTCGGCCCGCTGCCCGCCGCTGTGGTCGGCCGCCTGAAACGGGTCGATCTCCTCCTGACGTGGAGCGACCGCGTCCTCACCGCGACGACCCTCGATAAGGTCTTCGCCGACTGAGCCTTCGGTTCGTCGTCTCACCTATGACCCGCTCGCTCGCGCGACGGACGGGTTCGGCAACCAGCCGGCGCAGATCAGCCGGGATGTCACTTGCCATGAGGAGCTTCGCCAAGCTCGCGTGCAACCCGTGTCTTCAACATGACGACGAGGTGCTCGAGCTGATCAAGCTCGTCGAGCTCGCGCTGTTCGTCCTCTCCGAGAAGCCCGGCTTCGTTCAAGGCCAGCAATCGCCCGGCGCACCCCCTTCGGCCCGCGCAGCTTCCCGGTCACCGGCCTCGCCGACTTGCCTCTCGCCGAACGCGACCTGGTTCTGGAGGTGATGGGCTGCGAGCCCGTCCGCCACTGGCTCGACATCTCTACCGTCGAGCAGTTGCCCGACTCGCCTTTCGCCGTCACTCACCTCGAGCCCCTGCCCGGCGAGCTTGCCCGGCTTGTGGCGTGAAGAGAGCGCAGGCTCGCCGTCGGCGCGGGGCTCCGCGAAGAGCAGGGCCGCGACCGCGGAAGCGTCGACGACCGTGATCTCAGCGGGCATCGCGGTCGGCCCGGATCATCGCCGCGGACTCGTCGTCCGTGCGCACCCCAAGCTTGCGGACCCGATCGAGCACCTCGGCGGGCGAGGCCCGTTCGGAAGAGGCGAGGGCCTTCTCGAGGATCGCCATGAGCTCACCCTGAAGCGACCGATGATTCCGCTCGGCTCGCCGGCGCAACCGGTCGGCCAGGGTGTCGGGCACGTTCTTGATCGAGAGATTGATCGCCATGGACTCTCCAGGTGGATCTGTTTCGGAACCATCGTAGAACCGACGGGCAGGTCTCGTCAATCCTCGACGAGACCCCGTCTCGAGGCCCTCCCGGTCTGTCCCAGAGGGAGGGGAGAGGGGTGAGGGGATCGCGAGCCGAGCTCGCCAAGTTCCAGCGCTGCCGCACTTTACGCCCTTCTCGACGCGCGCCGAACGCCTCCACGACGAAACTGGCCGAGCGGCCAATTACTTGACCGACCGGCCAGTAGGTCTTTGCAAATCCGAGATAGTTTTCCCAGCCGCAATTTCCCTCGCTACTCTCCTGTTGACGTCGCCGGAGCCGCCCGCGACATGGTGTCGCGAAGCTGCTCCGGCAAACCTCAACCCGCCCGGCTCGACCGGGCAACCCAGAAAGGAGGTAGCCGTCATGGCTGCCAAGATCTCTTCAGAGGTCACCAATCTGAGGGTTTCGTGCCGATATCTCCTGACGGCCCTGGTGCGGCAGGGTGCTCAGGTGGCGCAGGCCCTCAACCTACTCGTAGCTCCGCACCGCCAGGAAGGAGACGAGGAGCCCGGCTTCCTCGCCTCCATCGTCGCCCTCGGCCGCCGGCTGGGGGCATCCATGGACCAGTTGGTCGAAGCCGACAAGAAGGTCTATGCCTTGAACGCCAGTTTGATGGCATTGCGCAACCTGCGCAACGACCTGACGTCGGCTCTGGCCAGCGAGATCGTCCGGCTGCGCCGCCTGATCCTGGCCCACTACGTGGCGCCGCTGATCCTGGGGCTGGGCCTGCACAGCCCGCGGGGGCGCGTGGCGGACGTTCTTCTTCGCCAGATCGAGATGATCGCCGAGAGCTTTCGGCGTGACGACCTGGCGACGATGCTGGGGCTCAAGGCTGTCGAGGACGACCCGGTCGATCCTCACAAGTCCGTGGCCTCGGCGATCGCGACCGGTGAGAAGCTGCAAGCGACGCTCGACCAGATCGACGAGACGCAGCGCGACCTCGACGCGGCGATCATCGAGAAGGACCGGCTCAAGGCCGAGCACGGAGAGGTCTTCGTGTACACGGCGCGGGACTTCGAGTCCAAGTGTCGCCTCGCGGGGATGCGCGAGCTCGCCGCGAAGGTCCGGCCGTCGGAGCGGCAGCCCGGCCGCCGGGAGGTCGAGGAGGGGGAGAACCCTCCGCCTCCGACCCCCGAGCCGGAAGAGCCGGAAGCGGTCAACGAGGAGGGCACCGAGCCGTAGCTGCACTATGATTGTCACGATACGATAGATAGAGAGCCGGAGGGCCGCTCTTGCAGGCGGCGTCGAGCCGGGCGGCCCTCCGGCCCCTTTGAGGGGGGAGTTTGCGAGGAGATGGGCCATGGTCTGGTATCGAGCTGGGCCTGCTCGTGCGTGACCGTGCGCCGGACAATTGTATTGGGTGCAAACGCTCTCAATGCAAGCCCTTGGTCTACGTAACTCGTTGACATAAGGACTGTTACGGTACGATCTCCTGATTCTCAGGACGCATCGAGGGGGTTTGGGCCGGAGATATCCTGGGCTACCCTATGCCGCCCCTCCGGGGCTCTGGAGGGAGGCGGCTGACCGTGAACCCAGGGCTACGCCCTGGGCTATCCCAGACCGCCCCTCCTACGGGGCTCTGGAGCCCGGAGGGCGCGGCTGCGGTAGCCCGGCGGGTATCAACCACACTGCGTTTCGGGGGCGGCTCAGCGACCGTTCGGGCAACCCGGGGCTATATCCGGTCGTCCTTCGGGGTCGTTTCTACACTGGACCCTCTCCCTGGCTGTATAGTCTGCATTGAAATCAACTGCACCCAATTGTATTCAGAGCAGGCGCAGTTGCTTGACGTCCTCGACACGACGCTTGCGCTTCGGGGCGCGGGACCGCCGGCGCTCGACGAGCGCCGGCGCGATGTCGGCGAGGAACGGCGAGGGACGGCACTCCCGCAGCTCGCCGCGCCACGGCCGCCGCCGCGCCCAGGTCAGGAACAGCCGAGCGCGCGCCCGCGTCATGCCCACGAAGAGCAGTCGACGCTCCTCGTCGACGTCGGTCTCGCCGGCGCCCCAGGTCAGCGGCAGGAGGCCGTCCTCGCAGCCGACGAGAAAGACCACCGGCCACTCGAGGCCTTTCGACGCGTGCAGCGTCAGCAGCGAGACCCGCTCGGCGCGCGGGTCCCAGGTGTCGACCTCGGCGCCCAGGGCGAGCGCCGAGAGGAAGGCGTCGCGGTCCTCGCCGTGGCGCTCGGCGAGCGGCTTCAAGAGCTCGACGGCCGCGTCGAGCTTCCCGGCGTCCGCCGCCACCTTGTCGCGGGCGCTCAGGAGCGCCGCGTGTACGCTGCCGCCGTCGTCCGACGTCGTCATCTCGTGGTGCAGCAGGCGCACCTCGTCGCGCTCCATCAGGCGCTCGTGGGAACGCTTCTGGTAGGGGATGCCCGAGCGCTCCAGCGCCTCGACGAGCGGCGGCGCCTGGGCTTTGGTGCGGTAGAGCACGGCGAAGTCGTCGAAGGACAGGTCCTGGCGCTCGGCGTCCGTCCTCACGCGTCCGCTGTCGACCGAGAAGTAGGAGGTGCCGCCGAGCAGCGACTCGATCGTGTGGACGACGAGCTCCGCTTCCGCCCGCTCGCTCGCCGCCTCGTGGATCACCACGCGCTCCGGCGCCGCCGCCGCCGCC
>DASWIG010000294.1:0-1876 GCA_036397835.1 Thermoanaerobaculia bacterium
GCCCACCGTCTCCCGAGGGCGGTAACCTCTTCCGGCCGCGCCGGTATGCACGAAGAGACGCGACAGGAGGCCGACATGGAAACGCTCGCTCAGGACGTCCGCTACGCTCTTCGTTCCCTCGCCCGGCGCCCCGGCTTCGCCGCCGTGGTGGTGCTGACCCTCGCCCTCGGCTTCGGCGCCAACGCCGCGCTCTTCAGCGTGGTCGACGCCGTGCTCCTGCGCCGCCTGCCGTTCGCCGCGCCCGAAGAGCTGGCGCAGGTCTGGGAACGCCACGAGCGGGGCAGCGCCGCCAACGTCGTCTCGCCCGCCAACTTCGCCGACTGGCGGCGCGAGGCGCGCGGCTTCGCGGACCTCGCGGGCTACTGGCGCCAGCCGATCAGCCTCACCGGCCTCGGCGAGCCCGAGGAGGTGCAAGCGACGATCGCGTCGCCCGGCATCTTCCGCCTGCTCGGCGTGCCGGCGGCCGCCGGACGGCTGCTCGCGGAGGACGACGTGGCCGCGGGCCAGTTCACGGGCGAGGCCGCCGTGCTCTCCTACGACTTCTGGCAGCGGCGCTTCGGCGGCGATCCGGAAGTCGTGGGCTCGAGCGTGACGCTGGGGACGTCGAGCGTGGCGATCGTCGGCGTGGCGCCGCCCGCCGCCCGTCTCGTCGAGCCCGCCACCGACGTGTGGATGCCAACGTCCTTCGAGTGGGCCAACCGCGTCGACATGGGCCGCTTCATCTCCGTCGTCGGTCGCCGGGCTCCCGGCGTCTCGCCGCAGCAGGCGCAGGCGGAGATGGACGCCGTGGCCCGCCGCCTGGCGCAGGCCCACCCCGAGCTCAACGCCGGCTGGGGCGTCAACGTCGTCCCCCTCGCCGAGCAGCTCGTGGGCGACGTGCGGCCGGCCCTGCTGCTGCTCTTCGGCGCCGTCGGCCTGCTGCTGCTGATCGCCTGCGCCAACGTCGGCAACCTGATGCTGGCGCGCGCCGCGGCTCGCGAACGCGAGATCGCCATCCGCGCCGCGCTCGGCGCCGGCTCCGGCCGCATCTTCCGCCAGGTGCTCACGGAGAGCGCGCTGCTCGTCGCCGCCGCCGCCGTCGCCGGCCTCGTGGCCGCGGCCCTGGGAAGCCGCGGCCTGCTGGCGCTGCTCCCCGCCGACTTGCGCATCCCGCAACTCGCGGACGTGCGCCTCGACGCCTCGGTCGTCGCCTTCACCGCCCTGCTGGCGCTGCTGGCGGGTCTCGTCTTCGGCCTGGTGCCGGTGCTCGGCACCTGGACGCCGCGGCTCATGGAAGGGCTGCGGGAAGGGCGCAGCGAGGCGGGCTCCGGCCGCCGCCGCGGCCTGCGCAGCGGCCTGGTGGTGGCGGAGATCGCCCTGGCCCTGGTGCTCGCCGCGGGCGCCGGCCTGCTCTTCCGCAGCTTCCTCGAGCTGCGCCGGGTGGACACCGGGCTCGAGCTCGACAGCGTGCTGACGGCTCGCCTGACGCTGCCGCGCGGCCGCTACGGCGAGCCGGCGGCGCGGGCGGCCTTCTTCCGCCAGGCGCGCGAGCGCGTCGCGGCGCTGCCGGGCGTCGAGTCGGTGAGCGCCATCCAGTGGTTGCCCTTGAGCGGCCGGCGCTCCGCCACCGACTTCTTCGTGGAAGACCAACCGCGTCCGGAGCTCGGCGCCGAGCCGGTGACCGACGTGCGCGTCGTCATGCCCGGCTACTTCGAGACGGTGGGCATACCGCTCCTCGCCGGCCGCGCGATCGACGAGCGCGACCACGCCGAGGCGCCGGCGGTGGCGGTGATCAACGAGACCCTGGCGCGCCGCTACTGGCCAGGGGAGGACCCGGTCGGCCGCCGCCTGTCCTACGACTGGGGCGATTGGGTGTCGGTCGAGGTGATCGGCGTCG
>DASWIG010000295.1:0-19606 GCA_036397835.1 Thermoanaerobaculia bacterium
CGTCGCCCGCGGCGAGCTCGCCCGCCAGCCGATCGCCGGCGAGCTCTCGAGCTCTTTCTCCCCTCTCCCCCTGGGAGAGGGGCCGGGGGGTGAGGGTTCCGTCGGCGACTCGGCGGTCTTCCTGAAGGCGCTGGAGACGGCGGAACGCGGGGTGGCCGAGCGCGTCAGGACGCTCACGGCGCAGCGCGAGCTGCCCTTGAAGATCGACGTCGAGCGCGCCTGCCAGTGGTTCGAGCGCCGCGAGGCCATCGAGCTCGGCGCGGCCCAGCGCCGGGCGCTCCAGCGCGCCCTGACGAGCAAGCTCCTGGTGCTGACCGGCGGCCCGGGCACCGGCAAGACCACCCTGGTGCGCGGCATCGTCGCCATCCTCGCGCGCAAGGGGCTCAAGGTGGAGCTGGCGGCGCCCACCGGCCGCGCCGCCAAGCGCCTCGGCGAGGCCACCGGCCACGACGCCATGACCGTCCACCGGCTGCTCGAGTACAGCCCCCGGCAGGGCGGCTTCAGCCGCGACGAGGAGCACCCGCTCGACGCCGATCTGGTGGTGGTCGACGAGGCCTCGATGCTCGACGTGGTGCTGAGCTTCCACCTCCTGAAGGCGGTGCGCCAGGAGGCGCGGCTGATCCTGGTGGGCGACGTCGACCAGCTCCCCTCGGTGGGCCCGGGGCGGGTGCTCGCCGACCTCATCGAGTCGGGGGCGGTGGACGTGGTGCGCCTGACCGAGATCTTCCGCCAGGCGGGCGAGAGCCTCATCGTCGTCAACGCCCACCGGGTGCGCGACGGCGAGATGCCGCACCTCGTGACCGCGGAGCGCGGCGACTTCTTCTTCATCGAGCGCGACGAGCCCGAGGCCGTGCTCGCCACCGTGAAGCACCTGGTCAAAGACCGCATCCCGGGCGGCTTCGGCTTCTCGCCGCGCGACGTCCAGGTCTTGTCGCCCATGCAGCGCGGACCGCTCGGCGCCGTGAGCCTCAACGCCGAGCTCCAGAACCTGGTCAACCCCGACGGCGAGTCGATCACCCGCGGCCGCCGTCTCCTGCGCGCCGGCGACCGGGTGATGCAGGTGCGCAACAACTACGACCTCGAGGTCTACAACGGCGACGTCGGCTACGTGGAGACGATCGACGTGACCGACCAGATCGTGCGCGTCGACTACGGCGACGAGCGCCGGGTCGAGTACGAGTTCTCGGACCTCGACGAGCTGACGCTGGCCTACGCCTGCTCGATCCACAAGAGCCAGGGCAGCGAGTACACGGCGGTCGTCATCCCGCTCCACACCCAGCACTTCGTGATGTTGCAGCGCAACCTGCTCTACACGGCGATCACCCGCGGCCGGCGCCTGGTGGTGATCGTCGGCAGCCGGCGCGCGCTCGCCCTGGCGGTGCGCACGGAGTCGTCGAGCCGCCGCTCGACGCTGCTCGTGCGGCGGCTGCGGGGAGGGTGATATCGTCCCGGTTGCCATGCCCGACGCCACGCTCCTGAGCGACGACGAGGTCGACGGCGTCGTCCGCGGTCTCCACGACCTCTACCCGGACGCCGATTGCGAGCTGCGCCACGAGAATCCGCTCGAGCTCCTGGTGGCCACCATCCTCTCGGCCCAGGCGACGGACCAGCGCGTCAACCAGGTGACCGCGGGGCTGTTCGCCAGGTACCGGACGGCCGCCGACTACGCCGCGGCCGCCCCCGAGGTCTTCGAGCAGGAGATCCGTTCCACCGGCTTCTACCGCAACAAGACCAGGCTCGTGCTCGGAGCGGCGAAGCGGATGGTCGCGGCCTACGGCGGCGAGGTGCCCGACACCATGGATGAGCTCGTGACCTTGCCGGGCGTGGCGCGCAAGACGGCCAACCTGGTGCTCGGCACCGCCTTCGGCAAGCCCGCCGGGGTGGTCGTCGACACCCACGTCAAGCGCCTCGCCTTCCGGCTCGGGCTCTCGCCGCAGAAGGACCCCGGCAAGATCGAGAGGGACCTGATGGCGAAGGTCCCGAAGCGGGACTGGATCTTCCTCGGCCACGCCCTGATCCTCCATGGACGCCGGGTGTGCAACGCCCGCAAGCCGCTGTGCGGCGACTGCGCCCTGGCCTCGCTGTGCCCCCGCAACGGCGTCGAGCGGTCAGACGCCTGAGTTAGCGCACCTTGCGCTCCTGGCGCTTGCCGAAGAGCATCTTGTGCTCCAGCCGCCCGCGCTGAGCGGCATAGAACGCCTGCAAGAAGGTCTCGGCGTTCTCGACCGGCGGTTTCCAGCCGATCTTCGCCCTCACCTTCTCGCAGATCGTCCTGAGCAGAGCGCTTTTATCGAGCGACGGCGCTCGCCGCAGCACCTTCTCGAGCACGTGCAGCTCCCGGATGCCGTAGACGTCGAGCTGCTCGCGCGAGAACGCCGGGCCGCGAGCTGCCGCGTCGGCCGCCGCCAGGTCGGGCAGCAGCTCGCCGACGGGCTCGACGACCACGATCGTCCCGGCCAGCAGGTCCCCCAGGCGCGCCCGGTGCTGGTTGAAGAAGGGCAGTAGCGCGAGCGCCAGCACCCACACCACCGCCGCGACGCCGACCCACCAAGGCGCGCCCGGCACCAGCTCTTTCGGCGCCAGCAGCACCGTCAGCGGCAGGAAGATCTCGAGGTCGCGGGTCAGGTTGCGGGCGAAGACCTGCTCGGCGCTCAGCGGTCCGCCGTCGCGCGCCACCACCCGCGTGCGTAGCCAGCGTTTGCCCGGCGTCCGGCCGCGGCCGTAGATCTCGCCGGCGGTGAAGTAGAAGTTGCGCCACAGGAAGGCCGCCAGCAGGAACAACGCGGTCAGGGGGTCATCGTCCTCGAAGAAGATCAGCCCCGCCAGGACGAGCACGGCGAGCCCCAGGCCCACGATCAGCAGGTCGACGACCAACGCCGCCAGCCGGTTGCCGAGGTCCGCGAGGACGAAGCCCACCGGCACGTGCTCCGGGGTGTCGAGCACCAGACTGCGAGCCGCCGGGTTCGCCGCGTCGCTCATCCGCGCCTCCGGCCGAGCGCCACGAAATACCACAGCCAGAAGGCCGCCGTCGCGGCGACCACGGCGAGCCGCGGAGCCGTTGCGGTCACGAGCTGCCGGAAGTAGCCCTCGATCAGCGCCGCCAGGAAGAAGAGCGCTACCGCTCCGAGCACGACCTGCGCCGCTTCGCGGCCCTGGCGCGCCAGGTTGGTCAGCCGGGCGTAGCGGCCGGGAAAGACGAAAGCCCGGCCCAGAGAGAGGCCGGCGCCGCCGCAGAGACCTACGGCGAGGAGCTCGGTCACGCCGTGGGGCAGCACCCAGGCCCAGAACTCGAGGCCCAGGCCATGCTGCCAGTGGACGGCGGCGAAGGCGCCGAGGATCAGGCCGTTGATAAAGAGCACCAGGGCCACCGGCACGCCGGCGGCGAAGCCGAGGCCGAAGCAGGTCATGCCGATCTTGGCGTTGTGGCCGAAGAGGAAGCTGGCCATCAGGCTCAGCTCGTCGCCCCCCGAGACGAGCACCTCGGCGAGCTCCTGGCGGCTCGACGACGGCCCGCGGCCAGCGGCCAGACCCGCGGGGACCAGGGAGTAGAAGACGTCGGGGTTCCGCGCCGTCAGGGCGAAGCCGCACACGGTGCCGAGCGCCAGGACCGCCAGCGCCAGCGCGACCTCCCGGCGCAGGGCCCACACCCGGCTCGGGAAGGTATGGGTGAAGAACCGCACGACGGTGTCGAAGTAGTCGCGCCGGACGCCGTAGACCGCGAGATAGGCGCGCGCCGCGAGGCTTTCGAGATAGCCGATCAGGCTGGCGTCGAGGGAGATCGAGCGCGCCACCGAGAGCGACGAGAGGGCGGCCCGATAGAGCGTCGGCAGGCGGTGGAGCTCGCCCGCAGCCAGCGCGCCGAGACCTTGACCGGAGACCCGATCGAGGAGCTCCTCGAGCTCGCGCCAGGAGGCTTCGCGCTCGCGCCGGAACTCGATCGACCTGAGCGTGAAGCCCGCCATCAGATCATTTCCCGGCGCTTGATCTCGAGGTAACGGTTGATCAGCGCCGTTCCCACCGCCCGCGGCGGGCTGTCGATCACCTTGACGCCCGCCTTGCCGAGACGCCGGATCACCACCTCGCGCTCGTGGATCAGCGCTTCGGCCACCACCGCGCGATTCAGGTCCACGAGCGTCCGCGGCTCGCGGCCCCGCTCCTGGTCGAGCAGCGGGTCGCGCAGGGCCACGAACAGGACCAGGTGGCGGCGGCGCAGCCGCAGCAGATTGTCCACCATGAGCTCGCCGGTCACGCTGTCGACGAAGTCGGTGAGCACGATCACCAGCGAACGCCGGCGCAGGCGCAGCGCCAGGTCCGTGAGACCGAGCGTGAAATTGGTCTCCGCCGTGCCGTAGTCGAGCCGGCGGGTCAGCTCGATGAGGGCCGGCAAGGCGCCCGCGCCCGAGCGCGGCGTGGCGAAGAGCCGCGGCTTCTCGGCGAACGCGAAGAGGCTCACCCGGTCGCCGTGCCGCAGGCTCACGCAGGACAGCTCCAGGGCCGCGTGGATCGCGTGGTCGACGAGCGGAGCGCCGTCGACCGGCTCGGCCATCAGCCGGCCGGTGTCCAGGGCGAGCACGATCGAGTGATTGCGCTCGGCCCGGCACTCCCGCGCCAGCAAGCGGGCGTGCCGCGCCGACGCCTTCCAGTCGATCGCGCGCGGCTCGAGCCCCGCCGTGTACTCCTGGAGGGCGTGGAACTCGGTACCGTCGCCGGGGTAGCGCTCGATCTTCAGGCCGGCGAGGGTCTCGCGGACGTTGAAGAAGCGCAGCGCCGCCGAGCGCACGAGCTCGACGTTGGGGACCGAGTGGACGGCTTGGTCGAGGCGCCAGCGCAGGGTGCGCCGCACCAGGCCCAGCGGACCGCTGTAACGCAGCCACAGCGACTCGACGAGAGCCTCGCCGCGTCGCCGCGGTTCGAGCCGCAGGGAGAGCACGGTGGCGGCGCCGAGGCGCAGGCGCCGCAGGCCGACGGGCTCGAGCAGCTCCGAGACGTCCAGCGTGGCCTCCGCCGCCACGGGCCAGGGCAGCGGCAACGTCAGGAGCAGCCGGGCCTCGGCGCCGGCCGCCATGTAGAGGACCGTGGGCAGCTCGGGCTCGACGCAGAGCTGGCCCGGCCGCGGACAGAGGATGGCGTCGACGCCGCAGGCGAGCACCATCAGAGCGCAGAACGCCAGCCACAACGGCCACAGCGGCGCCGAGACCAGGGCCGGCAACGTGGCCAGCGCCAGGCCCGCCGCGGCCAGCGCCAGCGTCCGGGCCGACGGTTGGAGGTAGCTGTGCTCGATCACGGTCGGGTCGCCTCGGCCGTCACCGCGGCACCGCCACCGTTTCCAGGATCTGCCTGAGGACGCCGGCGCTCGTCTGCCCTTCGACCTCGGCGCTGGCCCCCAGCACGATGCGGTGGTGCACGGCCGGCAGGAAGAGCTCCTTGACGTCGTCGGGCACCACGTAGGGCCGGCCCCGCAAGGCCGCCAGCGAACGCGCGGCGCTCGCCAGCATGGTGGCGGCGCGCGGCGAGGCGCCGTGCAGCACGGCGGCGTGCTCGCGGGTGGCGCGCACCAGATCGACGACGTAGGCGGCCAGCTCCTCCGACAGCCGCACCGCGGCGACCTGGGCGCGCAGCTCGCGGATCTCGGGAAGGCCGGTGATCGCCGCCAGACCGAAGTCCTCGAGCCGCGGCATCGCGGTGCTGTGGCCGTGGAGGGCGACGATCCGGCGCTCGGCGTCGCGGTCCGGGAAGGGGATCTCGAGCTTCAACAAAAAGCGGTCGAGCTGCGCCTCGGGCAGCGGGTAGGTGCCCTCGTGCTCGATCGGGTTCTGGGTCGCCACCACCAGGAATCCGTCCGACAGGAGATGGGTCTGGCCGTCGAGGGTCACCTGCCGCTCCTGCATCGCCTGCAACAGCGCCGATTGGGTCTTCGGCGGCGTGCGGTTGATCTCGTCGGCGAGCAGGAAGTCGGTGAAGATGGGCCCCTGCGTGAGGGTGAACGTGCTGGTGCGGAAGTCGAAGAGGTTGGCGCCGATCAGGTCCCCCGGCAGCAGGTCGGGAGTGAACTGGACGCGCTTGAAGGTCAGCCCCGACGACGCGGCAAAGCAGCGGGCCAGGAGCGTCTTGGCCGTGCCCGGAGGCCCCTCGAGCAGCACGTGGCCGCTGCTCAGCAGGGTCACCAGGAGCCTTTCGATCACGCTTTCCTGGCCGATGACCACGCGGCCGATCTGTTCCTGCAACCGCCCGGCGAGGTCACGGGCTCGCGTCACGTCCATCGAACGTCTCCTTTTGCCAGCGGTAGAGGGCGTGCGCCAGCGCCAGGGCGCGCGCCGGCTCCGCCCCGTCGATCGGCATTTGGCTGACGCACCACTCCAGGTGGCCGAGGTCCTCACCCACCCCACGGCGGCGGCCGAGCTCGCTCAGCCGCTCGATCCGCTGCCGGGCGCCCAGCCCCGGCGGCAGCGACGCCTGCCGCGCGGCCTGGCGCACGGTGAGCTCGAGGTAACTCTCCACGGCCTGCCGGCTGCGCGGCGCCAGGGTCAGGAGCCGGGCGGTATTGTCGAGGAGCGTCAGCTTGCCGGGCGGCAGGCGCGGCGGCGGCCGCAGAGGGCGGCCGAAACGGCCGGTGGTCGCCCACAGCACCACCGCCAGCAACGCCGCCAGGTGGAGGCAGACGCAGATCAGCGGGAAGTCGAGCAGCTCCCGCCAGATCGACTGGCTCCGGCCGAATCCGTGCAGGACCTCGTCGACGACGAAGGCCTCCGGCGCCAGCCGGTCGATCAACAGCTCGTGGACCACGAGGGCGTTGTCCCCGCGCCCGAGCCCGGCGGTGTTGAGCAGATCCGGATCGGCGATCACGTAGACCGCCTCGCCGGGAAGCCGAGCGATCAGGGCGTCGCCCCCGTAGGCGACCACGGTCTCGAGGCGGGAGGATCGGATCAACTGGGGCCACGGCAGCTCGGCGGGAGCGGGACCGGGCGCCGGCGCGCTCCGGCGCACCTCGGCGTCGGCCCCCGCGTCGCCGAGGAGCGTCGCGAGCACCCGCCGCGGCTCCTCCAAGGGCAGCGCCTCGACGCGCGTGACCCAGCCCGGAGGCGACGGATCGAGGCGGCCCGCCGGCCGCGAGCCGCGCCATTTGGGCAGCACCACCACCCTGGGCACCCGGCGCTCGCGGGCGGTCCCGAGCACCCGGGCGAGGTGGTCGAGCCCATCCCGGTGCGCCGGCGGCTCGAGCAGCAGCAGCGGCGCCGTGGGCGACGCCTTGTGCTCCGAGGCCAGGCGGCTCACCACCACCGGCACCTCGTGCTCGAGCACCTCGACGAGCGACCGATAGCCCAGCGCCGAACGGCTGAAGCTGTTGGCGCCGAGCACGTCGACCTCGCCGGCCGGGTCGGCGAAGATCATGTAGAGCAGCGTGACGGCCAGGGTCACGCCGCCGGCCAGGACCAGGCCGCGCGCGGCCCGCCGCGAGAAGATCGCCTCGTCGCTCACGTCTCCCTCCGCACCTGCTCATAGGCCTCGGCGCAGCGCCGGTAGTCCTCGCGAGCCGGCGGCTGGCCGCCGAAGTACGACAGCTCGACCGCCTCGACCAGCGTCGCCAGCGACCCTCGGACGGCGGGCCGGACGTCCGGCAACCGCAGCACCTCGCGGCCGGTGAGGCTCGGCGGCACCGCTCGGCGCAGCGGGTGCTCGAGCCGGCCGATGGCGAGCTGCAGCAACAGGTGCACCGCCTCAGCCCAGAGCCCGGCTCGCACCAGAGCCTCGAGATCGGGCCCGGCGGCCTCGCCGCCGGCCGGGGCCGGCGCGAGGACGGCCGCGGCCTCGAGGGGGAGCTCGTAGCCTCGGGCTCGCCGACGGCGCCAGGCGTCGGCGGCGGCGAGGAGGATCACCAGCAGCAGGGCGCCCGCCACCACCCAGACGAACGCCTGCACGAGGGCGCCGCCGAGCCCCTCGGGAACGCCCAGATCGATCCCACGCGGATCCGCCGGCTCCCGCGGCGCGGCTACCGAGCGCTCCCGCGACCAGGACCTGCCGCGTCCGCTGCCTGCGAGGGAATCCGGCGCCAGCGGCAGCTCGGTCTGGAAGGCGTCCCGCGCGAGGACGGCGCGCACGCGGTCTCGAACCTCAGGCGGCTCCGGCGACGCCGAGGCGGCGAGCCCGAGAAGGCCGACCGCCAGCGAAATCAGCGCCCTTCCGAGATGTCTCATCGCGTCCTCGGTCCGAGACGGCGCCCTCAATCGAAGACCGCGGCCAGCTCGTCCTCGCCCAGTCCTTCGCTGAAGGCCCGCAGGTCGTGGTAGGCGACCCCGGTGGCCACCGCCTGAAACGACGTCGCGACCGCGAGGATCCCGTAGTCCACCACGGCGGTGAGCACCGCGCCCGCGGCCAAGCCGCTCAGGGGAGAGGCCGCGATGAGCGCGGTCGAGCCCCACGAGGCCCCGAACTGGAACACGCCGACACCCAGGGAGAAGAAGAAAATGATGCCCTTGTAGCCGGAGGTCAGCTTCCAGCTCCGCTTCATGGCCTCAATGATCCGGATCCGCTCGACGATCAAGGCCGGAACGGCGACGAAGAGCCCACAACTGATCACGATCCCGGGAATGACGAGGCACAGGAGACCGCCGAAGACCGAGAGGCCGACCAGGATCGCCAGACCGAGGACGGGCTGCCACTGTCCCGCCACCACCAGAACGCAATCGCCGATCCGCAGCGGCGCCCCGCGCAGGACCTGGAAGACGCCGTAGACCACCACCGCGGACGCCAGAGTCGTGAACACCAGCATGATCGGGAGGAAGACGATGCTGGCAGCGCACGTGAGCGCGATTGGTTCGGCCGACGGGCCGCCGGGCGACCGCTGAAGGTTGGACACGATCAGGTTGAAGACCAGGGACGGGAGCTGGACCACGAGCGCCAGCGCCAGGAAGGTGACGAAGCCGGATCCGAAAACCGAGAGCGAACGTCGAAAGAGACTCTCCGTAGTGGGACGACTTTCCATGATGCCCTCCGTCGAGCGGTTGAAGAAAGCCCGGGCACGAGGCGCCTTGACCAGACAGACTCCCCGCGGCCGGATTTCTTTAGCCACAGGTCCCGCCCGCGGTCTCGGGGTAGGCCGCGGCCGAAAGGCTCACTTCTCCGCGGCGACGGCGTCTTCCACCGAGCCGTAGGTCGGAAAGAGGCTGTCGACCTGGGCCACGCCGAGGAGCTTGGTGATGCGCGGCGACGGGTTGATCAGGATCAGCTTGCGGTTCTGGTTGCGGAACCGCGTGAGGTAGCCCACCAGCTCGCCGATGCCCGTCGAGTCGATGTAGTTGATCGCCGAAAGGTCGAGCAGCACGTGGCCCTCTTCCTGGTCGAGGGCCCGGCGCAGCGTCTGGGCGAGGAACTCGGCGCTCTCCCCGAGCTTGACGATCCCCTCGACCCGGAGGACCGTCTGGCCCTCGACCTTGCGTTTGTCGACGATCACGGCGTGTTTCCCGAAACGGCCGCGAGCATAGCAGCGAGCCGCCGGAGGGTCAACGCCGGCGGAGAAGATCAGGCGCCGGCACCGAGACCCACGGTCAGGAGCAAGGTCTGCGGGTCGAGGAGGACGTGGAGGTCCTCGTCGAGCATCCGCTGGTGGTCCTTGAGCACGTGCAGCCGGACCTTGGAGCGGTCCGGGTCGAGGCGGAACGCCAGGTCCGTGAGCCCCTCGAACCGATCCGCCGGCGGCGGCAGGTGACCGGGCTCGCCCGGGGGACCATCGCGGTGAATCTGGCACGACATCCACAGCTCCGCTCCCGTTTGCGCCGCCAGGTCCTTGATCGCCGCGACGGTGGCCGGCTCCAGGCTCTCTTCCTCGAGGTCGTCGAGCAGGACGACCTCGGGCACGAAGTGCATGACGTCGCGCAGCAGCTCGAGGCCGTGGCGCAGGCGGTCGACCGAGAACGAGTGGCCCACGTAGGTATGGATGTGGCGCCGGCGCTCGAGGTCGAGCTGGAGCGAGGCCCAGTGCTGGAGCTGCTTCTCGCGCCGCAGCATCTCCATCAGCACGTCGTCGTACCAGTCGCGGACCTTGTCGACGGTGTTCTCCACCGAGACGTGGAGGACCTTCTGGCCCGCCAGCATCGCGTCGAGGCCGATGCCGACCAGGAAGGCGGTCTTGCCCACGCCGGCGCGGGCCATGACCAGGGCGAGCTGGCCCGGGCCGGGACCGGGATGGCCGTCGCGCTCGAGCAGCTTGCGCGGCGAGCGGCGCAACTGGATCTTCAGGTTGATCATCACTCGGTCTCCTTGGCCACCAGGCCGCCGTATTTCTTCAGAAGCTCCTCGGTCACCTCGCGCGGCGCCGGCCCGTAGCGCGAGAACTCCATGGTGAACTCGGCCTTGCCCTGCGTCTCCGAGCGCAGGTGGGTCGCGTAGCCGAACATCTCGGCGAGCGGCACCTCGGCCTCCACCCGGGCGAAGCCGCCGTCCTCGGTGGAGCCCAGCACGTGGCCGCGCCGCTGCATGAGCGAGCGGAAGATGGCGCCCTGGAACTCGGCCGGACCCTCGACCGACACCTTCATCACCGGCTCCAGCACCTGCGGCTTCGCCTTCTGGTAGGCCTCCCGGAAGGCGGACCGCGCGGCGATCATGAACGCCATGTCCGAGGAGTCGACGGCGTGGGAGTTGCCGTCGACGAGCACCGCCCTGACGCCGACGATCGGGAAGCCGATCAGGCGGCCCGTCTCGACGGCGGTGCGGAAGCCGCGGTCACAGGCCGGCACGAACTCGGTCGGGATGCGGCCGCCGCGGACCTCGTCGACGAACTCGTAGTCGCCCTCGGCCAGGGGCTCGATATAGCCCACCACCTTGGCATACTGGCCCGAGCCGCCGGTCTGCTTCTTGTGGACGTAGTCGAAGTCGGCGCGCTGCGTGATCGCCTCGCGGTAGGCCACCTGGGGCGCGCCGGTGGCGACCTCGGCCTTGTACTCGCGGCGCATGCGCTCGACGTAGACCTCGAGATGGAGCTCGCCCATGCCCGAGATCACCGTCTCGCCGCTCTCCGCGTCGAGGGTCACGCGGAAGGTCGGGTCCTCCTTGGAGAAGCGCTGCAGCGCCTTCGACATGTTGTCCTGCGACTTCGAGTCCACCGGGCTCACCGCCACCGAGATCACCGGGTCCGGCACGTGCATGGCGGTCATGGCCAGCCGCCGCCCGTCGCCGAGGAAGGTCTCGCCGGAGTGGCAGTCGATGCCGAAGAGCCCGGCGATGTCGCCGGCGGCCACCGCGTCGACGTCCTCCATCTTGTCGGCGTGGATGCGCACCAGGCGGCCGATCTTGATCTTCTTGCCGGTGGAGGCCCGGAAGACCGTGTCGCCCTTGGCCAGGGTGCCCTGGTAGACGCGCACGAACGTGAGCTGGCCGTAGCGCCCCTCGTCGAGCTTGAAGGCGTAGGCCACGGTCTGCGCCGAGGGGTCCGGAGCCAGCCGCAGCACCTCGTCGTCGTGGTCGAGGTCGACGGCCTCGATCGGCACGTCGAGCGGGCTCGGCAGGTAGCGGTTCACGGCGTCGAGCAGGGGCTGCACGCCCTTGTTCTTGTAGGCCGAGCCCACCAGCACCGGCGTCAGCTCGAGCGCCAGCGTGCCGCGGCGCACGGCGGCGTAGATCATCTCCGGGCTCGCGCGGTCCTCGAGCGCCGCTTCGAGCAGCTCGTCCGAGAACATGGAAGCGGCGTCGAGCAGATCGGCGCGCCGCCGCTCGGCGAGCTCCCGGAGGGCCTCCGGGATCGGCCCCTCCTCCACCTTCTCGCCGTTCTCGCCGCGGAAGTAGAGGGCCTTCATCTCGACCAGGTCGACGACGCCCTCGTAGTCGGCCTCGAGCCCGATCGGGATCTGCAGCAGCACGGCATTGTGGCCGAGCTTGTCGCGCAGCGAGCGCGCCACGCGCTCGGGGTTGGCGCCGGTGCGGTCGCACTTGTTGACGAAGGCGATGCGGGGGACCTTGTAGCGCCGCATCTGGCGGTCGACGGTGATCGACTGCGACTGCACGCCGGCGACGGCGCAGAGGACGAGGATCGCCCCGTCGAGCACCCGCAGCGCGCGCTCCACCTCGATCGTGAAGTCCACGTGGCCCGGGGTGTCGATCACGTTGAAGTGATGGCGCCCCCACTCGAGGTAGGTCGAGGCGGAGGTGATGGTGATGCCCCGTTCCCGTTCCAGCTCCATGTGGTCCATGGTGGCGCCGACGCCGTCCTTGCCCTTGACGTCGTGGATGGCGTGGATGCGCTGAGCGTAGAACAGGATCCGCTCCGTCAAGGTGGTCTTGCCGGAGTCGATGTGGGCGGAGATGCCGATATTGCGGATCCGTTGGATCTCGTGGCTCATGACGGTCTCGTTCTCGGAGAGGCCTCTCGGGCGGACGGCCTGAGAAGGCTAGTGGCTGGTTGAAGCGAGCGCACGACGCCCGAGACGCCGCGCGGCGACTGGACACGATAGGCGCTCGAGGCGGAGAAGTCAAGGCTCTTCTGCGAGCGAGCAGGTCAGATCTCAGTCCCCGTACGCAGACGGTCGAGATAGGCGGCGTAGCTGAACGTCCGGTCGCGCTTGCGTCCCGTCGTCTCCACGAGGACGCCCGCCTCTGCGAGGACGCCGACGGCCTTTCCCGCCGTCGGCCGCGAGGCGTCGAGCAGCTTCATCGCGCGGGAGACGGTGAGGATCGGATGACGCGGCAGGAGCTCGAAGAGGCGCAGGCTCATCACCGTCGCGGCCGGCGCGGCCAGCACGCGCTCACGGTCCGCGCTCACCAGTCGGAAAAGCTCCCGGGCGGTCTCGGCCGCCTCCGCGGCGACGGAGTCGACGCCTTCGAGAAAGAACGCGGTCCAGCCTTCCCAGTCGCCGCCGGTCCGTACTCCGTCGAGCCGCCGATAGTACTCCTGGCGGTGTCGTTTGAAGAACAGGCTGAGGTACAGGAGCGGCTGGGACAGGAGACCCCAGTGGGCGAGGAGAAGGGCGATGAGCAGCCTGCCGATGCGGCCGTTGCCGTCGAGGTAGGGGTGCAGCGTCTCGAACTGGACGTGGACGAGCCCCGCCCGCACCAGGGGCGCCAGCTCGTCGTCGGCGTGGACGTAGCGCTCGAGCGCGCCGAGGCTCGCGGCGAGCGCCTGGGGAGGAGGCGGCACGAACGCGGCGTTGCCGGGACGGGTGCCGCCGATCCAGTTCTGGCTGCGGCGGATCTCGCCCGGCTGCCGGTCGGCGCCTCGCGCTCCGCGCATCAGGCGACGATGGGCCTCGTTGAGGAGCCGCATCGAGATGGGCAGGCCGTCGGCGCGCCGGAGCTCGCCGAGCGCGTAGCGCGACGCTTCGAGGTAATTGCACACCTCTTCGACGTCGGGCTCGGCGGCGATTCCGGCCTCGTCCTCCGCCTCGTAGGCCAGCAGGTCGATCAGCGTCGCCTGCGTGCCCTCGATCTGCGACGACAGCACCGCCTCCTTGCGGACGAAGGCGTAGAGGAACCACTCGATGGACGGCACCATCGCGCCCGCCAGCTCGAGCCGCGTCAGGCTCCGCCGGGCCGCGTCGTGCAGGGCTGACAGCTCGGGGTCCAGCCGCAGAGGCGGATCCGCCGGCGGCAGCGGATCCGGCACGAAGGCTTTCACTTCCTCCCCCGCCACGCTCGTCCGCTCGTATCGTCCGCTGGTCCGACGCATCGTCTTCCTCTACGCAGTGAGCCTTTCCTTGGCCCCAGAGATAATAAGCGAAGCTTTATTTGCGTGCAACTGGACGCCGGGACGCCAGGCGAAGCCGCAGGGGATCGCATATACTCTGCTGCGGAGCTTCACGCCATGCGCCACCGCTACCGCTATCTGGACCCCAAGCTGCTGCAGGCGATCCTCGCCAGCCTCGACCTGCAGAACCTCTTCAACCAGCTCCTGCTGGTCAGCGGCGCCGACGTCGACGACGCCATGGAATGGATGCGGCAGCTCCAGGAGCAGGGCTACGTCTCGGACCAGATCGACCTCGAGGCCTTCTTGGACTCGCTCGAAGACCAGGACGTGCTGGAGCGCGACGGCGAGGGCCGCCTGCAACTGACCGGGGTGGGCGAGCGCCGCATCCGGCGCAGCGCCTTCGAGGAGATCTTCACCCAGGTCAAGCGCGGCGGCCCCGGCTACCACCCGGTGCGCGCCGCCGGCGAGGGCCTCGAGCGTCTGCCCGAGACGCGCTCCTACGCCTTCGGCGACGAAGTGCAGAACCTCGACATGCTGCGCTCTTTCCACAACGCCATGAAACGCACCAGGGGCCGCCTCGACCTCGCCGAGGAAGACCTCGAGGTCTACGAGACCGAGCACCTGACCTCGTGCGCCACCATCGTCGCGATCGACGTCAGCCACTCGATGGTGCTCTACGGCGAGGACCGCATCACGCCGGCCAAGAAGGTGGCGCTGGCGCTGACCGAGCTCATCACCACCAAGTACCCCAAGGACTACCTGGGCGTGATCCTCTTCGGCGACCAGGCGCAGCAAATCAAGCTCTCCGACCTGCCCTACGTCGAGGCCGGTCCGTATCACACCAACACCCGCGACGCGCTGCAGATGGCGCGCGGCATCCTGTCGCGGCAGAAGCACCCGAACCGGCAGATCTTCCTGATCACCGACGGCAAGCCCTCGGCGATCACCCAGGGCCACCAGATCTACAAGAACCCGTTCGGCCTCGACATGAAGATCGTCAACCTGACGCTCGAGGAGGCCGAGCAGTGTCGCCGCCAACGCATCGTGGTGACGACCTTCATGATCGCCACCGACCCGACCCTGGTCGAGTTCGTCGAGAAGCTCACCCAGATCAACCGTGGCCGCGCCTACTACGCCTCGCCCTACAACCTGGGCGAGTTCATCCTCGCCGACTACATCCGCAACCGGCGAAAACGGGTCCGTTGAGACCCACCTCGAGACGGAGGAGCCCATCCATGAGAGCCTTCATCCTGCCTACCCTCCTCGCCGCCGTCCTCGCCGCCGCCCCCGCGCGAGCGGACGTCGAAATCCACGCCGACCAGCAGCGTTACGTGGTGGAAGACGCCAGGAAAATCAAGGTCGACCTCTCGTTCGGCCATCTCCAGGTCGAGGGCACCGACGCCCGCGACGTCGAGGTCGAATTCCGCCTCACCTGCTCGCGCCAGGACCTCGAGAAATGCCGGCGGCGCGGCGAACGGATCCGGGTGGTGCCGCGGGTCAAGGGCGAGAACTTCGTCGTCCGTCTCGAGCACACGCCCCGCGGCCGCATCCAGGGAATCAGGGCCGAGCTCAAGCTCAAGGTCCCGAAGGACCTGCCCCTCGACGTCGACATGGCCGGCGGCGACGTCTTCGTGACCCGCATGCTCTCGGACGTGGTGATCGCCGGCGGCGCCGGCTCGATCGACGTCATCGCGCGCCACGAGCGCGTCGGCGCGGTCAACGTCAAGGTGGTGGCGGGCAAGGCCGAGCTGTGGATGGGCGACGGCCACATGAAGGGCGGCGGGTTCCCGCGCTCGATCCGCTGGCAGGGCCCCGGCGCCTCGCGCATCGAAATCGACTGGGGGACGGGGGACGCGCGAATCCGGCTCGAGTGACGGCCCGCGGCCACCATGAAGCTGATTCGCACCGTCTTGCTCGCCACGGCCCTTCTCACCTTGGCCACCGCCGGCTGGGCTGAGCCGCGGGAGATCTGCGTCCTCGAGACCACCCTGGGGACGATGGTCTTCCGCTTCTTCGAAGACGAGGCGCCGCTGACCACGGCCAACGTCAAGAAGCTCGTCCGCTCCGGCTTCTACGACGGCAAGCCCTTCTACCGGGTCGTCAAGGGCCACGTCATCCAGGGCGGCGACGGCGGCGAGAACGACCACCCGAAGGTGAAAGGCGAATTCGGCGCCCATCCGCACGTGACGGGAGCGGTGGGCCTGGCGCGCGACGAGGACCCCGACAGCGGCTCGACCGAGATCTACGTCTGCCTCGCTCCGCGTCCCCACCTCGACGGCGGCTACGCCGTCTTCGGCCTCTTGATCGAGGGCTTCGACGTGCTCGCGAAGATCGGCGAGGTCGAGGTCACGGAGAAGTACGAAGGACCTGTGGCGTTCCACGAGCCGAAGGTGCCGGTGGTGATCGAGCGGGCCTATCTCGAAACGCGGGAGCTGGCAGCGCGCTGAGTAAGGAGATGACGTCCATGGCAAAGATTCTGGTCGCCGGAGGACTGTATCCCGAAGAAGAAAATCCGAAGCTCCGCGAAGCCCTGCAACGCTTCTCGAGGTCGCTGGGCCGCGAGCTCATCGCACGCGGGCACGTCGTGCTCGGCGGATGCAGCTCTACCCTCGATGCGGCGGTCGCGGAAGGGGCTGAGGAGATGGCAATCGAGCGCAAGCTCAACCCGAAGCAATTCATCAGGTCATGGGTCACCAGCACGACCAAGCCCGCACACGACAAAGGCGAGGTTACCCGGTCCCGAGTGCCTGACTGGAGTCAAGTGCCGCGGGGCTACTACACCTTTCCCGAGCCGATCCGCGAAGCCGCTGTCGTGATCATCGTGGGCGGGTCGGACGGCACGCACTACGCGGCGAGCTGGGCTCGCATCGCCAACAAGCCCATCGTTCCCGTGGCGGCCTTCGGGCTGGCCGCGGAAGAGATATTTGAAGAGGAACAGAGGGATTTCGATCGGCGGTACGGCGACCGGCTTCCTTACAGCGACTATGACGCCCTGAACCGCGTCCTGCCGGATGATGTCACGCCACAGATTGCGCAGAGCTTCGCCAGAGACGTGGTCTTGCTGGCAGAGAAGCTGATCGTCTCTACGGAGGCCTTCATCATCATGTCTTTTGCCGAAAAAGGGCATCTTCAGGATGCTTACGATACGTTCGTTCAAGTCTGTGATGACAATCATTTCCGCGGCTTCAAGGTGGACGACCACATCGACACCAACCAACGCATCGTATCGACCGTTCTCGAATCGATACGGCGCTCGGCCTTCATCATCGCCGACGTCAGCGAGCCGCGTCCCAACGTCTATTACGAGCTCGGCTATGCCCAGGCCCTCGGCAAGAGCATCATCACGACCGCCTACGCGGGTACCCAGCTTCCCTTCGACATCTTCGACGTTCCGACGCTTTACTGGGACAACCAGCGCACTCTGCGGCAAGAGCTGGACAGGAGGATCAAGCTGATTCGGAAGTCGTGAGCAGCTTGCAAGCCCGCCTGAACCGCTCGATACGCTCGGCGTCCGCTACCTCGCGCATTCGGCCGCCTGTTCGAAGCTGATCAGCCTTCCCTGACCCACCAAGTCACGGCCTGGCAAGGCGTCGATCCCCATGCCGTTCGTCGTCCTACTAGCCCCGCTGAAGGTCGGTCTTTGAGAAGTCCTCTCCGACGAAGAGCAGCGGCTGCTCAGCGAGCTTGGCGGTCGCGTAGCTCAGACAGTCGCCGAAATTGAGAGCCGCGGGATGGCGTCCTTTGCCGAAGCGGCGATAAGCGTCGACGGCTTCCAGCCAGTGCGCGTCGCCGAAAGGGACCACGACCACTTCGAAGTCGCGGAGGAACCGCTCCATGACGCTACGCGCGTCCAGTTTGAACCGGCCTTCCAGAACCAGACCGATCTCGACGAGGGTCGGTGCGCCGATGCCGAGCGTGTCGTCTTGCCGTAGCTTGGCGACCAGTTGCTCGTACCCCGACTCGCGGCAGACGATCGAGACCACGGCCGAGCTGTCGAGGATCACACGCCCTCCGGACCGTAGCCGAGGATCTCGTCTTCTTCGTCCCGGGTCGGCCGGCGCCCGAGCACGCCGGGAGGCAGGTTGGGCCATACCTCTTCCTCGAGAAAGCGCAGGAAACCCTGGGCACGCTGACGTCGACTCACCTGGAAGTAGAGCCGGCGGCTGCGTTCTTCAAGGGCCTTGCGGATCGCCTCCGTCTTGGTTTCTCCGGTCACGACCGCGACCTCGGTGGCCAGCCGTTCCACCTCGGCATTCTTGATGTTGAGCGCCATGCTTGCCTCCTCCCTTCGATACTAGGCAGTCTGGGTAGAATCTGTCAACCATGGTGTAAACTGGCAAGGGAGCGGTCGGCCGCTCCATTACCGCTCTGATAGGCTCTCGCCGCGATGCCCACGACCGCCCCCGCCCTCGACGCCTTCCATCCCCTGATCCGCGACTGGTTCGCCGAAGCCGTGGGCGAGCCCACGGAGATCCAGGCGCTCGCCTGGCCGCGGATCGCCGCCGGCGAGCACGTGCTGGCGACCGCGCCCACCGGCAGCGGCAAGACGTTCACCGCCTTCCTCTGGGCCCTCGACCGCCTGCTGCGCGGCCACTGGACGCCCGGAGGCGTGCGCGTGCTCTACGTGTCGCCGCTGCGCGCTCTCGGCACCGACATCCGCCGCAACCTCAAGCGTCCGCTGGCGGAGCTCGTCGAGCGCTTCCGCGCCGCCGGCGAGCCCGTGCCCGAGATCCGGGCGGTGACGCGCAGCGGCGACACCCCGGCGGGCGAACGGCGGCGCATGCTCTCGCACCCGCCGGAAATCCTCATCACCACGCCCGAGAGCCTCAACGTCCTGCTGACGTCGAAGAGCGGACGCTCGCTGCTGACCGGGCTCGAGACCGTCATCGTCGACGAGGTCCATGCCGTGGCGGGCTCGAAGCGCGGCACCCACCTGGTGACGGCGGTCGAGCGCCTGGTGCCGCTTGCCGGCGAATTCCAGCGCATCGCGCTCTCGGCCACCGTCAAGCCGCTCGCCGCCGTCGCCGAGTGGATCGGCGGCTACCGGGTGGAAGAAGTGGACGAAGGAGACTACGTCTACCGTCCGCGGCAGGTCTCGGTGGTGCGCACGCGCGCGACCTCCAAGGTCTACGACCTCAAGGTGTGCTCGGCCCGCATCCCGGAAAACACAGCGCCCGAGAACGCCGACGCCGACGCGCGCTGGGTGGCGCTGACCCGCGACTTCAAGCGCATCATCCACGGCAACCGCGCCACCCTGCTCTTCGCCAACAGCCGCCGCCTCACCGAGAAGGTCACCCGCCTGATCAACCAGGACGAGCCCGCGGACCTCGCCTACTCGCACCACGGCTCGCTCTCGCGCGAGGTGCGCGCGGTGGTGGAGCGACGCCTGAAGGCGGGCGAGCTGCCGGCGATCGTGGCCACGAGCTCGCTGGAGCTCGGCATCGACGTGGGCACGCTCGACGAGGTGCTGCTCATCCAGACGCCGCGCGCCCTCTCCTCGACCATCCAGCGACTCGGCCGCGCCGGCCACGGCGTCGGCGAGGTCAGCCGCGGACGCCTCTACCCCACCCACGGCCGCGACTACCTCGACGCCGCGATCGCGGCCCGCGGCGTCGCCGAGCACGACGTCGAGGAGATCCGCCCGATCGTCGCGCCGCTCGACGTGCTCGCCCAGGTCGTCCTCTCGATGACCGCCAACCAGACCTGGGGGATCGAGGAGCTCTACGCGCGGCTGCGCGCCAGCGTGCCCTATCACGGCCTGTCGCGCCGCCAGTTCGACCTGGTGCTCGAGATGCTCGCCGGACGCTACGCCGACACCCGCATCCGCGAGCTCCACCCGCGGCTGACGATCGACCGCGTGGCGGGCACGGTGCGGGCGCGTCCCGGCGTCGAGCGTCTCGTCTACATGGCCGGCGGCACGATCGCCGACCGCGGCTA
>DASWIG010000296.1:0-18826 GCA_036397835.1 Thermoanaerobaculia bacterium
GTCAGCGAGCCCGACGGGGCGCACGCCGAGGCCTTCCGCAAGGTCTGCGAAGCGGTGGCCGCCGAGGTGGCGAGGCGCAGCCGTCCTCTGCTGCGGATCGTCTAGACTCCTCTCCCGTCATGACCGTCGCCGTCATCGCCGACGCGCACCTCGGCGGACCGGGAGGCGAGGCCGGGCCGCTGGTGGCGCAGCTCGCCGAGCTGCCGCGGCGCGGCTGCCGGCACCTGGTGCTGCTGGGCGACATGTTCCACGTCTGGGTGGGCAGCGCCCGCTTCGAGACGCCGGAGATCCGCGCCGTGGTCCCGGCGCTGCGCGAGCTGCGCGAGCGCGGGGTGGCGATCGACTACGTGGAGGGCAACCGCGACTTCTTCCTCGCCGGCGGCCCCTACGCCTCCCTCTTCGACCGCCTCGGCACCGAGGTCGCCTTCGAGGCCGGCGGGCGGCGGTACCTGGCCGTCCACGGCGACGGCCTCAACGACCGCGACCGCCAGTACCTCTTCTGGCGCCGGCTGTCGAAGAGCGCGCCGTCGCGCCTGCTGATGCTGAACCTGCCCGGCCCTCTCGCCCGCCGCGCCGTGGGCTCGACCGAGCGGCGGCTGGCGAAGACCAACTTCAAGCACAAGGCCCGCGTCCCCGAGGAGGCGATCGTCCGCTACGGCGAGCGCCGCCTGGCGGCGGGGCACGACGTGCTCCTTCTCGGGCATTTCCACGAGCCGCGGACCTGGCGCGTCGCCGGCGGCGAGATCCGTCTGCTCGACGCCTGGTTCAACAGCCGCCGCGTCGAGTGGCTGGGGGAGTGAGGCGGGGCGTGCGGGTCACGGTCCTCGGCTGCGGCACTTCGACCGGCGTGCCGGTGATCGGCTGCCGCTGCCCGGTGTGTACCTCCGAGGCGCCGGAGAACCGCCGCCTGCGCACCGGCCTGCGCCTCGAGGCCGGCGGCCGGACGGTCCTCGTCGACACGCCGACCGACCTGCGCCAGCAGGCCCTCGCCTTCGGCGTCGACCGCGTCGACGCGGTGGTCTACACCCACGCCCACGCCGACCACACCCACGGCATCGACGAGCTGCGGACCTTCAACTTCCGGCAGGGGGGCCCCATTCCCTGCTACGGCAACCACGAAGCCGTCACGCGCATCCGGCAGTCCTTCGGCTATATCTTCGAGGAGGGCGAGGAGGGCGGAGGCAAGCCGCGGATCGTCCTCCACGAGGTCGCCGGACCCTTCCGCGCCGCCGGCATCGAGCTGGTGCCGGTGCCGGCGTGGCACGGCGAGCTCGAGGTCTACGGCTACCGCGCCGGCCGCTTTGCCTACCTGACCGACTGCAACCGCATCCCGGAGGAGAGCTTCGAGCGGCTTGCCGGGGTCGAGCTGCTGATCCTCGACGGGCTGCGCTTCGAGCCGCCGCACCCGACCCACTTCACCGTCGCGGAGGCGTCGGCGGCGGCGGCGCGGATCGGCGCCCGCCGGACCTGGCTGACCCACCTCACTCACGACGTCGATTACCACAATCCGAAATACCCGTTGCCCGACGGGGTGGAGCTCGCCTACGATGGGTTACAATTCGCAATCGACTGAGAAGAACTCGCCTACGCCCGCCGCTTATCGCGTGGTCTGCGGCCAGGCGCTCGGCGGTCGCGTGAGGGTGCCCGGCTCGAAGAGCATGACGCAGCGCTACTTCAACCTCGCCCTGGTGGGCGCGCGTGGGCTGGTGGTGCGCCACCCCCTGCGCTCGGAGGACCCCGAGCTCTTCCTGGGCGCGCTGGCGGCGGCGGGCTTCGGCGTCGAGCGCCGGGCCGAGGAGGTGGCGCTGGTGCCGGGCGAGCGCCCGGCGGCGGGCGAGATCTTCTGCGGCAACGGCGGCACCATGTTCCGCTTCCTC
Source organism: Thermoanaerobaculia bacterium (assembly GCA_036397835.1). Taxonomy (GTDB): domain Bacteria; phylum Acidobacteriota; class Thermoanaerobaculia; order Multivoradales; family J023; genus DASWIG01. The sequence goes on from DASWIG010000296.1 coordinate 1,878, forward strand.
ACGGCGGCGCTCGCCACCGTGCCCGGGACCTGGCGGCTCGACGGCGTGCCACGGCTGCGCGAGCGTCCGGTAGGGCCGCTGGTCACGGCGCTGCGCCAGCTCGGCGCCGAGGTCGACTGCCCGCGCGCCGAGGGCTTCGCGCCGATCGTCGTCCACGGCGGCACGCTGCGCGGAGGCCGCGCGACGCTCGACGCCGGCGCCTCGAGCCAGTACCTGTCGGCGCTGCTGATGGCCGCCCTGGCGGCGCCCGAGCCGGTGACGGTGGAGGTCGCGGCCCTCGCGTCGGAGCCCTACGTGGACCTCACCCTGGACGCCGTGGCCGAGCTCGGCGGCCGCGTGACGCGGGAAGGCGGCGGCTTTCAGGTGGAGCCCGGCCTCGCCGGCGGCGTGAGCGCCGTGACGGTCGAGGGCGACTTCTCGGCCGCCGCCTACCCGGCCGCCGCCGCCGCGCTGGCGGGGGGCGAGGTGGAGATCGCGGGGCTGTCGGCGTCGTCGCGCCAGGGTGACCGCGGTTTCGTCGACCTGCTCGGGCGCATGGGCGCGCGGATCACCTGGCGCGGCGACGCGCTGTCGGTGGGGCGCGGCGAGCTGACCGCCGTGGACGTCGACCTGTCGGCGATGCCCGACCAGGTCCCCACCCTGGCGGCGGTGGCGCCTTTCGCCCGCGGCACCACCCGCATCGGGAACGTCGCCCAGCTTCGCATCAAGGAGTCCGACCGCCTCAAGGCCATGGCGCGGGAGCTGGGGCGTCTCGGCGTCCCCGTCGAGGAGCTCGGCGACGGCCTGGTGATCCCGGGCGTGTGGGCCGACGAGGCGCCACCGTCGGCCCCGGTCGAGGTCGACGCATGGAACGACCACCGCATCGCCATGAGCCTCGCCCTGGTGGGCCTGCGCCGTCCCGGGGTGGTGATCCGCGATCCCGGCGTGGTGGTCAAGTCCTACCCCGACTTCTGGCGCGATCTGGAGCTCTTACAAGGATGAGCCCGGACGCCCCCCGCGAGCTGCTGCACCCGGCCCTCGAGGACGACGGCGGCGTCCCCCTCGCTCAGGCCCGGTTGACGGATCAGCAGCGGCTGGCGGTGGTGCTCCAGGGCGCGGCCCTGGCGGCGCACCTCGAGCACGGCGGCTGGTACCTGCCGGAGGGCTGGGAAGCGGCGCGCCTGCGCGGCGCGGCCGAGCTCACCGTCGGCGCCGTCGCCCCGGGCCGATCCGCGGAGCTGCCCCAGGTGCTGCTCCTGGACCTTTTGACCAAGCTCTTCCGCAGCAGCGGCGAGGACATCGCCGGCCGCGGCGAGGGGCGCCACGCGGCGCGGCGATTGCTGCGGCTGTGGCGACACTTCCTGGCGCCCTCCTCGCCCGACCAGGCGGTGGCGGAGATCCTCGAGGCCGCCCCTTTCCTGTGGCAGCCCTCGTGCGCGGCGGCGCGCGCGGCCCTGGTGGCCGAGCACCGCGTCGTCGGCGCCTCGCACCTGTGGGTCGCCGGTCCGGGCTGGAACCGCCGCCGTCTGCTGGCCTGCGGCGCCGACCGTCGCGAGCTCGCGGCGCTGCTGGCCGGCCCCGCCGCCCGCGACCTGTGGGACGGCTGGCGGGCGGACGACGATCCGGTGGCGCTGGCCGGCCGCGGCCGTCACCGCCAGGCCCTGGCCTGCTGGCGCCGGCGGCCGCCGCGAAAGCGCTCCGAGGTCGTCCTCATGGCGCGCAGCTTCTTCGCCCTCGGCCTCTACTCGCGCGCCCACGAGACCCTCAAGGGGCAGCCCACCGTGGAAGCCCGGCTGTTGCGCCTGCGGTGCCTGGACGAGCTCGGCAAGCTCGACGCCGCCGACCAGGCGATCCGGCGGCTCGAGAAGGCGCAGCTCAGCGGCGCCGAGACCCTGGAGCTCGCCGAGATGGCGGTGCGCCTGCTGGCGCGGCGCGGGCGGCACGAGCGCGGCCGTGAATGGGTCGCGAAGGCGTTTCAGGCGTCGGCCGGCGCCTCGCGGCGGCGGGCCGAGCTGCTGGCCGCCGAGGCCGCCTGGGACCTGGGCGACCTGGAGACGGCGGGGCGCCATCTCGAGGCGGCGCGGCCGGCGCTTGCCGATCCCCGGCTGGCGCGGCGCTGGCACGAGGTGCGCGGCCTGCTGGCGCTGGGCCGGCGCGACGGCGCCGCGGTGATCGAGCACTACAGCGCCGTGCTCCGCGAGCGCCGGCGCCTGCCGCGGGTGGCCGCCGGCCGTCATTGGAGCAACCTCGCCTACGGCCGGGTGCTGGTGGGCGACCTCGCCGGCGCCGAGCGCGCCGTGCGCCACGCGCAGCGCCTGCTCAGCGCCACCGAGAGCCCGGCCCGCGACACCCTCGGGCATTACAACCTGGCCGAGATCCGGCTGCGCCGCGGCCACCTGGCGGGCGTCGTCGAGGCGCTCGAAGCGTCGACGGCGGAGAACCGCCGCACCGGCAACGCCCGCGGCCAGGTGGCGGACCTCGAGCTCCAGGTGCGCCTGGAGCTCGTCCAGGGGCGGCCCGAGGCGGCCCTGGCGCACTGCGCCGAAGCCGTCGAGCTGATCGCCGCGGCGGGCGTGGGCGAGCGCCAGGTCTTCGATCTCTTCGCGGCCCGCGCCTACGGCTGGCTGCGCCGGCCGCAGCGCGCCGCGGCCTGCCTCGCCCGGGTGGCGAGCGAGGTGGTGGGCGAGCTCGAGCCGGAGGAGCGCCCGGCGGTCTGGGCCCTGGCCGGCCGCGCCGACCGGGCAGCGTCCGAGGCCGAGGGCACGCCGTGGGCCGGACTGTGGTCGGCCCACCTCGCCGGCCTCCAGCCGCGGCCCGGCGTGTGGGAGGAGCTGCGGCGGCTCGAGCCGGTGCGCGCCGCCCGCCTGGTGCTCGACTCGGAGACGGTGCGCCCGCGGGTGGTGCCGCCGGTCTGGCTGCGCAGGGCGGTCGCGAGCTGGCGCGCGGTCGGCGCGGACGTGTTCGCCGACCGTCTCGAACGGCAGTCGCTCTCGCCCTGGCGCGCCGTCGAACGTTACCTCGAAGGCGAAACCGAAGACCGGCGGAGCGCCTGCGAGCTGTTCGCCGCCGCGGGCTGTCCGGACGTGCGGTTGACTTACGTTCGCGGCGGCGGCGAACGATTGCTCGTCGCCGGTGAAGGCGGCGAGGAGAGCTGCGAGGTCTCGCGGCGAGGTGGACGATTCATCCTCCGGGCGCCTTTCGTCGACGACGTCCTGCGGGCGCTCTTCCTGCTGGTGGCGCGCGACGTGGAGCTTCCCGGCGGCGGTGAAGGAGAAGGCAAGGGGCGCGGCGCGGCGCCGGCAGCCGCCGGCACGATCGTGGGAGAAAGCGCCGTGCTGCGAGAAGTGCTGGCGCGGCTCGATCGCTGGGCGCGGGGCGAGCTGCCGATTCTGATCTTCGGCGAAAGCGGCACCGGCAAAGAGCTGGCGGCGCGCCGCGTCCACGCGGCTTCCGAGCGCCGCGGTCAACCTTTCGAAGCCGTCAACTGCGCGGCGTTGCCGGAGGAGAACCTGGCGCAATCCGAGCTTTTCGGCCACGTGCGCGGCGCCTTCACCGGTGCCGACCGCGATCGCCAGGGGATATTCGAGCGGGCGCGGGGGGGCACGGTTTTCCTCGACGAGATCGGCGACCTGCCGCCGGGCGTCCAGGGCAAGCTGCTGCGGGTGCTGCAAGAGGGTGAGATCCGTCGCCTGGGCGAGAGCTTCGTGCGTCAGGTCGACGTGCGCGTGATCGCTGCCACCCATCGCGATCTGCAACGCATGGTGCACGACGGCGCCTTCCGCGGCGATCTCTATTACCGGCTGAAGGCGGCCGTCGTCGCGCTGCCGCCGTTGCGCGAGCGCGGCGACGACCTCCTGCTGCTGGCCGACTTCCTGCTCGATCAGAACCGGCGGCGCCGCGGCCTGCAAGCTGTGGCCCTGACGCTCTCAGCCGAGGCGAAGGCACGCCTGCACCGCCACCGCTGGCCGGGAAACGTGCGCGAGCTGCGCAACACTCTCGAGGCCGCGGCCCTGCTCGCCGACGGCCGGGAAATCCGCGCCGGCGACCTCGGCTTGCCCGATGAAGAGGTCATCGCTCCGGTAGGCGACTATCACCGGCTCGTGGATCAATTCAAGGAACGGTTGATCCTGGACGCTCTGGCGAAAAGCGGCGGCAACCGGGCGCGGGCCGCCCGTCTCCTGGGATTGACGCGTCAGGCTCTATCCTACCACACCCGTCAGTTGGGGTTGCCGCGCGAGGGCGCGCGATGAAGCGCCGTTGTTGACAAACGCCGGGATTGCGCGTTGAATACCAGCGGAGGATACGCCAATGCCCATCCGAGCAGGTGACCGGGCCCCCGATTTTTCGCTCAAGAGCGCCGCCGGCGGCAAGCCGGTCGGGCTCGCGCAGTACCGCGGCGACAAGAACGTCGTCCTGCTCTTCTTTCCCCTCGCCTGGACCAGCGTCTGCACCAGCGAGATGTGCGCGATTCGCGACGGCTACGCCGGCTACGGCGAGCTCGACGCCGAAGTCCTGGGCATCAGCGTCGACAGTCCTTTTGCGCTCGCCGCATGGGCGAAGGAAGAGGGCTTCGCTTTTCCGCTCCTCTCCGACTTCAACCGCCAAGCGGCGCGCAGTTACGACGTGCTCATGGATGACCTGATGGGGCTCCAAGGCGTCGCGCGTCGCGCCGCCTTCGTGGTCGATCGCGAGGGCATCGTGCGCTATGCCGAGGTTTGCCCCACGCCGGCCGAGCTGCCCGATTTCGGCAAGATTCAGGAAGCGCTGCGCGCCGCCGGCTGATCGGCCCCCCGGAGGTTGATCGACCTGATCGACCCGCCGTCTCGATTTTCCCCTTGACATTTCCGCGAGGTTCTTTTAGAAATGAAGAGACGACTCATGACGCCACACCCACACCGACGCCAAAGGAGACCACGACGATGTCGGAAGCGGAGTCTGGCAAGCTGTACACGCTGACAGAGGTATCGAGCAGATCCAAAATCTCCATGCCGACCCTACAGCGCTACAAGAAGCTGTATCAGGATCGGATACCATCGGTGGGAGCGGGGCGCTCTCAGCGCTACCCGGAGGAAGCGCTGGCCGTATTCCTCGAGCTCAAGCAGGAGAACATCGGCAGGCGCGGTCGGCCTCGTGGGTCGACGAAAAAGCGGGCCGCCGCCAAGAAAGCGGCGCCGGCCGCCCAGGCGCCGGCGAAGCGGGGACGCCGCAAGAAAGCCGCCGCCAAGGCCGCCCCGAAATCGGGAGGCAACCTGCTCACGCTGACCCAGATCAGCAAGTCCACGGGCATCTCCTATCCCACCCTCCTGCGCTACGTCAAAAGCCATCTCAGGGCGATTCCGCACCAGGGCCAGGGACGCGCCCGCCGCTTCCTGCCGGAAGCGGTCGAGGTCTTCAACCGCCTGCGCCAGGAAAGCGGGCGCGGCCGCGGCCGGCCGCCCAAGAAGGCCGCCGCTGTCGCCAAGCGCCGCGGACCCGGACGTCCCAGGAAGGCCGCCGCCGCTGCTGCCGCGCCGGCGAAGCGCCGCGGCAGGCCGCCCGCTTCGGCCAGCGAGGCCGCGCTCAAAGGACGCCTCGCGGACCTCGAAAAGAGCCACAAGCAACTCGAGCGCAAGCTCTCGAAGCTTGAGAAGGAGCTCGGCAAGCCTCTCCGGTTCACCCTCAAGCGCAAGTAGCTTCCACGCCTTGCACCTTTCGTGATGGAGGCCCCGCCCGGCGGGGCTTTTCCTTTACCGCTCGAGATGGTCCCAGCCGAGAGGCGCGAGAGGCTCGCGCCTCTCGCCATGGATCAGATAAACGCCGCGGCCCGCGATCACGCGGCCGATCCGCCGGCCGCCGAGCTCCCGCGGCGGCGCGACGCCGGAGGGAAGGGTAAAGAGCAGGACGTAGTCTTCGCCCCCCGCGAGCAGGGTCTGGCGCCAATTCAGGTCGAGCGCCGCCGCGAGGTCGCGAAATCCGCGCGCCATGGGCAGCGACTCGAGATCGATCTCGGCTCCGGTGCCGCTTTCGCGGCAGAGACGATGGAGGTCACGCGCCAGTCCGTCCGAAACGTCGATCGCGGCGCCGGCTTTCGCCTGCGCCAGCCAGCGACCGAGGTCGAGCTGCGGTCGTGGCGCCAGGTGTCGGACGACGGCGCGCCGCGCGGCGGCGCGCACCGCGGGCGGCGCGATGAACGACGCGGGCAATTTCACCTTGCCCGCCGCCAGGGTCGCCCCTTGGCTCATCAGGGCGGCGCCGGCGCCCGATTCGCCGACGTCGCCCCCGAGCCACAACGCCTCGCCGGCGCGCGCGCCGCCGCGCCGCAGCCAGCGGCCTTTGCGGGCGGCGCGGCCGAGCAGCGTCATCACCGCCGTCAATTGCGAGCTCGCCGCGAGATCGCCGCCCGCAAGCTGGAAACCGTAGCGTCTTGCGGCGCGCAGCACCGCCTTGAAGAAACGCCGGTGATCGAATCCGTCCGGCGCGGCGAGGGCCAGAAAAGCATAGGCCGGCAGCGCGCCCATGGCGGCAAGATCCGAAAGATTGACCGCCACGAGCCGCGCGGCGACCGTCGCCGGATCGAGACCGGGTAGGAAATGAACGCCCTCGATCTGCGTGTCGACGCTCACCGTCCAGGTCTCGCGCTCCGGCAAGACGGCGGCGTCGTCGCCGAGCAGCTCCCCACCCGTCCCGGTCGCGCTTTGAGCTGCCGCCCGTCGGCGCAGCCAGGCGATGAGCTCGTCCTCACCCGGCATCGCCGGCCTCGAGCCGCGCGGCCGTCCGTTGCCGCCGCAGCGACTTTTCGAGCACGTCGTCCATGTGGCCGACCGGATGGAATTCGAGGTCGCGGCGCAGGCTCGCGGGCAGCTCGGGCAGCTCGCGTTGGTTGAGCCGCGGTATGAGAACGGTGGAGATGCCCGCGGCCCGCGCGGCGAGGGCTTTTTCCTTGAGGCCGCCGATCGGCAGGACCTCGCCGCGTAGGGTGATCTCTCCGGTCATCGCGATCGTGCGGTCGACGGCGACGCCGGTCAGGACCGAAATGATCGCCGTCGCGATCGTGATGCCGGCCGAAGGGCCGTCTTTCGGTATCGAGCCCGCGGGAGCGTGGACGTGGACGTCGTGGGTGGCGAAGAACTCCGCCGCGTGGCCGTGCAGGGCCGCGTACGTGCGCGCGTACGACAGCGCGGCCTGCGCCGATTCTTTCATCACTTCTCCGAGCTGGCCGGTGAGCAGCAGCTTGCCCTTGCCCGGAACCGCGACCACTTCGATCAACATCAGATCGCCGCCGGCGGCCGTCCACGCCAGCCCGGTGGCGACGCCCACGCGGTCGTGGTCGAGCAGTGCCTCGTTGAAGTGCTTTTCGGGCCCGAGGAACCGTTCCACGCGGCCGGCCCCGACCGGCCGCTTGGGAACGCGGCCGCGGGCGACGCGAATCGCCGTCTTGCGGCAGATGGTGGCGATCTCGCGCTCGAGATTGCGCAGGCCGGCCTCGCGCGTATAGCCGCGGATGATCTTCACCAGGCCCGGCACCGTGAAGCGGAGCTGGTCGGCGGCGAGGCCGTGCTCGGCGAGCTGCTTCGGGATCAGGTGCCGGCGGGAGATCTCCAGCTTCTCTTCCTCGGTGTAGCCCGCGAGAGGGATCACCTCCATCCGGTCGAGAAACGCCGGCTGGATCGGCTCGAGCAGATTGGCGGTGGTGATGAAGATCACCTGCGAGAGATCGTAGGGGACCGCCAGGTAGTGGTCGCGAAACGAGTCGTTCTGCTCCGGATCGAGCACCTCGAGCAGCGCCGAGGCCGGGTCGCCGCGAAAGTCGGAGCCGATCTTGTCGATCTCGTCGAGCATGAAGACGGGGTTGCTGGTGCCGGCCTGGTGAAGGCCCTGGATGATCCGTCCCGGCAGCGCGCCGACGTAGGTCCGGCGATGGCCGCGAATCTCGGCCTCGTCGCGCACGCCGCCCAAGGAAAGGCGGGTGAACCGGCGCTCCATGGCCCGCGCGATGGAGCGGCCGAGCGAGGTCTTGCCGACGCCGGGCGGTCCGACGAAGCACAAGATCGGGCCCTTGCTCTCGGCCCTGAGCTGGCGCACGGCCAGGAACTCGAGGATCCGCTCCTTGATCTTCTCGAGGTCGTGGTGGTCGTCATCGAGCACTTTACGGGCGTGGACGAGGTCCAGGTCGTCGGCGCTCGTCACGCCCCAGGGCAGCGACGTGAGCCAGTCGAGATAAGTGCGGATGACTGTCGTCTCGGCACTGTCGGGATGGGAGCGCTGGAGGCGTCCGATCTGTTTCTCGAGCTCTTCGCGCGACTCCTCGGACATGCCCTTTTCCTCGGCGAGACGGCGGTAGCCCGCGATCTCCTCGGCCAGCTCGTCGCTCTCGCCGAGCTCTTCCTGGATCGCCTTGAGCTGCTGGCGCAGGAAGTACTCGCGCTGGTTGCGGTCGATCTCGCCGCGCGCCTGCGAGGAAATCTCGGCCTGCATGTTGAGCAGGCCGATCTCCCGCTGCAGGTGATCGCTGGCCGCGCGCAGCCGCTTCAGGGGGTCCGCCGTCTCGAGCAGGCGCTGGGCCACCGGGAGCTCGAGCTCGAGGTTGGAGGCCACCAGGTCCGCGAGACGGCCGGGATCGTCGAGGTTCGCGGCCACCACCATCACCTCGGGCGACAGGGTACGCCCCAGGTGTACCGCCTGCTCGAGACCTTCGCGGACGCTGCGCAGGAGCGCCTCGACCTTGAGCGCCTCCTTGCGCCTCTTCCTGGCCGCTTGCCTGGCAGTGACGCGCTCGATGCGGGCCTGCAGGAAGGGCTCGGAGCGCGTGGGCCGCTCGAGACGCGCCCGCGCCAGGCCCTGCACCAGGATGCGGATACGGCCGTCGGGCAGCTTGAGCATCCGCATGATCATGCCCACGGTGCCGACCTCGTAGAGCTGCGAGGGCTCCGGCTCCTCGATCGCCGGGTCTTTCTGGGCGACCAACAGCACCAGGCGATGGCTCGACAAGGCGTAGTCGACGGCCAGGATGCTGCGGTCGGCGCCCAGCGACAGCGGCACGATGATGTAGGGGAAGACCACCGTGTCCTTGAGCGGCAACACCGGCAGCACGTCCGGCAGCTCGAGGATCTCGGTATCGTCGGGAGGTGGGTTCGGGCTCAGACTTCAGTCTTCCTTTGGGGTCTCGGGTTGGGCGAGCAGGCTCTGCACCTCCTGGACGAAGGCGCCGACGTCCTCGAACCGCCGGTAGACGGAAGCGAAGCGCACGTAGGCCACCGGATCGAGCCGGCGCAGCCGGTCCACGACCTTGGCGCCGATGTCGCGAGTCGGGATCTCCCGGTCCTCGCGCTGGTGGAGCTCGGTCTCGATCGCCTCGACGATCTCTTGCAGGGTGATGGACGAGATCGGGCGCTTCTCGCAGGCCTTGCGCAGCCCTGAGAGGAGCTTGGCCGGGCTGAAGGGCTCACGCCGGCCGTCGCTCTTGACCACCATGTAAGGGATGTCCTCGATCTGCTCGTAGGAGGTGAAGCGGCGCTTGCACGCGAGACACTCGCGGCGCCGGCGGATCGTGGCGCCGTCGCGACTTTCCCGGGAATCGACCACGCGATCGTCGTTTTGGGAGCAGAACGGACATCTCATCCGGGTCAGGCCTCGTCCATGGTCCTCGAGACCGGCGGCTCTCAGGTCTCCTTGGCCGTGAGCGCGATGTTGAACCGCAGCACGAGCTGCTCGAGAGAGGCGGCGTCGTCGACGTCGACGACCACCTGACGCACCTCGTCGAGAAGCTGGCGGTCGCGGTCTTCGAGCTGCAAGGTCAAGGCGAATCGACGAATACGGTGCAGCTCGTTGCGGGCGAGGTCGAGCCTGACCTCGCGGCGGATCTCCTGGCCGTTCTTGGCCTGCCGGCGGGCCGATCGCGGGTGCAGGGCCTCGCGCCGGAGCTTCTCGAGCTCGGCGAGAGCGTCGATGCCGCCGAGGCGGGGCTTGCGCGCCCGCGGCGGCGACGTCGTCGCGGGCCGCTGCGGCGCCGGGGGCGCGACGGGCCAAGGCGACGCGGCGGCGGGCCGGGCGGCGGCGGGCGGCGGCAAGGGAGCCCTTGGCGCGGCCGCCGGCGGGGCCGATAGCGGCCACGCCGGCGCCTTCGGCTCGGCTGGTGGCGCCGCGCCCGGATGGGCCGGCTCGAGCGGCTCGGCGGGGGAGGGCACCACCGGCACGACGTCCATCTCGGGCTCCACGGTCAAGGGCTCGGGGGCCGCCTCGATCGGCTCCGCGGAGTCGAGCTCGAAGCTCGGCTCGAGCTCGATCTGGAAGATCGGCTCGGGCTCCCCGGCCGCCGGATCGCCTGCTGCCGGCAAGAGCTCAAGCTCCGCCGGCTGTGGCTCGGCCAGATCCTCGAGCACCAACAGCTCCGGCGGTTCCTCGGCTTCGTCGAGGGCGACCGCCTCGACCGGCTCCAGCTCGACCGGCGTCTCCGGGAAGTCCGAGGCGAAGAAGTCGCTGTCCGGCTCGGACAGCGCTTCGACGGCCGGTGCCTCGAACCCGGGCGCCGGCGTGGCTGGCGCCGCGCGGACCGGCGCCTCCGCGGCCGGCGATTCGGCGGCCGGCCGCGGCGGAGGTTTCGGCAGCGACGGCCGCGGCAGCGGCGCGCCGAGGGGCCGCGGCGCCGCGGCCCGCGCGGCGTCGTCGCCTTCGGCGGTCGGTTTGGCGAGCGCCGGACGGGGCGGCAGCGGCGGCTTCAGCGGCGCCTTGGGCAGAGCCGGCCGCGGTGCCGGCGCGGCCCCGGGCCGGGGACTTTCAGCGCGGCCCTTGGTCAGGCGCCTCTTCAAGGCCAGCAGCGTCGCCTTCGAGACCATCTTCAAGGTCTCGAAGACGCCTTCGCCCTTGATCGCCGCCGCCTCGCTGAAGGGCCAGTCGCCGCGGTTGAGGGCCTTGTTGAGCTCCTCGACCGACAGCACGTTCGGCAGGTCGCGCTTGTTGAACTGCAGCACGACCGGGATGGTCTCGAGCGAGAGCCCCATCTCGGCCAGGTTCTCTTCGAGGTTGGCGAAGGAGTCGATGTTGGCCTGCACCATGGGGGCCTGGGAGTCGGCCACGAACACGACCCCGTCGACGCCCTTCAGCACCAGCTTGCGGGTGGTGTTGTAGAAGACCTGGCCCGGCACCGTGTAGAGCTGGATACGGGTGTTGAAGCCCGCGATGGTGCCGACGTCGATGGGCAGCAGGTCGAAGAAGAGGGTCCGGTCGGTCTCGGTGGCGAGCGAGACCATCTCGCCCCGGGAGTCGGTCGAGGTGTGGTCGAAGATCCACTGCAGATTGGTGGTCTTGCCGCACAGACCCGGCCCGTAATAGACGACCTTGGCGGCCATCTGCATGGTGCTGTAGTTGAAAAAAACCATCCAGACCTTCCTCAGAAGGGACCAGGGAGCTTAGCACCCGCCTCTGGGGGGGGTCAAGGAATGGGCGCTCCGCGTTAGAATGGGCGAGAGGCGCGTGGGCCGGCGCCTCCTACCCGCCCCCGGAAGCGGCCGCGGCAGCGCACACTATCACGTCCGGGCTATGGAGTAGGGATGACTACCTACGGTAGGATAGCCCGGATCCGCCGAGGGGCGCCGGGTCGGCTCAGGCGGCCGCAGGCAACCGAGAGGACACCGTCAGTGACAGGCAGGAACCAGCGCGCGGAATGCTCCCAGCCCGACGCCGGCTCGCTCAGCCCGCGCGAGCGCGAGATCCTGCGCGACGTCATCCAGACCCACACGATCTCGGGCGAGCCCGTGAGCTCGCGGGCGGTGTCGAAGCACATGCAGCACCGCCTCTCGGCGGCCTCGATCCGCAACGTCATGGCGGACCTCGAGGAGCTCGGCTTTCTCGAGCAACCGCACACCTCGGCCGGCCGCGTGCCCACGGCGACCGCCTATCGCCTCTACGTCGAGAGCCTGATGCAGACCTGCTACCTCTCCGCCCAGGACCGGCGCTACATCGCCGAGCACCTCGAGGAGGCCCACGGCGACACCCTGATGGCGGCGGTGCCGCACCTGCTCGCCGAGCTCTCGCGGCAGGTGGGCGTGGTGCTCACCCCGAAGGTCGACTCGACGGTGCTCAAGAGCGTCGACTTCGTGCCCGTCGAGGGCCGCAAGGTGCTGTGCGTGATCGTCTCCACCGGCGGCTTCATCGATCACGTCCTGATCGAGACCGGCGAGGAGATCGCCCGCCGCGACCTGGTGCGCATCTCGAACTACCTGACCGAGAACTTCGCCGGCCTCGAGCTGCGGGAGGTCCGCGACCGGCTGCTGCGGGCGATGGCCGAGGACCGGGCCCACGTCGACCGCTGGCTGGCGCAGGCGATCGACCTGGCGCGGCGGATGGTCCAGGAGGCCCAGGACCGCGAGGTGCTGGTCGAAGGCACGTCGACCCTGCTCACCCAGCCCGAGCTCAGGAACGTCGAGAACGTGCGCCGCCTGCTCGACACCTTCGCCGACAAGGCGCGGCTCGTGGGCATGCTCAGCTCATGCCTCGAGAGCGAGGGCGTGCGCGTTTACATCGGCGAGGACCACGAGGTCACCTCGGCGCTCGATTTCAGCCTGGTGGCGACGACTTACGGCATCGGCAGCCGGTCGCTCGGGAGCCTGGGCATTCTCGGACCGGCGCGCATGGAGTATCCTCGCATCGTCCCCCTGGTGCGGTATCTCGGGGAGACCCTGAGCATGGCCCTGGCCAGCAGCGGCGAGAGCGGGGGCAAGGAGCGCTGAGGAGCGGTTTGATGGCGGACGAGAAGGGCGACAAGACGCACGACGAAGGCTACGAGCTGGATCTCGACGACACGATCTCGTCCTGGGACCAGGTGGTGGAAGAGGCCGTGGCCGCCGTGGAGAAGGACGCCGACGAGGAGGACGCTGCGGTCCTCGAGGTGAGCGGCGGCGAGGAGAGCGCGCCCGCGCAGCGTGCGCTCGGGGAGCGAGCGCCCGGCGGCGAGGCCCAGGCCGCCGCGGACGAAAGCGCGAACGTCAAGAGCCTCCGCGACCAGTTGCTGCGCGCGCTGGCCGACTTCGACAACTTCCGCAAGCGGGCCGAGCGCGAGAAGGCCCTGATGCAACGCTACGCGCTTTTCGACGTGCTCAAGGACTTCCTCGACGTCTCCGACAACCTCGGGCGCGCGCTGGTCGCGTCCGGCAGTGCCGACGACCTGAAGGTGGGCGTCGAGATGATCGCCCGGCAGCTCTCCGACCTGCTGCGGCGTTACGGCGTGGAGCGGGTCGAAGCCGTCGGGCGGCCCTTCGACCCCACGGTCCACGAGGCGGTGGCGCGGGAGGAGTCGGCGCAGGTCGACGCGCCTACGGTCGTTTCCGAGCTGCAGCGCGGCTACCGCCTGCACGACCGCTTGCTGCGTCCCGCGATGGTCACCGTGGCGATGCCGGCCGCCGCGCCGGAACCCACGGAGAGCTCGGCCGGGCCACGATCGGGATCGGCCGAGGAGAAATCACCGTCCGAGGAGGCTCGGGCCGAGGCCCGGAAAGACGACGAAGCGCTCGGCGAGAGAGTCGGGCAGGCCACGGAGGCCCGCTGAGGCGCACCTGCCCTGAGGCCGATCTGCGAGGGGTCGCGGCAAAGTCGGACCGCTAGAGAGACGATTCAGCGTGGGCAAGATCATCGGCATTGATCTGGGTACGACCAATTGCTGCGTGGCGGTGGTCGAAGCCCTTTCCCCGAAGGTGCTGGCGAATCGGGAGGGAAGCCGGACCACGCCTTCGATCGTCGCCTTTGCCGAGGGCGACGACCGGCTGGTCGGCCAGATCGCCAAGCGCCAGGCGGTGACCAATCCTCAGAACACGGTCTTCGCGGTCAAGCGGCTGATCGGCCGCAAGTTCGACGATCGCGAGGTGCAGCGGGCGCGCGAGATCCTGCCCTACATCCTGGTCGGCGCCGAGAACGGCGACGTGCGGGTGCGGATCCGCGACCGGGAGTTCAGCCCGCAGGAGATCTCGGCCTTCATCCTGACCGAGCTCAAGAACTTCGCCGAGGAGGCCCTGGGCGAGGCGATCGACGAGGCCATCATCACCGTGCCGGCCTACTTCGACGACTCGCAGCGCCAGGCCACCAAGGACGCGGGCAAGATCGCCGGCCTCGAGGTCGGGCGCATCATCAACGAGCCCACCGCGGCGGCGCTCGCCAACGGCTTCGACAAGGGGCATGAGGACCAGGTCATCGCCGTCTACGACATGGGCGGCGGCACCTTCGACATCTCGATCCTCGAGCTCTCGAAAGGCATCTTCGAGGTCCGCGGTACCTCCGGCAACAGCTACCTGGGAGGCGAGGACTTCGACCAGCGGATCATGAGCTGGCTGATCGGGGAGTTTCAGGCCGAGACCTCGATCGACCTGCGCGGCGACCGCATGGCACTGCAGCGCCTGAAGGAGGCGGCGGAGCGCGCCAAGTGCGAGCTGTCGACCACCATGGAGGCGGCCATCAACCTGCCCTTCATCTCGGCCGACGAGAGCGGCCCGCGGCACCTCTCCCGTACTTTGACGCGCTCCCACTTCGAGGATCTCGTCAAGGACCTGGTGGAGCGCACGGAGGAGACCTGCTTCGCGGCGCTCTCGGCCGCCGGGCTCGACCCCAAGGACATCGACGAGGTGCTGCTCGTCGGCGGCCAGACCCGCTCGCCGATCGTCGCCCGCATGGTGGAGCGGATCTTCGCCCGCGAGGCCAACCGCGAGATCAACCCCGACGAGGTGGTGGCCATGGGCGCCGCCATCCAGGCCGGCATCCTGCGCGGCGAGATCAAGAACGTGGTGCTGCTCGACGTCACGCCGCTCTCGCTCGGCGTCGAGACCCACGGCGGGCTCTTCACCACCCTGATCGAGCGCAACTCCACGATCCCCACCAAGAACACCCAGGTCTTCACCACGGTGATCGACAACCAGACGACGGTGGAGATCCACTGCCTGCAGGGGGAGCGCGAGATCGCCGCCGAAAACCGTTCGCTCGGCCGCTTCGAGCTGGTCGGCATCCCGCCGGCGCCGCGCGGCGTGCCGCAGATCGATGTGACCTTCGCCATCGATTCCAACGGCATCGTCAACGTCTCGGCTCGCGACCTGGCCACCAACCAGCAGCAGTCGATCGAGGTCAACCCCTCGAGCGGCCTGTCGACCGAGGAAATCGACAAGCTGGTCAAGGAGGCGCAGCAGTTCGCCCAGGAGGACGCCAAGCGGCGCGAGATCCGGCGCATCAAGAACCGGCTCGAGGGCCTCATCTACTCCAACGAGCGGGTCTTCGAGCAACTCCAGGACGTGGTCGACGAGCGGCAGAAGAAGCAGATCCATCAATCGTTCCTGAGGGCTCGCATGGCCTTGAACGAAGACGAGAAGGCCGATCTCGAGGCGGCGGTCTTCGACCTCGGCACGATCTCGCAGAAACTCTCGCAAATCATGCTCGAGAACGCCGACAAGACCAAGGCCAAGGCCAGCTCGTGACCGTCATGGCGAACAAACGCGACTACTATGAGGTGCTGGGCGTCGCTCGCGATGCCTCTTCGACCGAGATCAAGTCCGCCTACCGCAAGCTCGCGATCCAGTCCCACCCCGACCGCAACCAGGGCGACCCGGATTCGGAACGGAAGTTCAAGGAGGCGGCCGAAGCCTACGCCGTGCTCTCGGACTCCGAGAAACGCGCCCGCTACGACCGATTCGGCCACGACGCCGACGCGGCGGGCTTCGGCGGCGGCTTCGGCGGCTTCGATCCGACGATCTTCGGCGACTTCTCGGACATCCTCGGCAGCTTCTTCGGCTTCGGCGCGCGGCGGCGCACCGCCGGCGTGCCGGGCGCCGACCTGCGCTACGACCTGCGGCTCTCCTTCGAGGACGCCGCCTTCGGCCGCGAGGTGGAGATTCGCATCCCGCGCCTCGAGGCCTGCGAGGCCTGCGAGGGCACCGGCAGCCGCGACCGCCGGCTCAACACCTGCGCCACCTGCCAGGGCCAGGGGCGGGTGCGCTTCAGCCAGGGCTTCTTCAGCGTCGCCCAGACCTGCCCGCGGTGCCACGGCAGCGGACAGACGGTGACCGATCCGTGCAAGGAGTGCCGCGGCGACGGCCGGGTGGAGCGCCAGCGCGACCTCAAGGTCCCGATCCCGGCGGGCGTCGACAACGGCCTGCGCCTGCGCTTGCGCGGCGAGGGCGAGCACGGCGCCCGCGGCGGCCCGCCCGGCGACCTCGAGGTGTGGATCGGCGTCGAGCCCCACGAGCGCTTCGAGCGCGACGGCTCGGACGTCCACGAGAAGGTCTTCGTCAGCTACCCGCAGCTCGTGCTCGGCACCAACGTCGACGTGCGCACCCTCGACGCTACCGAGACCCTGAGGATCCCGGCCGGCACCCCGACCGGGCACGAGTTCCGTCTCCGCGGCCAGGGGGTCCCGCAACTGCGGGGCCACGGCCGCGGCGACCACGTCGTCCACGTGGCGCTCAAGGTGCCGCGCCCCAAGGACCTCAGCGAAGACCAGATCCGGCTGCTGCGCGAGATGGCCGAGATCGAGGGCGTCGAGGTCCACCACGGGGTGTTCGAGAAGGTCAAGAACCTCTTCAACTAGACGTCGGCAGAGCCGCATCGGCGGCTGGCCTGGCCAGGAGATCAAAGATCCCCTGATCGTCCGTATCGTGTCCGCGCAGCTCGAGGAGCTGCGGGGCTCGTCGGCGTCGTGACGCTTGACGGACGTCCACCGAGGGCCGGACGTCCTGTTGGCGTCGCTCCTCGTCCCGCAGGGACGACCGCGTGTAGCCCCGGGTTTCAACCCGGGGACCCCGAGGACGCCCCCGAACCGCCGAGTTCTCTGCCACGCCCTCAGATCGCAGGGTTGAAACCCTGCGCTAGAGGACCGGCCGGAAACCCTTCCGGCCGCGAGTAAGAGGCCGACTTCGTCGGCCAAATCCCCCCAACCCCCCTTTCTTAAAGGGGGGCTAAGAGTCCCGCGGTCAGGTTCCCCCCTTTAAGAAAGGGGGGTTAGGGGGGATTTCCCGGCAGACGAA
>DASWIG010000297.1:0-2533 GCA_036397835.1 Thermoanaerobaculia bacterium
GCTGCCATGCCACGCCCGCCTCGACGCGCGCCGCCGGCACGTCGCCGAGGGGCGCGCCGGCGTCGTCCTCGCCGCGCGGACGCTGCGCCGCCCAGGTCACGCGCAGGGCGTCCGTCGCCTGGTAGAAGCCGGAGAGCTCGAGCCCCTGGAGGGTGCCGGAGGTGAGGTTGACGAAGGTGCGGGCGCCCGAAGGCAGACGGATCCGCTCGATGTAGTCGTCGACCTCGTTGCGGTAGGCGAAGAGCTCCAGGTAAAGCTTCGAGGCGTAATAGCGGATGCCCACGTCGACGCTCAGCGAGCGCTCGGGGTCGAGGTCCTCGTTGGCGACGATCTCGCCGCGGCCGGTGGTGCCGGTGAAGAAGCGCTCCGAGAGCCCCGCGAAGCGGAAGCCGGTGCCGGCGTTGGCCGCGAGCTCGAAGCCGCCGCCCAGGGGCGCCGTCACCCCGGCGAAGGCGGTCACCGCGGTCTTCGACGTCGACTCGGCGCCGGCGTTCGACTGCTGGAGCCAGGTGAAGCGGCCGCCGCCCTCCACGGTCACGCGGCCGAAGGTGCGCCGCAGCGAGGCGTAGGCGCCGAGCTCGTCCTGCTCGCCGTCCAGCGTCGTCGCCGTCGACCTCTCGCCGGTGACGACGTTCTCCGTGGTCTCCGTGGCCTGGACGCCCCGGCGTCCGAAGTAGTCGAGGCCGAGACGGGCCGCCAGCCCCGAGGCGAGCTCGAGCTCCTTCTGGGCGTTGAAGCCGAAGTCGAAGGCGTCGTTGTCCACCAGGGCAAGCGTGCCGGCCGCGGCGTCGGTGTCCCGGGTCAGCAGCTCGTTGGGATGGGCCCAGAGGTCCACGCGCCAGTGGTCCCCGGTGCGCAGGATCAGCCGCGTGACGAGGTGGTTCTCCTCGGGATAGATCGTGGTGCGGCCGGGGAAGTCGGCGTTGGGCTTGCCGATGTCGCGGCCGATGGCCGGGATGGCGATCAGCTCCAGGCTCGTCGACTCGCCGAGGTCCCACTTCTTGGTCAGGGCCGCGGACCACTGCTCGAATCGGCTGAAGAGACGCTCGCCGTCGGGCGTCTCGGCGTCGTCAGCCTGGCGGTGGGAGATCCCCAGGGACCAGTCCTCGCCGCCGACGCCGAGCTGCTGGAAGCTCTGGTCCCCCTCGCTGTCGTAGCCGGCGTTGAAGCTCGGCTTCGCGAACTCGCGCGGGAAGACCTGGACGAGACCCCCCAGGGCCCCCGACCCGTAGTAGCTGGAGAACGGCCCCCGCACCACCTCGGCGCGGTCGAGCAGCATCGGGTCGACGAACGACGCCGTGGCGCCGGCGCGGCGCTCGGTGACGATGCGCACGCCGGCCACCAGGGTCATCACGCGCTGGCCCGCGACGCCGCGGATCGAATAGGACTGGAACTGCCCCCCCTGGCCGTTCTCTGCCACTCCTGGCACCCCTGCGAGGAGACCGACCAGGGTCGACGGCACCGTGGGCTTGTCGTCGAGGGCGATGAACGAGACCGCCACGCTCACCGGCTGGAAGCCGGCGTCGGCCTCGCGGGAGGCGGAGACGGTGATCTCCTCGAAGACTTGGTGCTTGGAGGTGAGCGCGAACGCCGGAGGCGCCGCGTCCGCCGCCGGCAGCGGCGCCACCTCGACCTCCAGGGTCTCGAACCGGGGATGGTGGATGCGGACGGTGACCGCGGCGTCGGCCTCCGGGAAGCGGAAGGTGCCGTCGCCGGCGGTGACGGCGGCGGTCGCGGTGCCGGCGATCTCGACCCGCGCTCCCATCACCGGGTCGCCGCCCGCGGTGGTCACCCGGCCCGCCACCTCGGCGGCGAGCCAGGAGGGCAAGAACAGCAAAACGAAGCTGAGCGGAAGAGCTTTCCTCATGGCATGGATCCTCTGCCGTGCATGACATAAGGACGGCCGGAGGCGGCGTTCGCCTCAGGCCGTCACGGACGCAGAACGAAAACGGCGGACACGCGAGGCCACACGGCCGCCGCCGTCAACGGACGCGAAGGACGCGGAGGGTCCCGCGTCTCATTCGTTCTGACGGCAGCCCAGCAGGAGGATGGGAGCGGCGGGAAGGACCCGGCCCGCCGCCGCGGCAAGCGGACGCGACGCGGACGGCCGCGCGCGCTCGACGCCGAGGGTCAGGACGGGCGCGTCGGGGGAGCGCGGAGTGAGCAGGGCGGGCGCCCTCGCCGCGCCGCCCTCGACCACCGGGCCGGCGGCCGGCGGCAGGGACGCCTGGACGAGCGTCAGGCCCTCGCCCTGGCGCGTCCCCTCGACCCAGGCGACGACGCCGGGCTCGCCCGGCCTCGCCGCCTCGCCGCGTCCCGGCGCCGGCCGCCGCTCGACCGGCACGGGATAGGGTGGCAGCCGGATCGCGAAGCGGTGCGGCACGTCGACGCCCACCTCGCGCACCTCGTCGCCGAAGCGCAGCAGGATGCGGGCGTCCTCGGTGGCGACGGCGGGCACGCGGAAGGCAAAGCGCCGGCGGTCGGCGTCGAGATGGGGGGTGAGGCGCACGGCGAAGAAGCCGCCGCCGTTGAA
>DASWIG010000298.1:0-6677 GCA_036397835.1 Thermoanaerobaculia bacterium
GGCGCCGGCGCCCCTTTGAGGTGGTGGTCGAAGAACTCCTTCATCTTGATCGAGTAGTCGAGCTTGTTGGCGTACTTCTTCAGGTGGTGGGGCTCGCCGCGGTACTGGAGGAAGATCGCCTCCTTGCCCAGCCGCCGCATGGCGAGGTAGAGCTCGATGCCCTGGTACCAGGGCACCGCCTCGTCCTCGTCGCCGAACTCGATCAGCAGCGGCGTGTCGATGTGGTGGGCGTAAAACACCGGAGAGTTCTCGACGTAACGCTCGGGGTATTCCCAGAGGCTGCCGCCGATGCGGCTCTGCGACATCTCGTATTGGAACTGACGCGCCAGCCCGGTCTCCCAGCGGATGCCGCTGTAGGCGCTCGTCATGTTCGACACCGGGGCGCCCGCCACCGCCGCCGCGAAGACGTCGGTCTGGGTGATGACGAAGGCGGTCTGGTAGCCGCTCCAGGAATGGCCGTGGAGGCCGACGGCGTCGCCGTCGGCGATGCCCATGTCGATCAGCTTCTGCACGCCGGGCACCAGGCACTTGGTGGCCGAGAAGCCGGGACGCCCGACCTCGAAGCGGATGTCGGGCAAGAAGATCGCGTAGCCGTTCGAGGCGTAGATCGGGAAGCTGGGGCGGTGGTTGATCACCGGCTCGTTGAACTCGTAGACCCGGTGCGAGGAGAAGCGGTAGTAGTAGACGA
The DNA here is from genome assembly GCA_036397835.1 of Thermoanaerobaculia bacterium. Lineage (GTDB taxonomy): Bacteria > Acidobacteriota > Thermoanaerobaculia > Multivoradales > J023 > DASWIG01. Next base: position 689 of record DASWIG010000298.1, read on the forward strand.
GCACCGGGTAGCGCTTGCCGGGCTCGTAGTTGCCGGGCTTGATCAGCGCGCCCTGGAGCGGGACGCCGTCGAGGCTGCGCCACTCGACGAGCTCCGCGGTGCCCCAGGCGAACTCGTCGATCTGGGGATTGGCGTCGCTCTGTTTGACCGGCTCGCTGAGCTGCAGCGTCCCCTTGGGGGGATCGAGGGGGGAAATCTCCAGATCCGCTGTCCACAGGTCGGGGAACTCGTTGTAATTCTCGTGGGTGAAGAGCAGGCGGTCGGCGTCCTCGGCGCGGGCCACGAAGCCGAGGCGGTGCTCGCCGGTCTCGTAGAGCGGCTCGACGCCCTCGCGGTCTTCGCGCGCGGCGTAGAAGCTCTCGTGCTTCAGCCGATCGTGCTCGGCCTCGAGCAGCAGCGGCGCGCCGCGCTCCAGGGCGTCCACCTCGGGGTCGAGGTCGACCACCCGGAGCTTGTAGCCCCGCTCGCGGCCGAAGCCGCCGGTGATGCGAGTAGGCGCGCCGCCGCCGGTGGGGACGCGCCACACGTCGAACTTGTCGTAGACGAGCACGGCGCCCTCGTCGGCGAGCCACTCGGCCATGCCGTAGTCGGGCGGCGGGCTCGGATAGTCGTGGTCCTCGTCGGCGAAGGGCACGCCGAGAGCGGCGGTCACGTTGCGCGCGGTGCGGCGCTCGACGTCATAGACGTGGAAGTGGCCTTCGTCGTAATAGATGACGTAACGGCCGCCAGGCGAAAGCGACGCGGTCTGTTCCTCGCTCAGCCGCGTCGCAATCTCTTGCCTTTCGCCGCTGCCCAGGTCGACCACGTAGAGGTCGGCGTAACGGCCGCTCCAGGTGACCTCCTTGAGATACGGGACGTCGGCGCGGGCGAGGGCGACGCGGGGATTCTCCGGCACCTCGACCTCGCGGACCTCGAGGTCCGCCAGCGCCACGACCCGCCCGGTGGCGCGGTGGAAGACCGCGCGGTAGGTGCGGTCCTTCTCTCGCTCCTCCCAGCGCTTCTTCTGGTTGGAATTGATCAATGGATCGTTCCAGTGCCACACGTCGACCCCCCGGTCCTCGAGAATCGCCTCGAAGTCATGAGGATCGAGCTCTTCCTCCCCGTCTTCGTCGTCGTCTTCACCTTCCGGATCGACCGGCTTGAACCCGAAGAAGAGCCGTTGACCGTCGCGGCTCCATTTGAGCTCATTGACCGAGGGCACCGTCCAGCCCGCGGGCGCCTCGTCGCGTGAGGCGACGCGGCGGGCGTCGCCCGCGCCTTCCCAGGCCCAGACGGTGGCGTCGCCGGCCTCGCCCTCCTCGTCCAGGGGCGCGGTCACGAACGCCAACAAGCTCTGCTCTTCCTCCTTGCCGCTCTTGAGCCAGGTCAGGTGCGTCGACCGCGTGCCGTCCTGCTGGAAGAGCGCCTGCTGCGGCGTGCCCTCGCTGCGCAGTGCCCGCAGGAAAACGCCGTCGCCCGCGCCTTCCGGCGCCTCGACGGCGTAGGCGAGCAGCGCCGAGGGCTCGTCGAAAGCATAGCTCTTCACGTGGACGAGGGCGATCTCCTGGCCCTCGCGCAGGTCGCGGAGCATCAGCGTCGAGCCGAGCTCTTTCTTCCTCTTCTCCTCCTTGTCCTTCGCTTTCTTTTCCTCCTCGGCCTTCTCCTCGGACTTTTCCTCCTCGGGCTTTTCTTCCTCGTCTTTCTCTTCCTCTTCCTCGCGATGGAGCTTGTAGGCGAGCCAGCGGCCGTCGTCGGAGAGCGCGAACGACTCGACTTTTTCGAAGCGCAGCTCGGTGCCGGCCATGAGGTGGAGGAGCGCCATTCCCTTCTTGGGCTTGTCCTTGTCGTCCTTGTTCCCGCCGTCCTTCTTCTTCTCGGCCTTCACGCGTTCCGCGAACGACGGCTCGATCGTGGCGACGACCCAGAGCCCGTCGCCGGAGGTGCGGGGATCGGCGCCGCGCTCGATACGGTGCTCCACGGGCAAGCTCGTCGAGCGGGCCACGGCCTCGCCGTCGCCGCGGTCGGGCTGCAGGTCGTAGGCGATCCAGCTCCCGTCGCGCGCGATCGAGGGATGGTGGAGCGTCCTGAACCGCATCAGGTCGGCGAAGGTGAGGGGCTTGTCGCCGGCGTGGACGGCGCCGCTGAAGACGATGGCGAGGGCGGCCGCGGCGAGGAGCGGCCGGAGGCGGAAGTGCTGGACAAGGTGCATGAGGTTCTCCTGGACGTTCTCGGAGCCATCTTACGACGCGGCGCCGAGCCAGGTCCGCAGAGAACCGGCCAGGGCGTCGGCGCTGGCGTGGCGGTGATCGGGGCGGTGGGCGAGGGCCTTGAGGACGATGGCGTCGAGGCCCCCCGCGAGCAGACGCCGCAGCTCGTGCTCCGGCACCACGCCGCTGGGCCGCGGCGGCGAGCGCTCGTCGAGCAGACGCGCCATCTCGCGGGGCCCCCGCGCCTCCTCGCCGTAGGGAAGCTGGCCGGTGAGCAGCCGGAAGAGCAGGACCCCCAGGGAGTAAACGTCCGACAGCGGGGTGATCTCGCGGCCGAGGAGTTGCTCGGGGCTGGCGTACGGCGGCGTCATGGGGCGTTCCTCCTCCCCGCCCGGCTCGCCGCCGTCCGCGTGGACGGCGATGCCGAAGTCGAGGAGCTTGGGCGTGCCGCCGCGGGTGACGAGGACGTTGGTGGGCTTGACGTCGCGGTGGACGACGCCGTTCTCGTGCGCGTAGTGGACGGCGGCGCAGACCTGGCAGAAGAGCTCGAGACGCCGGGCGACCGGCAGGGCGTGGCGCTCGCAGTGCTCGTCGATCGGGCTGCCGTCCACGTGCTCGACGACCACGTAGGGACGCCCGTCGTCGAGCGTGCCGCCGCCGTGGAGGCGGGCGATGTTGGGGTGGCGAAGGCGGGCGAGGGCCTGGCGCTCGGCGCGGAAGAGCCGCGCCAGACGCTCGGTCGCGAAGTCGCGCCGCGCCACCTTGACGGCCACCCGATGCTGGAATCCGCCGGGCTCGCCGTCGCCGACCGCCGCCGCCAGGTAGACGGTGGCCATCGAGCCGGCGCCGATCTGGCGCAGGATGCGGTAGGGGCCGAGCTCGCGTCCAGGCTCGAGCTCCACGGCCGGCGGCGGGTGGTAGGCCGGCCGCGCCAGCACGGTGGCGCCGTCGCGCGCCCGCTCGTAGGTGGCGACGCGCTCCGCCACGTCGCGGCGCAGAGCCTCGTCGCCGCCGCAGGCGGCGTCGAGGAAGGCACCGCGCTCGGCGGCCTCGTGGCCCAGGGCGGCGCGCGCCAGGGCCTCGATCCGCTGCCAGCGTTCCTCCGCGGTCATCGCTCCGGTCCTCCCACGGCGCCTATCTTAGAAGACGGGCGCTGCGGAAGGACGGCTGAAGCCGTCCAAATCCTCCCCCGGCAGCCCTGATATGCCTTCGGGGCGTTCTTGGCGGCGGCACGTGGGCAAGTCTGCTATTTTCAGCAGTTGAGGAAGGATGCGCCAAAATGGCGGGTGTCGAGCGTGTCCCTCAGGGCTCCCCGCTTCCTGGTCATTCGGTCTCCCTGGAGCAAAGTGAGGAAGCCGTGACGATAAAGCCCCCCATGACGCGACGACCACTCCAGCAGGAGGCGGGTCTTGCCGATCCTGCGGCGCCCGTAGAGCACCGCCAGGGCTCCCTCGTCGCCGGCGACGAGCCGGTCGAGGCGGGCCATCTCTGCGGTACGGTCGACGAATCTCATGATTATGCAGATCAGCATAATGCAAGTCTGCATAAAAGGGGGCCGAGGGGGATTTCCGGCCGCCCCGGCGACGTCGCCGCGCTGACGACGGGTCACGAGGCCCGCGCCTCCTCCCGCCCCAGGTAATAGCCGCACATCAGCACCCGATGGAGCACCCGCGTGGACAGCGGCACGCCGAGGCCGTCGACGGCGCTGAGCAGGGGCACCAGGGGCGGGACCAGGCGTCGGGCGGCGCCGAACCAGCGCGGCGGCGACGGCGGCGCCAGCAGCGCCCTGCCGGCGAGCTCCGGGTGGAGACGCAGCAGCTCGTCGAGACCGCGGCCCACGAGCCGCTGGCGGGCGAAGAGGTCGGCGAGGGTCATCGGGTGGAGGTGCTCGGCGGCGGCCGCCGGGTGGTAGTAGAGCTTCAAGCCGCGGCGGCTCAGGCGGTAGCCGAGCTCGACGTCCTCCCAGCCGTAACGGCGGAACGCCGGGTCGAACGGATCGGCCCCCAGGGCCTCGCGCGGCAGCGACACATTGGAGGTGTAGAAGCAGGTGAAGGGCACCTCGCCGCCCGGCGTCATGTGTCCGTAGCCGAACTGGTGGCCTTCGCGGCCGGCCATCTCGAGGGCCGGCGTGACCTTCATCTCGCGGCGGCGCCAGTCGGTGAAGCCGACGACGGCCCGCGGCTCCGGCGCGGCGGCGTGCGCCGCGAGGTGCTCGGCGACGAAGTCGGGACGGGGGATCACGTCGTCGCCGAGGAAGAGCGTCAGGGGTCCGGCGGCGAGCCGTAGGCCGCGGTTGCGCGCCTGCCCCTGGCCCCGGTTCTCCTGCCGCGCCACCGCCAGCTCCGGGACCGCCGCCGCGGACGCCCGGCTCTCGAGCCATTCCCAGGTGCCGTCGCCGGAGCCGTCGTCGACCACGACCACAAGGAAGTCGCGGCGCGTCTGAGCGGCGAGAGCGTCGAGGGTGCGCTCGAGGATCGGGCGGCGGTCGTAGGTCGCGATGACGACGGTGAGAGCCGGGGGCGGAGTCGTCATGGTGGGGGGTCAGTATAGTGCGGGACAGGGCCTGCACCGGTCGAGATCCCTCCGGAAGCCAGTGGCTCTGACGCCCCCTGCCCGGCCGGGGGCATTCGGCGAGGTTCAGCGCCTCCGTCAGCTCCGGATCGCCGTAGCGGATCCGGCCCACGGCGCGGCCGTCACGCTACAGCACGGGGCCGCCGGCGTCCTCCGGGTCGACGGAGAAGCTCCGCGTCCGGTCCACCAGCGGCAGGAACGCCGCGGCGAGCAGGGCCGTGTTGCGGTCGGTCAAGGTGGCGAAGGGCTCGTCGCCGTGTTCCGGGCTCTCCCACTGACGAAAGAGGCTACGTCGCGGCCCCCTGGTGGACGTTGCAGGAGCGCCTTCTACTGGCCCCGTCGGGCGAAAAACCTCAAATCCCGCGTCAGAATTCACGGCTCTCATACGTCTTACAAGTCTTCAGTAGACGCGTGCACGGATTGCGCGCGTCTCTCGAGGGCCGCTCTCGTTCCTGAGAGGCGGCGACGGAGGACCTATGCGTGGCCTTCACGACCATATCGTCAAGGAGCTCGGCATCGCCTTCCCGGCCGACCTGCTGGCGCTCACCCTGCCGCACCTGGCGGCCGCCGCCGACGTGTCGAAGCTCGAGCTCGTTCCCGGCCGCGAGCGCTTCAACGACCTCTTGCGGGGGCGCCGCTGGTTCCCGGACCTGGTGGCGGAGATCCGCGTGCCCTCCGACCCTGAGCCGCAGGCGTTGGCGCACGTGGAGATCGAGCACGCGTACCGCAAGCGCAAGCTCGTGCGCCTGCGCGATTACAACCACGTGCTCACCCTGGGCACGGGTTTGCCCGTGCACACGGCGGTGGTCTACCTGCACGGCGGCGAGGCGGGACTGACCCAGTCGAGCTTCAAGCCGGTCTCGTTCGGCTGCGTCCCGAACACCTTCGCCTACAACAGCCTGGGGCTCTCGGGAGCATCGGCGCGGGAGTACCTCGCCCGTCCGGAGCCGCTGGCCTGGGCGTTCGCGGTGCTCATGAGGCCCCAGGGCTTCGCCAGCCGCGCGGAGGCGGCGCTCGCCTGTCTGCGTCGAATCCTGGAGGCCCCCGGGCTCGACGAGGACCGCCGGTTTCGGCTCTTGAACTTCGTGGGAACATACGTCAAACTGGATGCGCAGACGGCTCCGGAGTACGAGGCCTTGCTCCGCGAGGCGGGATATCGAGAGGTAGAAGCGATGATCACGACGTGGGCAGACGATCTTCGAGCGGAAGGACGCCAGAAGGGCAAGGAGGAA